>NZ_JAFLRJ010000594.1 GCF_017315755.1 Streptomyces beijiangensis
GCCGGGTGCCGTTGCTTGCGGCCGGCGGCACGGATCTCGTGTGGGGTGAAGCCGGTGGTGGCCTGCATCTGGTGAGTGACGGTCTCGCGGCCGTGCCGTTGCCCGGTGGGGGCGTGGAAGAGGGGGCCGCCGGCGTGCCCGTCGGAGGCCTCGCGGAGCAGAGCTGTTGCTTCCTGGCTGAACGGCAGCGCGCGATGCGGCTCCTTGGCCTGGTCGGTCAGGTTTGCCTCGCGGGAGGCGTGGTCGAGGTCGGAGACATTCAGGGCGAGCAGGTCGGTGAGCCGTGCGTCACCTTCCCTGAGCGACTGGACGATGGCGCGCAGCGCGACC
>NZ_JAFLRJ010000595.1 GCF_017315755.1 Streptomyces beijiangensis
GTCGATGACGACGCCGATGCCGGTCGCCTGTCCGGCGATGGAGGTCCCGCCCCCGCGCGGCACCACGGGAACCCCCAGCTCCCGGCAGACCGCGAGCGTCGCGGCCACATCGTCCGCGTCCCGCGGGGCGACGACGCCCAGCGGCACCCGGCGGTAGTTGGAGGCGTCCATCGTCATCAGGGCGCGGGCGGCCGTCCCGAAGCCGATCTCGCCCCGTACGGCCCGCCGGAGTTTTTCCTCGAGTTCGAGTCCCATCACCCCAGCATGCACCTGGGCAGAATGTGCACCGGTATCAACAATCTCCACACCAAGAACTCCCCAATGTGATCACTAACTCTCCTATAGTTGCCGGACGTTGTGCAGGAATTGTCACCACCTCTTCGCCCGGTTCGTCCCGTCTGTCGTATCCGTCCATGAGGACTTCGTCTGATGACCGCCACACTCGTCTGGTGCCTGGGCGCCCTTGTCGTGCTGCTCTGCGCCGCCGTCTACATCGTCGCGGCGCGCGGGAAACGCGATGCGCAGGAGATGCACGCCCGCTTCTCCGAAATGGCCGCGACAGCTGACCTGTTCGGCGTACGGGAGGGCGAGCTCAAGGCCGAGGCCGCCCGCGCCCGGACCGAGACCGCCCGCGCCGAGTCGCAGCGCGCCGCCGCGCTCGCCGCGGCCGCCAACGCCGCGGGCCGTATGCAGGCCNNCGACCACAGGACCGCCCAGGCCGGGCGGCTCGCCGACTCGATCGCCGTCCTCACCGGGGCGCGGTCGGGCCGCCGCTGGGCGAAGCCGATCGTGATGGAGTCGATCCTGCGCGGCGCGCTGGGCCGTATCTCCGGCTACCAGCGGGTGCGCCTCCACTCCACCAGCGAGATCGCCGTCGCGGGTCACGCGGCGGAGGGCGTCATGCACGCGCTCGCCGAGCTCCTTGACAACGCTGCCAACTTCTCGCCGCCCACCGCCGAGGTCCATGTGTACGTGGAGGAGGTCCCGGCCGGGGTCATCGTCACGATCGAGGACAGCGGCCTGGTGATGAACGAGGTCCAGTTGCGGCGCGCGGAGAAGGCGGTGGCCGTCGACAGCGCCCGCCGGCTCGACCTCGCGGGCCTCTCCGGCACGCGTCTGGGGCTCGCGGTCGTCGGCCGCCTGGCCCACAAGCACGGGCTGACCGTCTCCTTCCGGCCCTCGGCGCG
>NZ_JAFLRJ010000596.1 GCF_017315755.1 Streptomyces beijiangensis
ACGGCTACCGCCGCCTCGGGGACGGCGCAGGCTGGTCCCGTACGGTACGGAACGAACTCGCGGCCCCCGCCGCCGGGCGCGCCGACCGCAGGACCACCCTCGCCGCCTTCGTCCAGCTCACCGACCTCCACCTCACCGACGTCCAGCACCCCGTACGCGGTGAATTCCTCCGCGCCGCCGACACCNNGAACGCCCTGCGCACGGCCCCCGCGACCGGCGCGCCGCTCTCCTTCGTGATGACCACCGGGGACAACGCCGACAACAACTCCCGGGCCGAACTCGACTGGTTCCTCAAGGTGATGAGCGGCGGCCGCATCACCCCCAACACCGGCGACCCGCACCACTTCGAAGGCGTACAGAGCTCAGGTCTGAAGCTCTTCTGGAACCCCGACACCACCCTGCGCGACACCGACAAGCAGCAGCACGCCTTCCCGCACATCGAGGGCTTCCTGGCGGCCGCGATGCGTGACGTCAACAGCCCGGGACTGCGTATCCCCTGGTACTCCACCGTCGGCAACCACGACGTCCTGTCCAGCGGCGCCAGCGCCGACCGCG
>NZ_JAFLRJ010000597.1 GCF_017315755.1 Streptomyces beijiangensis
TGGCCGACTTCGCGGTCGGCGGCCGCAAGTTGTACGCGACCACCCAGGCGGAGGCGCTGGCCCAGCTCAAGCGGGACCGCGCCAACGGCGACTACGACGGCAGCCACTTCGCCGCACTGATGCGCCGCCACGCGAAGACGCTGCGCGCTGTGACCCCCGACCCGGCACGCGCCCCCTTCACCCGCGGCGAGTACCTCACCGCCCACCTCGACCCCGCCCACACGGGCCACGGTCCGGCGGGGCACGGCTACACCGCCGCCAGCCTCGCCGACGACACCCTCCACTACACCTTCCGGATCTCCGACGACGTGCTCGGCATCAGCCTCGACACGACCGACCGCGGGGGCCACTTCGAAGGGACCATCGGCACCGCCCAGCTGCGCTGGCTGGAGCGGACGCTGAAGAGCAGTGACGACCCGTACGTGGTGATCTTCAGCCACCACAACAGCTGGACCATGGACAACACCCACACCGACCCCGCCCACCCGGACGACGCGCGACACGACGGCGCGGAACTGGTGGCGCTCCTGAAGCAGCACCCCAAGGTCATCGCCTGGATCAACGGTCACAGCCACCGCAACAAGATCCGGCCGCACGGCACGTTCTGGGAGATCACCACCGCGTCCCACATCGACTATCCCCAACTGGCCAGGGTCTTCGAGCTGGTGGACAACAAGGACGGCACGCTCTCGGTCTTCACGACGCTGGTGGAGTCCGCCGCCCCGCACCGCACGGACTTCCACGACCTCTCCCAGACCGGACTCGCCGCGCTCTACCGCGAACTGGCCTTCAACGCGCCGGGCTCCCGCAAGGACCTGTCGGGGAAACCGGTCGACCGGAACACCGAACTGCTGTTGAAGCGGCGGTAGTTGATGGCCGGGGTCGTTCACCGGGGGAGTACGACCACATAGGCGGCCGGGTCGCGGTCGTTCGAGGCCATCAGGGCGGTGCGTACGACCGTCGCCTGCTGTTCGGCCGCATCGCGCAGCTTCTTCGGCGTGATGTGTACGACGGTGATGCCGAGCCGCTCCAGGTGCTCGCGCTTACGGGCGTACTCGCTCCATGTGGCGTCCTCGTCATGGCGCGGCGCCCGCGTGTCGAGCTCCACCGCCACGGCCTGGTCGGGCCAGTAGGCGTCGACACCGCCGAGGTGGGGGCCGCCGGGGAGGCGCAGGTCCACGTTCCAGAGCGGGTCGGGGAGGCTGTGGGAGCGGACCAGGTCGTACAGGCGGTCCTCGGCGATGGCCCGGCCCTCGGCGAGGAGCGAGTCGACGGCGTCGACGACATGGGAGCGGGTCAGCAGCCGCGCCTGGTTCAACTCCTTGACGATGGCGGACGGTTCGCAGTGCCCGCCGCGTACGGCCTCGGTCAGCAGCCGCCGTACCGCATTGGCATCGGTGAGCTGCGCGACCGCGTCGGCGAGCGCACGCGGTACGGGGGCCACGGGCACGCCGGTGATCTGCTGCGGCCGGGGGAGGGCGTGGGCCCGGATGAGGCGGGCGAAACCGGTGGAGCGCAGACGGCGGGTGCGGGCCACCAGGACGTCGATCTGGTCGAGGGAGAGCAGTGGGGGAGCGGAGGCGAAGCGGTGCAGGGCGAGTGCGGCGAGCCCGGTGACCATCGTGTCCCCGTACGGGGTGGGGTCGGCGACCGGCGAGGAGCGGCTGCACGCGGCGCTGCTGTACGCGGGACGGCCCGCCGACGGGCCTGCCCGCGCGGTACCGGCGCAGCCGGGCCCCGGGCCGGCCGCCGACCCCACCCCGTACGG
>NZ_JAFLRJ010000598.1 GCF_017315755.1 Streptomyces beijiangensis
GCCGCCGCGGCGGCCGCACCGGCACCGCCCGTGGTGAGTCCGAGCGACGTGAGCGCCGCGGCCGCTGCGGCGACGAACGCCGTACGCAGCCTCGGGAGACGGAGTCTGTGGCGGGAAGGGGACATCGGTCCTCCTGGGTGTGGGGGATGGTTCTGCGTCCGGACCCTGGCAGATCCGAGTGAACCGACGTAGACATGACAACTGTCGTACGTTCCCCGAGACTTCACCCAGAGGCACTTCCAGCACAAGGCCACCGTGTCTAACGTCGCGGTGCACCGCCCCCGTTCCCCACACCGGAGGTACATCGTGTTCGGCAGGTCCCCACACCGGTCCCTTCAGCGCCGTACCCGTCTCGCAGTCGCCGCGTCCGCCGCTGCTGCGGCCGCCCTCGCCGGTCTGTGGACCGGCCTCGGCTCCGCGTCGTCCGCCCAGGCCGCGGCCGGAGTACCCACACCCGACCACGTCGTCGTCGTGGTCTTCGAGAACCACGCCTACAACCAGGTCATCGGCAGTTCCAGCGCCCCGTACATCAACTCGCTGAAGACCGGCGGCGCCAACCTCTCCGCCTCGTACGCCGAGACCCACCCCAGCCAGCCCAACTACTTCGCGCTGTTCTCCGGTTCGACCCAGGGCATCACGGACGACAGCTGCTACACCCCGGGCTTCTCCTCCGCACCCAACCTCGCCTCCGAGCTCATAGCGGCGGGCAAGACCTGGGGGAGTTACAACGAGACGCTGCCCAGCCAGGGTTCGACCACCTGCAGCAGCGGCAAATACGCCCGCAAGCACAACCCCTGGTTCGGCTTCAGCAACGTCCCCACCTCATCGGCGCGCACCTTCGCGCAGTTCCCCGCCGACTACACCACGCTGCCCCAGGTGTCCTTCGTCGTGCCGAACCTCTGCAGCGACATGCACGACTGCTCGGTGGCCACGGGCGACACCTGGCTGAAGAACAACCTCGGCGCGTACGCGACCTGGGCCAAGGCCCACAACAGCCTCCTCGTCGTCACCTTCGACGAGGACAACAGGCTCGCCGGCAACAAGATCGCGACCGTGCTGTACGGACAGCCGGTGACGCCGGGGTCCTCGTCGTCGACGACGTACAACCACTACAGCCTGCTGCGCACCATCGAGGACATGTACGGCACCGCGCACGCGGGACAGGCCGCCTCCGCCTCCGACATCACGGGCGTCTGGGCTTCCTGACGTGTACGTAGCAGACAGCCGTTCCGCACCGGCTGCGACCGCCGCCCGGACAGGTTCCGGGCGGCGGGCCGCTGTCGCGCCGACCGTGCTCGCCCTGGGTTCCGTCAGCCTCATCACCGACATCTCCTCGGAGATGGTCACCGCGGTGCTCCCGCTCTACCTGGTGGCCGGGCTCGGCCTCTCACCGCTCGGCTTCGGACTGCTCGACGGCGTCTACAACGGGTTCAGCGCACTGGTCAGGCTGGCCGGCGGACACCTCGCCGACCGGGGCGGACGGCACAAGGCGGTCGCCGTGTTCGGCTACGGGCTCTCCGCCGTGTGCAAACCCCTTCTCCTGCTGGCCGGTTCACTGCCCCTCATCGGGGCGGTGCTGGCCGCCGACCGCACCGGAAAGGGCCTGCGCACCGCACCGCGCGACGCCCTGATCTCCCTCGCGGCACCGCCGGAAGCCCGGGGACGCGCCTTCGGCATCCACCGGGCGATGGACACGACCGGCGCACTGCTCGGACCACTGGCCGCGTTCCTGATCCTGCACGTCGCCGCCGACGGATACGACGCCGTGTTCACCGTCAGCTTCTGCGTGGCGGCGCTCGGAGTCCTGGTCCTGGTGCTGTTCGTGCCCGGCAGCCGGACCGGGACACCGGACACGGCGCCATCGCCGGACGGCGTCGGCCGTTCCGCCGTCTCGCTGCGCGCGGCGGTCGGACTCCTGCGCAGAAGGGACGTCCGCGGACTGGCCCTGTGCGCACTGCTCCTGGGCCTGGCCACGGTCAGCGACTCCTTCGTCTACCTGCTCCTCCAGCACCGGCTCGGCGTCCCCGACCGGTGGTTCGCCCTGCTCCCGCTGGGCACCGCGGCCGCCTTCCTGCTGCTGGCCGTCCCGCTCGGACGGCTCGCCGACCGGGTGGGACGCCGGAAGGTCTTCCTCGGCGGGCATCTGGTGTTGTTCCTCGCGTACGGACTTCTCCTGTCCTCCTGGCACGGAACAGCCCTGCCCTACGCCGTCCTCGCCCTGCACGGCTGCTTCTACGCGGCCACCGACGGTGTGCTGATGGCGGCAGCGGCGGAGGCCGTCCCCGCCGAACTCCGCTCCAGCGGGATGGCGTTGATCCAGACCGGCCAGGCGTTCGCGCGGTTCGCCTGCTCCATCGCGTTCGGCGCCGCGTGGAGCGCCTGGGGGGACCGTACGGCGCTGCTCGCCGCCGCTGTGCTCCTGGCGGTCTGCGCGGCGCTCTCCGCCGCGCTGCGACCGGGCGCAGGGCCACCCATGTCCGTACCCGTATGACATCCACTCGAAAGGCCGCCGTATGACCCCGCTGACACGCAGGACCAGACTCCTCGTGCTGCTCGCCGCGGTCCTCGTCCTGTCGGCCGTCGCGGCCACCACCCTGCTGCACGCGAGCGACCGGGCAGCGCGCAAGGACCGCGCGCAGCCCGGGGGCCCCCGGGTGACGGCCGGTCCGGTGTCGCTCGTCCCGGCCGCGGCCGGGCGCCGCATCGTCTTCCGGAACTTGGCGTGGGGACCGCACAGGGACGAACTCACGAGCGTCGCGGCCACCACCCCGGGCGGAACGCGCAGCGCCTCGGGGGTGAAGTGCCTGCGGTTCTACGCCGCCGCGGGCACCGGCGTCTGCCTGCAGGCCGTGCACGGCGCGGTCCAGGACAGCTACCGCGCCGTGGTCCTCGACGCACAGCTCCACGAACATGCCCACTACGCCCTGCCCGGCATCCCCACCCGGGCCCGGGTCTCGCCCAGCGGGCACCTCGTCGCGTGGACCGTCTTCGTCGGCGGCGACTCGTACGCGGGCACCGACTTCTCCACCCGGACCGCTGTGCTCGACACCCGCACCGGCCGGTTCGACGCCTCGCTGGAGGACTTCGGCGCCATCAGAGACGGCCACCGTCTGCGCGCCGCCGACCTCAACTTCTGGGGCGTCACATTCGCCGACGACGAGCACTTCTACGCGACGATGGCGACCGGCGGGAAGACCTTCCTCGTCCGCGGCGACCTGAACGCGCGCACCGTCACTGTCGTACGCGCCAACGTCGAATGTCCCTCCCTGTCACCCGACGGCACCCGGATCGTCTTCAAGAAGCGCGTGAGCGGACTGCCGGCCGACGCCCCCTGGCGCCTTTACGTCCTGGATCTGCGGACGATGCGGGAGACCCCGCTCGGCGAGACGCGCAGCGTCGACGACCAGGTGGTCTGGCGCGACGGCCGCACGGTCGTCTACTCACTGCCCGGCGACTACGGCGCGGACCTGTACTCCGTGGCGGCGGACGGCTCGGGCGGCCCGCATCGGCTGATGGGGGCCGCACTGTCGCCCGCGTACCTCTGACGAGGTCGACGACCGGACCAGCTCTGTCGACGACCGGACCAGCTCTGCCGACGACCGGACCAGCTCTGCCGGACGTCCGGGTCAGCTCTTGGGCATGAGGACGGTGTCGACGATGTAGACGGTGGCGTTGGCGGTGGGGACGTTGCCGCAGACGACGTTGGAGGTGTCGTTGACCTTGTAGGTGGTGCCGGAGCCCGAGGTGGTGAGGCTGCTCTTCTCCAGGGTGGTGAAGGTGCCGTTCTCGAGCTGCTTGGGGGTGAGCTTCTGGCCGACGACGTGGTAGGTGAGGATCTTGGTGAGCTGGGCCTTGTCGTTGAGGACCTTGTCGAGGTCGGCCTTGGGGATCTTCGCGAAGGCGTCGTTGGTCGGGGCGAAGACGGTGATGTTCTGGGCGTTGTTGAGGGTGTCGACCAGGCCGGCCTTCTTCACCGCGGCGACCAGGGTCGACAGGGCGGGGTTGTTGGAGGCTGCGGTGGCGACGGGGTCCTTGGCCATGCCGTCGAAGCTGCCCGCACCGTCCTTGGGGACCGAGGCGCACCCCGGACCGAACGGCTTGTCCGTACTCATCGCATCACCCGATGCGGTCGCGCTGGGCGTGGACTTCGCCGTGCTGTCCTTGCTGTCGCTGGAACAGGCGGCCAGCGCCAGGGGCAGTGCGGCGGCCGCCGTCACGGCGACGGCCACGCGGCGGAGGCGGA
>NZ_JAFLRJ010000599.1 GCF_017315755.1 Streptomyces beijiangensis
GCACCTGCGCGGACGGGCCGCCCCGGGCGCGGCCCGTCCGCGCAGGGGCCCCGCCACCCCGCTGGCCGCCGAGCGGGCCCGGCAGACCCGGATCACCGTGGTCGGTGCCGTCACCGAAAGGTGGGCGCCCGAGCAGGCCGGCCCCGTGCACGAGAACTGGCAGCTGGCCGCCCCGGTCGGTCCCGCGACCGATCTGTGGGCGCTCGGCGCCCTGCTGTTCCGGGCCGTGCAGGGACACGCCCCCTACCCCGAGGAGAGCGCCGCCGAGCTCGTACAGCTGGTCTGTGCCGAGCCGCCCGCCTTCGCCGAGGAGTGCGGTCCGCTGCGGCCCGTCGTCGAGTCGCTGCTGCGCCAGGACCCCACCGAGCGGCCGGACTTCGAGGAGCTCCGCGGCTGGATCCGCTCCCTCGTACGGTCGGCCCCCGAGCCCGAGGCCGGGCAGCAGATCGTGCCGCTGCCTGCCGCCGACGCGACGAAACTCCCGGTGGTCCGGCGCCGGGGCGAGGTCGTACGGAGGAAGAAGCGCGGTTCCCGCGAGCCCGTTCCGACGGCGGCGCACGGACGCCACCGCCAGCAGCACGGCAGGCAGAACAGGCAGAAGCCGCAGGGGAAGCCTCGCTCACTGGGGCGGATCATGCTCGTCGTCGTCCTGGTCGTGCTGATCGCGGCCCTGGTGTACGCGGTGAAGTTCATGCCCAAGTCCGACGACGGGCAGCAGAAGGTCGGCAGCGCGCCCGCACCCAAACCTTCCCCGAGCGCTCCCGCCACCGGGAGTTCGGCGCCACAGAAGTCCTCCCCGCCGCAGAACACCCCGTCCACCGAGAGCGACGCCCACCTCGCTGCCGGATACGCCCTGCGCAACGACCCCGCGGGCTTCCGGATAGCCGTCGACAAGAGCTGGACGCGGCGCTCGGCCAACGCCAACGGACAAATCCGCTACCTCGGAGGCGACTTCGAGCTGGTGATCGTGCCCGGCCGCGACACCGTCAAGGACGCGGGCAGCGATCCGATGGCGTACCAGAACAACAAGGAGCGCGAGCTGCAGCCCTTTCGCGATTCCTCCTGGTCGCAGGCGAGCGGGCTGCGCCGTATCGACGTGGGCCAGCAGGCCATGGCCGAAGGCCAGTTCAGCTGGCAGGACGGCAGCGGACGCCAGGTGTACGTCCGCAACCTCGCCATGATCATCGGCGGCAAGTACCACATCGTGCAGGTCATCGGTCCCGACGCCCAGCGGGACAAGGTCACCGAGATCTACCAGCAGGCGAGCGCCACTTACCGCGCAGGCCCCTGAACCCCCGGTAATCGCAAGCGTCACAGTGCGGTATCACAGCCCGACCCGAGGTTCCATGGTCGAACGGCCCTCCGTAACCTGGCCTTCGAGGAACGGGGCAAGGGCGCGTGGAACACACTCGGAACACGGGACACACCGAAAGCGCGGATCTGCTGCTCGCCGGGCGCTACCGGCTGGGCGAGCTGATCGGGCGCGGCGGCATGGGCAAGGTCTGGCGTGCCCACGACGAGGTGCTGCACCGCACCGTCGCCGTAAAGGAGCTGACGGCAGGTCTGTTCGTCTCCGAGGCCGACCGCACCGTCCTGCACGCGCGTACGCAGAAAGAGGCGAGGGCCGCCGCCCGGATCAACCACCCGGGTGTCGTCACCGTCCATGACGTCATCGCGTACGACGACCGGCCGTGGATCGTCATGGAGTACGTCGACGGGCCCTCGCTCGCCGATGTCGCCAAGGAGAGCGGGGCACTCGCGCCGCGCGAGGCGGCCCGTATCGGACTCCATGTCCTCGGCGCGCTCCGAGCCGCGCATGCCGCAGGCGTGCTGCACCGGGACGTCAAACCCGGCAACATCCTGCTCGCGCGCGACGGCCGGGTCCTGATCACCGACTTCGGGATCGCCGCGATCGAGGGCGACTCGGAGATCACCCGCACCGGCGAGATCGTCGGCTCCATCGACTACCTCGCCCCCGAACGGATCCAGGGCGAGGCCCCGGGCCCGGCCTCCGACCTGTTCTCGCTAGGCGCCACGCTCTACACGGCCGTCGAGGAGCGCTCGCCCTTCCGCCGTACGTCACCGATCTCCACTCTCCAGGCCGTCGTCACCGAGGAACCGCCGCCGCCGGAGAACGCCGGAGCCCTCGCCCCCGTCATCACCGCCCTCCTGCGCAAGGACCCGGCCGACAGGCCGAGCGTCGCCGAGGCCGAGCGGATGCTGCTCGACGCGATGGAGGGGCGGGCGCCCAAGCAGGCGCAGGCGTTCGTACCGACGCAGAACGTGCCCAAGGATCTCCTGGAGCGGGCGACGGTCCACCTCCCGGAGCCCGAATCGGCGCCTCCGGCACCGGCGGCCCCCGCGAAGGCAGACGACCGCAAGCGCCACCCCGTGCGCACGGCCGTGCTGGTCGTGGCCCTGGCCGCAGTGGTCGGCGGCGGAGTGGGCCTCGGCGTCATGAAGTACCAGGACGGCAAGGACTCGGGCAGCGGGGAGCAGACCATGCCCACAGTCCCGGACACCACCCCGGCGAAGACCCCCGGTACCAAACCCCCCGGAAAGAAGAACCCGGACGGGCTCCCGGACGGCTGGACGAAGGCCGTCGACCCGGCGGGCTTCTCGTTGGCCATACCGAAGGGCTGGTCGCGGCAGGTGGACGGCGAGCAGATCGACTACACCCCGGACAACGGCGCCCACCGCATTCGGATCAGTGTCGACACCGCCCCCGACTTCGCCAACCCGTACGCGCACATGCTGAACATCGAGCCCCAGCTGGGCCGGCTGCCGAACTACCAGCGGGTCAGCCTGCACACGAACACCTTCCGTGATCAGCCCGCCGCGCTCTGGGAATTCACCTGGACCGAGACCAAGGACCACCCGGGCAAGCGGCGCGCGATCGACCAGATGTACAACGTCGACAACGGGCGCGTCGAGTACGCGATCTACATGTCGAGCCCGGTCGGCGACTGGGTGAAGACCCGCGCCCAGTTCGACATCGTGCTGCAGCACTGGCAGCCCAACTGACGGACGCCGATGTCGGGCAGAAGGACGGAATGGCGAAGGATGGGCGGAGATTGACCTTGGGGGAGCAGTCTTGTCGCAGGAAACGCACAACAGTCGTCTGATCGCCGGGCGTTACCGGGTCGGGGCGCGTATCGGCCGGGGTGGCATGGGCACCGTCTGGCAGGCCACCGATGAGCTTCTGGGCCGCGAGGTCGCCGTCAAGGAGCTCCATCTCGACGCCGGTGAGTCCGCCGCTTCCGCGCTGCGCGAGGCGCGGGCGGTCGCCCAGATCAAGCATCCTCATGTGATCGTCGTCCATGACGTGGTGGTCGACACGGATGACAACCCGTGCATCGTCATGGAGTTGGTGGTCGGCGGGTCGCTCGCCGACCGGCTGTCCGGCCAGGGGCCCGTCGACGCCGGTGAGGCGGCCAGGATCGGTCTCGCCCTGCTCGGCGCGCTCTCCGCCGCTCATGCGCGCGGGGTGCTGCACCGCGACATCAAGCCCGCCAATGTCCTTCTGGAAGAGGGCGGACGGGTCGTCCTCACCGACTTCGGGATCGCGCAGCTCGCCGGGTCGACGACGATCAGCTCGACCGGCGCGTTCGTCGGATCGCCCGAGTACACCTCGCCCGAGCGGATGCAGGGCGGGCACACCGGACCCGAGTCCGACCTGTGGTCGCTCGGCGCACTGCTCTGTGCGGCACTGAGCGGGCGGCCTGATCTCGTCGGCGACGACCGCGTGCAGCACACCGCCCAGGGAGTCGCGGTGGAAGGGGGACCGCCCGCTCAGTGCCGCACA
>NZ_JAFLRJ010000600.1 GCF_017315755.1 Streptomyces beijiangensis
CCCGGCGGGGCGTGCACGACGAGGCCGGGGATCCGGCCCCGTCGTGGCAGCAGCCCGGCTTCGGGCCGCCGCCGCCCAGTGCGCCTCCGCCGGGCTGGTGACTCCTCCGCCGGGCTGTGACTACGGAGTCCTCAACGACCGCTTGAGGAAGTCCACTTGGAGCAGGAGAAGATTCTCCGCGACCTGCTCCTGGGGCGTCATGTGCGTGACACCGCTGAGCGGGAGCACCTCGTGCGGGCGGCCCGCGGCCAGCAGCGCCGAGGAGAGCCGCAGGGTGTGGGCGGCGACCACGTTGTCGTCCGCCAGGCCGTGGATGACCATCAACGGGCGTACCTGGTCCGCCGGTTCGGTGAGCCCGTCGCCGGTGACCAGCGAGTTGGCGGCGTAGACCTCGGGCTGAGCCGCCGGGTCCCCCAGGTACCGCTCGGTGTAGTGCGTGTCGTACAGCCGCCAGTCGGTCACCGGCGCGCCCGCGATCCCCGCGTGGAAGACGTCGGGGCGGCGGAGCACCGCGAGCGCGGCGAGGTAGCCGCCGTAGGACCAGCCGCGGATGGCGACCCGGCCGAGGTCCAGCGGGAAGCCCTGCTCCGCGAGGCCGTGCAGCGCGTCGACCTGGTCGTCCAGGGTGAGCGTGAAGTCGTCCCTGATCGCCTTCTCCCAGCCCGGCGAACGCCCGGGCGTGCCCCGCCCGTCGGCGACGACCACCGCGAAGCCCTGGTCGGCGAACCACTGCGAGGTGAGGTACGGATTCTGCGCGGCGACCACGCGCTGGCCGTGCGGGCCGCCGTAAGGGTCGAGCAGTACCGGAAGCGCTCCGTCCGACTCGCGGTGACCGGTGGGGAGCAGGACGGCGCACGGAATCTTCCGTGCGCCCCCCTCGGTGAGCCGCACGCGGGCGGTGAGTGCCGGGGTCTCGGCATACGAGACGAGCACGGCCACCTCCTTGCCGTCCCGCAGGACCCGGACCGCCGTGCCCGGCCGGTCGGGCACGGCGGTCCGGGTCC
>NZ_JAFLRJ010000601.1 GCF_017315755.1 Streptomyces beijiangensis
GGCGGGCGCGGGGCGGCAGCGGGTGGCCGGTGCCGGCGGGGTCAGGCGCCTGTGGGCCGTGAGCGGCGGGTGGTCAGCGACAGAGAGCGCTGGAGGTACGCCGCAGGTCCACGTAGCGGCACACCACACCGGGGTGCGTCGTGAGCATGTTGCACATCCTGGGGGCAGCTGTCAGCGGCTGTCAATGGACACCAAAAGGTGTCTCATTCGGCGGGACGGCCTCTGACCGCTGATCAGAGGGCTGTCAGGGCTCGGCGGGAGAGTTGCGGCCGTGGGCCGGGTGCGCTGCGGCCTCCTCCGGGTGCAGCCACACAGGGCCGTTGCCGGTCTCGACGCGGACGGCGCCGGCCGGGGGCCACTGGCCGTGCGTCAGCAGCTCGCGCTCGGGGCCGGTCAGGCTCCCGTACCGCGTGAGGGCTTCCGCCGGGGCCAGTGGTACGGGAGCCGGCGGCAGCCCGGGGCACAGCTCGTCGACCGCCGTGGCGTACTCCTCGTACGACCGCCAGCCGGGCACGGCGCGGCATCCGGCGGCGGTGCGGATCAGCAACGTCGGCAGTGCGTACCGGTGTCCGCCGTCGGTGGTCTCCTTGGCGGCGCCGGGATGAGGCGACTCGTGGCGTACGGACAGCACCTCGCCCACCGGGCGACGCGCCTCGGCACGGTCGGCGCGCACCTTCTCCAGTACGGCGGCCGATGCCGCGTCGGCGGCCAGCCGCTCAAGGTCCAGGCCGGGCACGCCCCGTACCGCCGCAAGTGCGAGCGCGGGTGTGTCCGCCGGCTCCCCGAGGACGAAGACGCTCTCCCGCAGCCGGCGCAGCACCCGCTCGGCCACCTCGTCGCCCTGTGATTCGGCGGCCTTGGCCGCGAGCGAGGACGGCCATGAGCTTGCCGCCACCCGGCTCAGCCGGAGCGCCCTCGGCGCCCGCGTATGGGTGCTGATGTCGTCGACGTAGCGCGCGTACCAGGCGGTCTCCGCCGCCGGATCGGGCGGCGGGTCGTCGTCGTGGTCGAAGAGGACGCAGTACACGCGGCGCCAGCGGACCCGGCCGGCCAGTTCCGCCCGGAGCCGGCGGAAGACGGGCTCCGACCCCCAGGCCCAGGGGCACAGCGGGTCGGTGTACTCCACCAACTCAACGGCCTCCAAGGCCGGTTGGTCCGATGCGACCGTCACGCGGCTCCCTCACGGCTCAGCTGTACGCCCGCCCCGGCGGGCATCAGCGCGGCGAGAGTCATCCCGCCCAGGACCGCGGCGACCTCCGCCTCGACCTGACGCCACACCCCGGGCAGGCCGGAGGCAGGGCCGGGGTAGTTGAGACCGGCAGGCGTCTCACCCCGCAAGGTGATCAACTCGCCGTCCACGGCGCGCGCGACATCGAGCAGCGTGACCTCGTCGGCGGGCCGGCCGAGCCAGTACCCGCCCTCGCAGCCGCGCTGGCTGCGTACAAGACCGGCTTTCCGCAGCTCGCCCACCACGGACTTCAGGAACCGGAACGGGATCTGTTGCGAGGAGGCGATGGCCTCGCACGTGAGGGGGCGGGAGGGTTCGCAGGCGAGCTCCAGCAGAGCCCGCGTGGCGTAGTCCGCCTTCGCGGAGATATGCATGCCCACATCATGCCCGACGAGGTGCGCGCCACGAGGGCTTCTTTCGGTTCCCCTCCCGCATTGCGGGAACATTGCCGCAGGTGAAGGGTAATGGACACCTCTTGGCATCCTTTCCCGGGCCCCTCTAGCGTCCCCACCCATGAGCGAGCCGTTGACGACCCCCGGCGAGGGTTTCCACCCCCATCTTCCTGACACGGGCGGGCAGCCGGCAGCACCCCTGCGCACGCGCCTGCACCACATCCGTGCCGACGATCTCGACGGCGACACGGCGCAGAGCGGAGGTATGCGCAGATTCGCTGCCGTCAGCGGACGCAAAGCGGGTTCGGAAAAGCTGTGGATGGGACAGACCCACGTCGCCCCCTCCACGTCCTCCTCCGACCATCACCACGGTGAATCCGAGACCGCCATCTATGTGGTGAGCGGACACCCCGAGTTCGTCTTCCTCGACGACTCGGGCGAGCAAGCGGGTGAGGTCCGTCTGCGTACCTCACCCGGTGACTACATCTTCGTCCCCCCGTTCGTGCCGCACCGCGAGGAGAACCCGGACGCCGCCGAAGAGGCCGTGGTCGTCATCGCCCGCAGCACCCAGGAGGCGATCGTGGTCAACCTTCCGCAGCTGTACGCGCTGCGGACCGACGAGGTGTGACGGGACTGCGCGTCGTACCGGCGGTGACTTCCCATGGCGGTTCGGACGCCCACCGGGCCGCGGTCACGTACGCGTTGTCCCTGCCAACAGGCGGTGTGTGGCGAGCGCCTCGGCGATGCGCCGCATCCAGAAGTCGAAGGTGTCGGGCACGTTGGCCGGGAAGTCGATGAAGTAGGCGTTGCGGCCGTGTCGACGACTGCGCCCTCGGACAGGTCCGACAGCCGCTCCAGGAGTTCGGCCGAGAGCTTGAATCCCACGGACATCAGGGCGGCGTCGAACTGCCGCGCCGCGACATCCCCTTGCCCCGCAGAGCCTGCGGGGGAGGGGAGCCGGCGGGTGTGCCGGACGATCAGAGCTTCGAGTCAGTGATCCATTCCGGCAGGATCCCAGAGTGGCGGGGGCCGGGTCATCCGGGTTTCCGGCGCGGTGCACCGGTTACGCGGCCGGACTCGCGGTCTTTCCCTTGGGCGCCGAGAAGTGGAACAGCTTTCCCGAGGAGCCGACGACGAACTGGTCGTCGGAGAACAGCGGGGTCGTCCACTCGCCGGAGACACCACTGACCGGGTAGTGCCAGGCCTGCTTGCCTGTGGCGTCGTCGAAGCCGTACAGCCCCTTGTTCGTCGCTGCGATGTAGAGGCCGCTCAGGGCGCCCAGGAACGTGAGTTCGCCGAGACCGGAGCCGGCTGTCCAGCGGTCGGTGCCGGTCTTGGCACCGACAGCACGCAGGACCTTGTCGAGGTAGCAGACAGTCGCGCCGGAGTGGGCGAAGCCGCCTTTGTCGGGGGCGGTTGTCGTGCGGCTCCACAGGGTGTTGCCGGTCGCCGGGTCGAAGGCGGCGACCACTCCGGCCGTCGCCCGTGTGCTCTCGGTGTCCTGGTAGCCGTAAAGGACTCCCTGGTGCAGTTCCAGTGTGAGGAACACGAGGAACTGACGGGTTGCCGAAGGCAGCCGGGCCGGCTTGCTCCAGCGAGTGGAGCCGTCGGCGGCGTCGATGGCGAGCAGGTTCATGTCACTGTCGATGCCGTACAGCACGTCGGAGGCCGGCGGCGCGTAGAGCTTCTCCAGGTCCTTCGACCACAGCAGTTCGCCCGTGTCGGGCGACACGACGCTGTAGTCGCCGTACCGGGCGGACGCCTTCGGCTGGGCAGCTGTGTTCCACAGGATCGGGCGCCCGTCGCGCGTCATGCCGGCGACCGCGAGCGCGCCGATGTCCGGGGTCTGCCACCGTACGGTTCCGTCGGCCGTGTCCAGGGTCTGGTAACGCCTCTGGTCGGTGGTCACCAGCAGGGAGCCGTCCGTGAACTTCGGTGTCACGGCACCGGACCCGGGCAGATCCGTTGCCCAGAGTTCCTTTCCGGTACGGCCGTTCAGCGCATGGATCTTGCCGTCGGCGCGTGCGGTGTAGACGCGCTGGTCGTCGGCGGCGGCGTAGAAGTCCACGCCATTCGTGTCCTGCCACAGCAGCCGGCCGGAGGCCCGGTCGAAACACGCCCCCGCGTTCTCTCCGAGACAGAGCACCGTGGACTTCGTCAGGGCGCGTGGGTACAGGGGGGCGTGCGGGAGGTCGGCCGTCCAGGAGAGCCGGGGCAGGGCAGAGGCCGCCCCTTGCCCTTGCCCTCCGGAGGCTTTTTCGTCGTCCGGGCGCAGGAGCCAGGCGGCGGTTCCTGCGGCCGCCGTAGTGGTGAGCGCCGCGCCGCCGATCAGCAGCCGACGCCGGCCGATGCCCGGGCGGCGTACCTCGTCGTTCAAGGTGCGTTCGGATGCGGTGACCTGGAATTCGATCGCGCCGAGCCAGCCCACGGAGGTCGCCGGGCGCAGCCACGCCTGCAACTGCTCCACGGTCGGGCGCCGGGCGGGGTCCTTGTCCAGGCAGGCGGCGACGGTCCCGAGCAGGGCCGGCGGTACGCCGTCCAGCTGCGGTGCCTCGTGGACCGCCCGGTAGAGCAGCGCGTGTGCGGCGCCGGTTCCGAAGGGCGGCGTACCGGTGGCGGCGAAGGCGAGCACGCCGCCGAGGGCGAACACATCGCTGGCGGGCGTGAGTTCGCCGCCCCGCGACTGCTCGGGCGAAATGAAGCCGGGCGATCCGATGACCTGGCCCTCGGCGGTGAGCATGGTGCTGTCGATGGCCCGGCTGATGCCGAAGTCGATGACCCGGGGCCCGTCGTGAGTGAGCAGGATGTTGGACGGCTTGAGGTCGCGGTGGATCAGTCCGGCGCGGTGGATGGCGGCCAGTGCCTCGGCGAGACCCGCGCCCAGCACGCGCAAGGTCGTCTCGGGCATGGGCCCATGGGAGTCCAGCGCTTCGGAGAGCGCGGGGCCGGGGATGTACGCGGTGGCCAGCCAAGGCTGCGGGCCGTCCGGGTCGGCGTCCACGACGGGCGCGGTGAAGGCGCCGCCGACCGCGCGTGCCGCGTCGACCTCGGCCTTGAAGCGGCGCCTGAAGTCGGGGTCGGCGGCGAGTTCGGGGCGTACGACCTTGACCGCGACCGCACGGCCGCTGCGCGACGCGGCCAGGTGGACCTGGCCCATGCCGCCCGCGCCGATCTGCCGGATGACCCGGTACGGGCCGATGTACACGGCGGACGGGGTGGTTTGGATCGTCATGAGGCGTCACTCCGGAACGCGGAAAGGGTGGTGGCGGATGCGGCGTAGACGGTGCTTCCGACGGCCAGCACCTTCCATTCGTCGCTGCCGGACGCCGCCGTCTTGCCGCCGGTGGCCCGGTGCGCCCAGAGGGGCTTGCCGTCGGTCGCGCGCAGGACGATGAAGCCCTGGGGGTCGGAGAGGGATTCGGTCACCACGGAAGCGGAGACCGAAGGGCCCGCGTCGAGGAACGTTCCGCTGTTGAGCGACACCGGGCTCGCGGTCCGCCACAACTGGCTGCCGTCACGTACGTCGAGGGCGACGACGGCGCTCTTGGAGCCGGAGACGTACGCCTTCCCGCCGTGGACGGATGTGCCGCTGAGCTCCGTCGTCTCGGCGGCAGCGGTCCACAGCTTGCGGCCGTTCGCGGTGCTGAAGGCGCGTACGTCGGTGCCTGTGACCAGAAGTCTGCCCCCCGCCGTGACCATGGGTGGCTCGGTATTGGACTCGAACACGTCGTGAACTGTCCACTGTGGCCTGCCGGTTCGTGCGTCGACGCGAAGGACGTCATTGTCGTCGCGGAGGAAAAAGGCGTGTCCGTCCGAGCACGTCCCGAAGGTGCTGTTGGTCATCTTGCGGGACCACAGCACCGAGCCCTTGGCGAGGTCCACGGCGTGCACACGGAAACCTCCGCCGCCGTCGGAGCTGATGAGCGCGACCGACGCGGCGACAGCGAGGACGTCCACGACGGCATCGGGCCCGTACGTCCCGTCCGGCTCCATGACCGGGTGGCTGAACCTGAGGGTTCCCTTCTCGTCCAGGCCGAGCAGGTAGCCGCGGTCGCCCGCGACCGTGCCGTACAACATCGATCCGTGGACGGCGAGCCACTGGGGTTCCTGGGAGACACCGGACGGCATGCGTGGCGAGGCCGTCCACCGCCTGGATCCGGCGGTGGTGTCGTAGCCGACCGCCTTCTGTTTGTCCCAGTGCACCAGGGAGGAGCCCATGAGCCGCAGCCGTCCGTCCGCGTGCTCGACACCGCTCTCCAGGCCGACCGACCACTGCGGCTTCGGGCCCGCGGCAAGCCCGGCGGTGGGCCGGATCGTGGTGCCTCCGCCGCTGCTGCTGGCGCCGCTTCCCGGCGTGCCGCCGGGCTTCGACCGCAACCCGATCACGGCCGCGACCCCCGCGGCCGTGGCGGCGGTGCCGCCGGCCGCGGCGATCCACAGGAATCGGCGGCGGCTCGTGCCCGGCCCGCCCGGCTCCGGGGCGGACGGCGGGGGCAGCAGCGGGGTCATGGGCATGGGCGGTGCGGACACCAGGACGGCGGCGTGCGCCTCCCGCTCCGCGATGTCCGACCGCAGACCCTCGGACAGCAGCGCGGAGGAATCGGCGGGGGACAGCGAGTCGAGCACCGCGGAGGTGCCAGGTCTGCGGTCGGGGTCCTTGTCCAGGCATGCCACGAGCAGCGGACGCAGGGCATCGGGTACGTCGTCCAGCTGTGGCGGCGCGTGCACGGCCCGGTAGAGAACCTCGGTCGTCGTACCCGCGCCGAACGGCCCCTGGCCGGTGGCCGCGAAGACCAGGACGCAGCCGAGGGAGAAGACATCGGCGGCGGGACCCGCTTCGCGGCTCGACACGATCTGTTCGGGTGCCATGAACCCGGGCGTCCCGATCACGGCGTTCGTACGGGTCAGCTGCGTCGCGTCCACCGCACGGCTGATGCCGAAGTCGATGAC
>NZ_JAFLRJ010000602.1 GCF_017315755.1 Streptomyces beijiangensis
CCTCGCGCGACTCCAGTTCGGAGATGAGCGAGAGCTGACGCTGGATGAGGCCCTGCGAGCGGCGCGAGAGGTTGGTGAACATCGCGTTGACGTTGCCTCGCAGCAGCGCCTGCTCGGCGGCGAGTCGTACGGCCTCGCGGTGCACGTCGTCGAAGGCCGCGGCGACCTTGCCGATCTCGTCCCTGGAGTGCACACCGACGGACTCGACCGAGGTGTCGACGTCCTGCGGGTCGGAGTCGGAGAGCTGCCTGACGAGCTCGGGCAGTCGTTCCTGGGCGACCGAGGTGGCGGTGTCCTGGAGACGGCGCAGCGAGCGGATCATGGACCGGGCGACGACGAAGGCGCCGACGAGGGAGACGCCGAGAACGAGCAGGATCAGCGCACCGCTGATGATCGCCTCGCGCTCGGACGCGGAACGCAGCTCGCGGGCCTTCTGGTCCATCTCACCGAGCAGCGTCGCCTCGATGGTGTCCATGGCGCGGATCTTGTTGGTGTCCGCGTCGTACCAGTCGAGGTACGTGGTGTAGCGGTTGCTCTGCTCGTCGAGACCGGCCTTGCTGCCCAGCACGCGCTTCGCGAACAGGTCGGCGGCCACGATCTCGGTGTTTCCGGAGTCCAGCGTGGCGGTCAGCTCGCCGGCGTTGCCGGAGTAGATGCTAGCGAAGGTCCCCCTCGCGTCGTTCTCCTGCTGGTACGCGGACTTCGCCCAGGTCCGGTCGCTCTCGCTGAGCCGGGGCTTGCCCCCCTTGGTCGCCGGCAGGGCGGCCGCGATGATGGCGCGCTGGACCGAGGCGTACTCCTTGGCGGAGGAGAAGGCCGCCAGGGCGCGGGTGCGCTTGATCATCTCTGGGTTGGCGGTCGCCTGCGCCATGTCCTGGGAGAGGCTCAACAGCGATTCGATGAGCTGGCTGTACGCGTTGACCGTCTGCAGGCTCGACGAGCCGTCCGTGTACGCGTCCCGCCGGATGTCCTTGAGGAAGGAGAGCTGCGTCGCGATTCCGAGCGCACTTTTGCGGATCGAGTTGACCGTGTCGTCGCTCTGCGCGCCCTCGAAGTTCTCGGTGCCCTTGAGGAAGGTGGTCTTGGCGAGGTCGGTCGCCTTCCGGGGCTGCTCCACGACGAGGTCGGACTGGCTGCCCCCATGACTGAGCGGGCCCGCGGACTTGTCCCGCTCCACCTGGAGCGCGGAGGCCAGCTCGGTCGCCTGCTTGGTCATCTGGGTCAGCAGCTGCATGTGGTCGAGCTGCTGCATGTTGTCCAGCGACTCGTTGATCCNNGCGGCTCCTGCTCTGCCGCAGCGCTGCCATCCCTCTTGAAACGTCCCTGCACTAGCGTCGCAACCTCTGGACCAGGCGTCCCCCCGCGTAGACGGCGGAACGGTGTCGAGTCGTGGGGCGCGGCGCGCCCCATGGTGGTCGTGAGTGACCTGCTGTCATCCCCCTGCACCGCGCCGGAAGTGTGTGTGTCTCCTGAGTAGGGCGCGACGGTGCGTGGAATTCCAGCACAGTGGCGGATC
>NZ_JAFLRJ010000603.1 GCF_017315755.1 Streptomyces beijiangensis
GGGCCGTCGCCTTCAGCTGGGTGGGGCGGGGGCCCCTGATGGCCGCGCGGCGCAGTGAGGAAGTGCTGCGGGCCGCGCTGGGGGTGCCTGACCGGGTTCCGTACGCGGAGAAGCGCGCGGTGCGGGCCCGGTTGCCCGGGGTGGAGGAGCGGGCCGCCGAGGTGGTGGCGTTGCATGCGAGGGCCGTGGGGGTCACGGGGTGGCCCGAGTCCCTGGAGCGGGTGGAGTGTGAAGTCATCGATCATGCGCGGGTGTTCGGGCTTGAGGGGCTTGCCGAGGCGCGGGGCGTCGTGAGCGAGCTGGTGCCAGGGGGTGTCGTCGCCGGGCGGCTCGTGGCTGCCGCCGGGCCCGATCTGCATCTGGAGGGGGCCGACGGGGGCGTTGTCGTCCTGGATACGCGTTTGATGCGGGGGTGGGGAGTGGAGCGGGCCGTGGGGGAGGTGAGCGTGCCGGTGAGGGGCGTCGTGGTTCCTGATGTGCAGGACGGGCTCTTCTGAGCAGCTGACCGAATGGTCAAGAGATGGATCCCGTTCGGCAAGTCCGTGGACGGGCGGGGAGGTGAGGAGCAACGCTTGGCGTCATGACCAACACGCCTGTGGCGGCTTACGAGCCGCCCTATTACGCTGCGATTTTCACCTCCGTACGGACCGAGGGCGACAACGGCTACGCGGAGACCGCCGAGCGGATGCACACCCTGGTGCAGGACATGCCGGGCTTCCTCGGGTACGAATCCGCCCGCGCGCCCGGCGGCGGCCTCGGGATCACCGTCGCGTACTTCCGGGACGCGGAGTCCATACGGGGATGGAAGCAGCACGCCGAGCACTCGGCCGCCAAGGAGCAGGGGCGTACCGAGTGGTACGAGCGCTACACCCTCCACATCGCGAAGGTGGAGCACAGCCGGGAGTGGGTGCGGGAGGTGGGCGACGGGTCCGGCTCCGGTTCCGGCTCCGCTTAGGACGGTGTCGTCAAGGATTTCACCGCTGCCCGGAGTTCGGACGTCAGCTGGTCGTCGGTGATCTCACCCGTCTCGCGGTCCAGCTTTCCGCCGATCAGGCCGACCGTCAGACAGGCCTCCTCCACCACCGTCCCCGTCATCATGCGCAGCGTCTCGCAGAGCTGGGCGTTGGCGTAGTCGCCGCCCGTGGAGCTGGGCGAGGCCGTGATCACGCCCACTCTGCGGGAGACGAATTCTCCGCTGGAGACCAGCCAGTCCAGGGCGTTCTTGAGGGTGCCGGGCACCCCGTGCGCGTACTCGGGGCTGACGACGAGAACCGCGTCCGCCGCGCCGACCGCCTCGCGCAGGGCCGCCACCGGGGCGGGCACGGTGGCGCCCTCGCCGTCCAGGTCGGGGTTGAAGTGCGGGAGCGTGCCGATCTCCGCGGTGGTGACCTCCGCCCCGTCCGCGGTGGCCATGAGCCGGGCCGCGTGAAGGAGGAAGCCGTTGGTCGACCGGGTCCGCAGCGAGCCCGAGAGCGTCAGGAGTTGCATACGGCGAGCGTAGGCGAGCGAGGGCGGGGGCGTTCTCAGGAAATTCACAGGTACACGAAAGGGAGTTCTCAGGGCTGCCTCGCAGGGTGAGGACCATGACCGCGACCTCGCCCCAGGGGCGTACCGAAATGCTCAGGCCCGACGGCAGCCCCGTCCGGGTGCTCGTCGTCGACGACGAGGCCTCGCTCGCCGAGCTGCTGTCCATGGCCCTGCGGTACGAGGGCTGGGAGGTGCGCAGCGCCGGCGACGGGGCAGGTGCCGTGCGGACCGCCCGTGACTTCCGGCCCGATGCCGTTGTCCTCGACGTGATGCTGCCCGACATGGACGGGCTGCAGGTGCTGGGCCGGCTGCGGCGCGAGCTGCCCGAGGTGCCGGTTCTTTTTCTGACCGCCAAGGATTCCGTCGAGGACCGGATCGCCGGGCTGACCGCGGGCGGCGACGACTACGTCACCAAGCCCTTCAGCCTGGAGGAGGTCGTCGCGCGGCTGCGCGGGCTGATCCGCCGGTCGGGAACCGCCGCGCTGCGGAGCGAATCGCTGCTGGCCGTCGGGGACTTGACGCTCGACGAGGACAGCCACGAGGTCGTGCGGAGCGGTACGTCCATTCACCTGACCGCCACCGAGTTCGAGCTGCTGCGCTTCCTGATGCGCAATCCGCGGCGCGTGCTCAGCAAGGCGCAGATCCTCGACCGGGTGTGGAGTTACGACTTCGGGGGCCAGGCCAACGTCGTCGAGCTCTACATCTCGTACCTGCGGCGCAAGATAGACGCCGGACGCACGCCGATGATCCACACGCGGCGCGGCGCCGGCTATCTGATCAAGCCCGGGGAGTAGGCGGCCGTGGCGATTCCCGTACGCCCGCACCGCTCGCCGCGCTCCACCGGACGCCGGCCGTGGTCCTTGCGAACCCGGCTGGTGATGTCGGTCGTGGCGCTGGTGGCGGTGGTGGCTGCGGTGATCGGCACGGTGACGACGGTCGCGCTCCAGGACTCGATGTACCAGCAGCTGAACAATCAGCTGACGGACATCACCAAGCGCGCCCAGGGCATGCCCCAGAACAACAGGGGCGACGGCCTGCCCCGCAGCCCCGGGAGTCAGGGTGGAAAGGTCAACGGGCCCGCGCCGCTGGACTTCGTCATCGGGGGCGGTCAGAGCGCGGGCACGATCGGTGCCCTGTTGCAGGACGGCACCGTCAGCAAGGCCATCATCAGCCAGAACTCCACCAGCGACCACCAGATAGAGCCCAAGGACCTCAACGATGCGCAGAAGTCCGCCATCGCCACGGTCCCCCGCGACGGGAAGCCTCACTCGGTGGACGTGCCCGGCGGCCTCGGCTCGTACCGGTTCGAGTCCTTCATCACCGACAGCGGCAACACGATCGTCGTCGGCATCCCGGAGTCCAACGCCCTTGCCACCCTGCACAACTTGATCATTGTCGAGATCTCCGTCACCGTCGCAGGCCTCGCCGCCGCCGGAGTCGCCGGCACCTTCCTCATCGGCGTCGCCCTGCGCCCCCTGCGCCGCGTCGCCTCCACCGCCACCCGCGTCTCCGAAATCCCCCTGCACAGCGGCGAAGTGGCGCTCTTCGAGCGCGTGCCCGACGCCGAGGCCGACCCCCGTACCGAGGTCGGGCAGGTCGGGGCCGCGCTCAACCGGATGCTGGGGCACGTCGGTTCGGCGCTCGCCGTGCGGCAGGAGAGCGAGATGCGCGTACGGCAGTTCGTCGCCGACGCCAGCCATGAGTTGCGCACGCCCCTCGCCTCCATCCGGGGTTACGCCGAACTCACCCGTCGCGGGCGCGAGGAGACCGGGCCCGACACCCGTCACGCGCTGGGCCGTATCGAGTCCGAGGCCTCCCGGATGACCGGCCTCGTCGAGGACCTCCTCCTGCTCGCGCGCCTCGACGCCGGACGCCCGCTCTCGTACGAGAGCACCGATCTCTCCCCCCTCGTCGTCGACGCCCTCAGCGACGCCCGCGCCGCCGGCCAGGACCACAAGTGGCGTCTCGAACTCCCCGACGACCCCGCCAACGTGCTCGGCGACGGCCCCCGCCTCCACCAGGTCCTGGTCAACCTCCTCGCCAACGCGCGCACCCACACACCCCCCGGCACCACCGTCACCGCCCGCGTCCAGCACACCGGCCCCTGGGTCCTGATGGAGATCCAGGACGACGGCCCCGGCATCCCCGCCGACCTCCTCCCGCACGTCTTCGAGCGGTTCGCCCGCGGCGACGCGTCCCGCTCCCGGAACGCGGGCTCCACCGGCCTCGGGCTCGCCATCGTCCAGGCCGTCGTCACCGCCCACGGCGGCGGCGTCACCGTGCAGTCCGTACCCGGGCGCACCGTCTTCGGCGTACACCTGCCCGTACAGCTGCCCGTACAGCGGAGCGGCGACGCTCCGGCGACTCACAGGCATGGCACAGGCTGACCACACAGGGGTGACAGCGCTGCTGGCGAAGGTCGTTGTCATGCGTACCGACTCTTCTTCGGTCCCCTTGCCGGCCCGGGAACACCTCCCCGTCGGCCCCGGCGGCACCCCCGTCCTCGACGTGGTGATCCCCGTCTACAACGAGGAGCAGGACCTCGAGCCCTGTGTGGTCAGACTCCACGACCACCTCGCACGGACCTTCCCCTACGGCTTCCGGATCACCATCGCCGACAACGCGAGCACCGACCGCACCCCCGAGGTCTCCGCCCGTCTGGAGCGGACCCTCCCAGGGGTCCGGGCCTTCCGGCTGGAGGAGAAGGGCCGGGGCAGGGCGCTGCGCACCGTGTGGTCCGCCTCCGACGCACCCGTACTCGCCTATATGGACGTCGACCTCTCCACCGACCTCAACGCGCTGCTGCCTCTCGTCGCCCCGCTGATCTCCGGCCACTCGGACCTGGCCATCGGGTCGCGTCTCGCCCGCAGTTCGAGGGTTGTACGCGGGCCCAAGCGCGAGTTCATCTCCCGTGCGTACAACCTGATCCTGCGCTCCTCGCTGCAGGCGCGCTTCAGTGACGCACAGTGCGGATTCAAGGCGATCCGGCGCGATGTCGCGCAGCGGCTGCTGCCGCTGGTCCAGGACACCGGGTGGTTCTTCGACACCGAGATGCTGGTGATCGCGGAGCGCGCCGGGCTGCGGATCCATGAGGTGCCGGTCGACTGGGTCGACGACCCCGACTCGACCGTGCACATCTACCAGACCGCCGTCGACGACCTCAAGGGCGTGTGGCGCGTGGGGCGGGCGCTGGGCGGTGGCGCGCTCCCCCTCGACCGGCTCGCACGCCCCTTCGGGGAAGATCCGCGCGACCGCGAACTGCCCGGTGTACCGGGCGGACTCGCCCGCCAGCTCGTCGGCTTCTGCGTCGTCGGCGCGTTCTCGACGCTCTTCTACCTCGTCCTCTACTCCCTCTCCCGGCAGGTCGTCGGGCCCCAAGTCGCCAACGCCGTCGCCCTGTTGATCTCAGCGGTCGCCAACACCTCCTTCAACCGGAGACTGACCTTCGGGGTACGGGGACCGGACCGCGCCGTCCGCCACCAGGCCCAGGGCCTGGTCGTCTTCGCCATCGGCCTCGCTCTCACCAGCGGCTCGCTCGCCGCACTCGACGCGGCGACCGCCCATCCCCGGCACTCCACCGAACTGACCGTGCTGATCGCCGCCAACCTCGCGGCGACGGTGCTGCGGTTCCTGCTCTTCCGTATCTGGGTTTTCCCGGAGCGGCGTAACGAACAGCTCCAACAGCCAGACCTTTCGCAGGAGTTCCGCGCCGGAGCTGCTCTGGATTCTTCTGGCGCGGAAAGGCAGCCCTGGGACGACGAGACGGCACCGATGTACGCCGTCCGTCCCGGCAGCCCCGACCAGAACCGCGAGTACGACCCGAACCCCCGGAACCCGAGGCACGCCCGATGACCACGATCGAACACGATCAGCTCCCAGCAGCCCAGGCCCCGACACAGGAGCCACAGCAGCCCCGCGGCTCCCGCGCGCACCGGCTCTGGCGCGGCCGCCCCGAGGACGCCCGCTGGGTACGCCCCGCCTTCCTCGGCCTCCTCCTCGCCACCGCGCTGCTCTACCTCTTCAACCTCAGCAGCTCCGGCTACGCCAACTCCTTCTACTCCGCCGCCGCCCAGGCCGGCAGCCAGAGCTGGAAGGCGATGTTCTTCGGCTCGCTCGACTCGGCGAACGCCATCACCGTCGACAAGCCCCCGGCCGCGCTCTGGCCGATGGCCCTGTCCGTACGGATCTTCGGCCTCAACTCCTGGGCGATCCTGGTCCCCGAGGTACTGATGGGCGTGGGGACGGTGGCTGTCCTGTATGCCGCCGTACGCCGCCGGTTCAGCGCCACCGCCGGTCTGATCGCGGGCGTGGTGCTCGCGCTCACCCCGGTCGCCGCCCTGATGTTCCGCTTCAACAACCCCGACGCGCTGCTCGCGCTGCTGATGACCGTCACGGTCTACTTCGTTCTGCGCGCGCTCGACGACGGCAAGACCAAGTGGCTCCTCTGGGCGGGTGCCGCCGTCGGCGCCGCCTTCCTCGTGAAGACCCTGCAGGCGTTCCTGATCCTGCCGCCGCTCGCCATCGTGTACGCGGTCTTCGCACCGACCAAGCTCCGCAAGCGTTTCGTCCAACTCGGCCTGTCCGGACTCGCGATGATCGTCGCGGGCGGCTGGTGGGTCGCGATCGTCGAGCTCTGGCCGGCGTCCTCGCGTCCGTACATCGGCGGCTCGCAGGACAACTCCTTCCTCTCCCTCACCTTCGGCTACAACGGACTCGGCCGCATCAGCGGTGACGAGACCGGCAGCGTGGGAGGCGGCGGCGGGGGCGGAG
>NZ_JAFLRJ010000061.1 GCF_017315755.1 Streptomyces beijiangensis
GCTCAGCTGCTGGTGCGGGCGCATCAGCGCCTGCGCCTTGCGGAAGGACGGCGACGGCACGCGCGGCGCCTCGTCGAAAGGTGAGCTGTACGAGGCTGTGAAGCGGTGGTGGTCGGTCCAGGCCCGCACTGCCGTAATGCAGTTGGAGAACGTACGGAACGTCGCCACCCGCGAGGACCCGAGCAGCACCTTG
The DNA here is from genome assembly GCF_017315755.1 of Streptomyces beijiangensis. Classification (GTDB taxonomy): domain Bacteria; phylum Actinomycetota; class Actinomycetes; order Streptomycetales; family Streptomycetaceae; genus Streptomyces; species Streptomyces beijiangensis. The sequence continues at coordinate 194 of NZ_JAFLRJ010000061.1, forward strand.
CGGTACGCGTCCTCCGTCCCCACCGGCGACCCCCACACCACGCACACCAGCTTGTCCGTCTGCTCCGCCGCGTCCACCAGGTCCTGCGCGAGCCGGTCGCTCATCGGCGGGAAGGGGCCCGTGATCGGACAGATCAGCACCCCCACCTCCGGGTCCGCCAGGATCGCGTCGATGATCTTGCGGCCGCGCCAGTCGCCCACCGGGTGGCCCCCGCAGTCGACAGGGTTGGCCACGTTCAGATACGGCGGTATCCACTCGTGCAGCTCCGCCTGCTTGGCCTCCGAGAGCACCGGCAGCTTCAGCCCCGCGCCCGACGCCAGGTCCGAGAAGTGCGCGCCCGTGCCACCCGAGATCGAGTAGACGACCACGCCCTCCGCCCCGCCCACCGGTTTGCGCGCCCGCGCCAACAGGGCGGAGGTGTCCTGGAGTTCGTCGAGTCCGTTCACCCGCACCACCCCGAACTGCCGCATCGCCGCGTCCACCACGTCGTCCGCGCCGGTCAGCTTCCCGGTGTGCGAGGCGGCCATCCGCGCGCCCGTCTCCGTACGGCCCACCTTGACCGCGACGACCGGCACCCCGGCGCGTGCCGCCCGGTCGGTGGCCAGGAGGAAGGAACGGCCGTCCTTCAGCCCCTCCACGTAACACGCGATCGCACCCACCTCGGGCTTCCCCGCGAAGTACGAGATGAAGTCCGATGTCTCCAGGTCGGCCTCGTTGCCGGTCGGCGCCCAGTGCGAGAGCCGTACCCCCAGCTCCTGCATCGCGAAGACGGGCCGTCCCTGGTGCCCGGACTGGGTGATCAGCGCGACGGCGGGTCCTTCCAGGTCGTCGCGGAAGCGCTCGAAGGCGTTCAGATTCGTGTTGGGTCCGAGCAGCCGGAGCCCCGACTCCTCCACGGCCTGCGCCAGCCGCACCTGCGCCGCCGCGCCCTCCTCGCCCGTCTCGGCGAAGCCGGAAGCGAAGGCGACCGCGAACTTCACTTTGGAGTCCGCGAGTTGCTCGATGACGGGCAGCGGATCGCCGACCAGCAGGACCGCGAGGTCCACCTGCTCGGGGAGGTCCGCCACGGACGGGACGCACGGCATCCCGAAGACCGTCTCGCGCGTCGGGTGTACGGGATGAAGCCGCGCGCCCACCCGCTCGGCCCAGGCCATCAGCTGCCGGGTGATACCCGTGTTCGGCCGCCCCTCGGCGTCCGAGGCGCCGACGACCGCGACCGACTCGGGCCGGAAGAACCGGTCGAGATCGGGGACGGCCGCATGGAGCGGGCGCCCGCTGACATCGACGTCGCCCTCCGCGGCCGCGATCCCATGGACTGCTATCGGGGGCTGCTCTCCGCAGGCCACCACGCGTGCGCGGAAGTCGGTGGTGAGGGTGCCGTGAGTCGATCCGAGCATCGTTGCCGCCCACTCCTGTGAGATGGCCGAAGTACCTGACGATAAGTCAGATTACTTAACTGACGGCCCGTCAGGAACAGTCGTGCAGGCAAAGGCTGGGGTCGGAGGCAGATAAACTTCCCCCGGCCCCACCACCTCTACCCGCCTCAGAGCGCCGCCAAGACCTCCCTGGCCACACGCTCACCGGACCGCACCGCGCCGTCCATGTAGCCGTTCCAGTACGTCGACGTCTCGGTCCCCGCCCAGTGGACAGCGCCGGTGGGCGTCCGCAGCGCGGCCCCGTACTGGGTCAGGAAGCCGGGCGGCCCGTACGCCACCGGGCCGCCGCGCGAGAAGCGCTCGTTGTCCCAGCGCTGGAGGACGAAGCCGGTGGGGGCGGCGGCCTTGGCGCCGAAGTACGCCACGTAGTCCTTGAGGACCGCCGCCTTCACCTCCGCCTCGCTCGCCCCGTCGAGCGCCCGCATCTCGTCGGACTCGATGAAGCCCATGAGCGCGCCGTACGAACCGTCCTGCGGCGAGTTGTCGAAGGTCGACCTGACGACACCGGCATCGCTCACGACCTGCCCGTTCAGACCGTCCGCCCGCCAGAACGGGGTGTCGTACACGGCGATCGCCTTCCCGATCGCCCCCATCGGCAGATGCTGCGCGAGCTGGTCGCGCAGGGCCGGCAGCAGCGGATCGAAGTCGATGCGGGCGGCGAGCGGCGGCGGCAGCGCGACGACGACCCGGCGCGCGGAGACGCTGATGCCGTCGGCGGTGACGGTCAGCCCGCCGCCGGATCCCGTGATGCGCCGCACGGGGGCGCCGAGCACGACCTTGTCGCCCAGCGAGGCCGCCAGCTTCAGCGGCACCTGCTGCGAACCGCCGACGAAGCGGTTGGCCTGCGCGCCGTCGGCCGTCTCCGTGAGCCGCTCGAAGGTGCCGGGCGTGGTCTCGTTCCCGGCGGCGGCTATGTAGAACAGCACGTACAGCAGGGAGAGTTCACGCGGTTCGGCGGAGAAAATGGACGTGCACGCGACGTCGAAGAGGAACTTCGCGGACGGAATGACCGCATTCGCCCGCAGCCAGCTCTCCAGGGTCTGCGCATCCCACTCGGCCGCCTTCGGGGCGGTCCACGGCGCGTTCACCGGAACTTTCTTCGCCATGTCGTCGAGCAGCGCCTGCACGGCGGCTGCGTTCGCGAGTCCCGCCAGATCGATGGGCGGCACGGATCCGAGCAGCCCGTCGGTCGCGTACGGCGTGCGCTTGCCGTCCTTGTAGAGGACGTTCTTGCCGGTGTTGTACGTGGGGAAGGTGGCGACCCCGAGCGAGTCGGCCAGCGCCTTGATCCGGTCCTGCGTGGGCCCGATGAACTCACCGCCGCCCTCGCTGTAACCCCCGTTCGGCAGGCGGAGGTTGACGACCCGCCCACCGACACGGTCCCGCGCCTCCAGGACCAGCACGGACTTCCCCCCGGCCGCGATGTCACGCGCCGCGGTGAGCCCGGCGAGTCCGCCGCCGACTACGGCGACGTCCACGGTCGCGGTGCGGTCGGCGGCCTGCGCGGGGGAGGCGCCGATGGCGGTGACGCCCGCTGCGGCGGTGGCTGCGGCCCCGCCGATCATCGCGCGCCGGGACAGGTTTCTTTCACGTGCCACGTGCATCCTCCGTTGAAGCAATGGATCAATGGATGGGGTGCGGGCCATGCGGGCCATGCGGGCAAACGATCTGTTCTGATCGCGGATTCTCGTACAACGGTCCGCTCCCGGTACAGAACTTCCGTTACTTGCCCGTAGGTTGGTCACACCCGGGCCGCCCGCGCCCGCCCCTCATCCATCGACTCCTGCCTCGTCCGGGGAGTCAGCCGCGCGAGGCGACCGCCTTCGCGATCTTCCGGGCGTCGATGCCCAGTTCGCGGAACATCCCGCTGATCGGGTTCGTGAATCCCGTGAAGTAGAGCCCCGGCGCATGCTTCGGCGTACGGCCGCCGTGGACCACCGGGCGCCCCCGTTCGTCCAGTACGTCCAGCTCCCCGACCAGGCCCTCCAGCGCGCGCCGGTAGCCGGTCGCCGCGATCACCGTCTCCGGGGAGATCCTGTCGCCGTCGGCCAGGACGACCTTGCCGTCCTCGAAGGAGTCCACCGCGGCCACGATCTCGACCCGGCCCGATGTGACCGCGTCGATCAGCCCGACGTCCTGCACCGGGATCGACCCCTGGCGCACCCGCGAGTAGAGGCCGGTGTCGGGGCGCGGCAGGCCGTGTTCCGACAGGTCGGGTACGGAGATACGGGCCATGGGGGCCGCCGCCCGGTCCACCAGGGCGGTCGGCAGCCGGCGTACGAGAATGCCCGTCGCCTGCGCCGGCCACCCGGCCGTGGACCTCCGCAGGATGTGCGGCGCCGTACGGACCGCGAGCCGCACGCGGGCCGCCCCGCCCTCCAGCAGGTCGACGGCGATCTCGGCGCCCGTGTTCCCGATGCCGACGACGAGGACGTCCTTGCCCGCGTACGGGGCCGGAGTGCGGTATTCGCCCGCGTGGATGAGGTCGCCGGTGTACGTGTCCAGGCCTGCCCAGTCCGGGATGCGCGGGGTGTGGTTGTAGCCGGTGGCGACGACCACGGCCTTGCCCGTGAGTTCGCGTCCCCCCGTGGCGTGCAGCAGCCAACTGCCGTCGTCCGCGAGGGAGATGCTGGTGACCTCGACCCCCGTGACGACTTCGATCTCATGGAACTCGGTGTACTTCTCCAGGTACCGCACCACGTTGTCGCGCGCCACCCAGCGCCCGAACGAGCGCGGCATCATCAGACCGGGCAGGGAGGAGAGCCGGCGCGTGGTGTGCAGGCGGAGCCGGTCGTAGTGCCGGCGCCAGGAGGCACCGACGTTCTCGGACTTCTCCAGTACGACGGCCCGCACGCCCCTCTCGCGCAGCGAGGCCGCCACGGCGAGGCCGCCGGGGCCCGCGCCGATGACGTACACGGGCCGGTCGTGGGTAGTGGTGGTGTCGCTCATGCATCGGAGAGTAATCGCCCGAATGCTTGATCGGTCTCGGTCAAGTGCAGAAGCAGTTGCGAATTGATCACGAGTGGCCGGAAATGCTCTGCCTCTTGCGCGGACCACCTCTGATCCGCTCAACTGACGTACCGTCAGATCGCAGGGAGAGGAAGCCCGGATGCACTCCATATGGCTCACCGGCGCCGAATGGCTCGCCGTCCTCAGAATCGGCCTGGGCCTGTGGTGGCTGGAGAGCTGGCGCCACAAGGACAAGAAGGGCTGGTTCGAGCGCGGTACGGGGATCGCCTGGGCCGCTGACGTGGCAGGCAAGCACAAGTGGCCGGCCGTGGGGAAGGGCTTCGAGAAGATCGTCGCGCCCCGCCCGCGTGCGATGGCGTACCTCGTCGTCTACGCCGAACTCGCCCTGGGCCTCGGCCTGGTCGTCGGATTCCTCACCCCGATCGCACTCATCGCCGGCCTCCTCCTGAACCTCCTCTACCTCGTCCTGATGATCCACGACTGGGCCGAGCAGGGGCAGAACGCGATGATGGCGCTGATCGCACTGGTCGCCTTCTTCGCGATGTCCTGGCAGGCCTGGTCCCTCGACCACGCGATAGGGCTCTTCCTGTGACCATTCCCGCGCCTGTTCCCGCGCCTGTTCCCGCGACCGTACGATTCGACCTCCCCGAAGCGGACGCCTTCACCGCGCCCTACTGGTCCGCGGCCCGCGAAGGCCACCTCCTGATCCGCCGCTGCGCCGACTGCGGCCGGGCGCACCACTACCCGCGCGAGTTCTGCCCGCACTGCTGGAGCGACCACGTGGAGTGGGAGCGGGCGACCGGCCGGGCCACGCTCTACACCTGGTCGACGGTGCACCGCAACGACCTCCCGCCGTTCGGTGAGCGCGTCCCGTACGTCGCCGCGGTCGTCGATCTGGCGGAGGGCCCGCGGATGATGACGGAGGTGGTGGGGGTCGCGGAGACGGACCTGCGAATCGGCATGGAACTGCAGGTCACCGCCCGTATCCAGGGCGAAATCGCGGTGCCGGTCTTCGGCCCCGCGTGTTGAAATACCCCCCATGACGACTGCGACGACTGAGATGAAGGGCCTCGGCCTGGAACTGCGCCCCTGGGCGCCCGAGGACGCCGCGACGCTCCTGCGCGGAGTGACCGACCCCGAGTTCATGCGCTGGAACACCCCGCTCATCCCGATCACCGACCTGGACGGGGCCCGTGAGTCGATCGCGGCGAGGGCGGCGGCCCGGGCGCGGGACGAGATGGCGCAGTTCGCGGTCTGGGAGGAGGGCGGCGGGGAGATCCTCGGCCATGTGGGCCTGCAGCTGATCTTCCGCGCGATGCGCCGCACCGCCATCGGCTACTGGACCCTCCCCGAGCACCGGGGCAAGGGCGTGGCGCCCAGGGCCCTGGAGCTCTGCACCCGCTGGGCCTTCGAGCAAGGAGGATTCCACCGGATCGAGCTGGGCCACGCGGTGGAGAACACCCCGTCCTGCCGGGTGGCTGTGCGCGCGGGGTACGCCGTCGAGGGCACGCTCAGGGGCGCGATGTTCGAGTCGGGCAAGAACGACGCCTTCCGCGACGAACATCTGCATGCGCGGCTGGCGTCGGATCCGTACCCGGAGATGTAGGGCGACGGCGGGTCCGTACGGTCAGGGCCAGAGCAGCTCGCGCGCCCAGCCATCGCCCTCCGCAGCACGCCGGTAGCGCAGCCGTACGTGCTGCCTGCGCGCGTCCCCCTGGAAGAACTCGACCTCCGTCGGCGCCAGTACGTACAGCGTCCATGTCGGCACCGGGGCGTCGGGCTCCGCCTGGGCCCGCTCCCAGGCTGCGGCGGACGTCTTGCGCAGTTCCTCCTGCGAGCCGAGCACCTCGCTCATCCGGCCCGTCATCGCCGCCGCCAGCGCGCCCGTCGAGCGGGCGTGCAGATCGGCCTGGCTCTCGGTGGAAGGGGCGACGGTCACCGGGCCCCGCACGCGGATCTGGCGGGCCTGCGCGGGCCAGTAGAAGCCGAGGGCCGCGTGTGGAAGGGCCGCGAGCTGCGCGCCCTTGCGGCTGGAGGAGTGCGACGCGAAGTGCCAGCCGCGCTCGTCGGCGTCGTGGAGGGTGACGGCTCGTACGTCCGGGAGCCCGTCCTCGCCAACCGTCGCGAGCGACACCACGTGCGGCTCGGTCTGGCCGGCTGCGACCGCCTCCGCGAACCAGTCGTGGAAGAGGGGGAGGGGTGCGGACGGCGCGGTGGCCGGGTCGAAGCGGGGCAGTTCCGGGAGGTCCCAGACGCGTTGGGTGTGCAGCAGTGCGGCGAAGTCCATGGGGTCGATTCTCACCCGAGGTCGTGACAGAGCTGCGCGATGACCACGGTGTGGAGCAGCGCCGGGTCCACGAACTCGCCCACGACCGGCGGATCGAGCCGCCAGTGGAGGGGGTACGTATTGCCGTCCGCCGCCGGGATCCCGATGTACTGATCGCGTACGGACGGCCCGAAGCAGGTCGCGCCCGGTGGCCAGTCGTGGCGGCTGCTCGTACCGGGCGGAATGAGGAAGTACGTCCACCGCCCGCCGGCCACCTCGCGGACGACGGGCCCCGGCCGCCCGTCGGTGAGCATGGCCAGATGGTGGAGGACGGCCTCGCCGCGTACGCCCCGTACCCGGATCGCGTCGAAGTGCACGCCGGTGAGCCGGAGTTGGTGGCCTGAGGCGGGGACCCAGTCGGGGATTTCTTTTCTCGTCATGGCTACGAGCTAAGTGGCGATTGCGTAGCGTTACCAGATGTACGCGGTGCACATCGGCGAGCTGTGGAGAGGCGGGCCCCTGTGACGGCCAACCAGACGAGTGAGACGAGCGCGGCCCAGCCGTCCCCGGCACGCATGCACGTGGGGGAACTGCTGCGGAACTTCCGGGCGCGGGCGGGGCTGACACGGCTGGAGGTGAGTGAGCGCCTGCTGGTGTCGGAGTCGACGGCGGGGGCGTACGAGCGCGGGGAGCGCATCCCGACCACCAGCTTCCTCAAGGACGCGGACATGCTGCTGGACGCGCGGGGGGCGCTGAAGTCGTGCATCCCGATGATGGAGGAGGAGAAGTATCCGCCGACGTTTGTGGGGTGGATGCGGCTGCAGAGGGAGGCTGCGAGCATCAGTGGGTACGAGAACATGCTGATCCCGGGGTTGTTGCAAACCCAGGAGTACATCCAGGAACTGTACGAAGTCCGCATCCCACAACTCCCCGATGTAGAGATCGAGAAGAACGTCGAGGCGCGCATCGAGCGGCAGACGGTGCTGGGCCGGGATCCGCTGCCGAACGTGGCATATGTGATCGAGGAGTCGGTCATTCAGCGGCCACTGGGAAGCAAGACGGTGCTGCGGAATCAGCTCCTGCACGTACTGGAGTGTGTGCAGACGATGCACAACCTGATGGTCCAGGTGATGCCGACGGAGAGGCTCGCGCACGCGGGGATGGACGGCCCGTTCCAGTTGGCCAGCACGCCGGACGGCCGTAATTGGGGGTACGCCGACCGTCCCGGCGGAGGTACGTTGATCTCCAAGCCGCAGCAGGTCAACCAACTCATCGACCGCTTCGGCATGTTGCGGGCACAGGCGCTCACGCCCTGGGAGTCCGCAGAACTGATCGAGAGGACGGCGGAGCGACTGTGAGCACCGAGAACCTGGCCTGGTTCAAGAGCAGCTACAGCAACAACGAGGGCGGCGAGTGCGTCGAAGTAGCCTACGCCTGGCGCAAGTCCAGCTACAGCAACAACGAGGGCGGCGCCTGCGTAGAGGTCGCCGCCCACCCCCAAGCCATCCACATCCGCGACTCCAAGATCCCCGACGGCCCCACCTTCACCGTCGCCCCGGCCGCCTGGTCCGCGTTCGTGACGCTAGCCGAGGCGGCCGGGTGACGGCTCAGGGCTGAGTCAGGCAGAGATCCGCCAGGATTCGATGGTCCGGGCGACATCTCGCAGCCCGATCTCCTGCGCACGGACCTGCCCGGTGAGGGCGTGGACATCCGCAGGTTTGACGGCGAGGGGCCGCTCGGAACTGATCATGTACATCTCTGCGCAGGACCACCCGATGACCATGTTGAAGTCGGAGAAGGGGCGCAGGAGCAGCGCAGTGTGCAGGAAAGTCGCTGCGCGTACGGATGGCTCCTCGTAGTACAGGACGCCGTTCTCGCGCTCGAACATGTGCCGGTCGGCCATGTACCCAAGGGCGCCCCAGTCGTCGATGGGGACATTGAGTGGTGCGACGCTGGCCTGGACGTGGAGCACCCAGCCGACGTCGACGCGGATGATCGGGCTCAACGCTGCCCCTCTGGGAATCTGGCCATGGCATCGGTCAGCATCCGGCGGGCGATGGCGGCTGCGCCTTCGACGAATGCCAGCCGGTCGGCCTCGTCCACGAGCACGTCATGGGCGTGGGCCCGCATCGACTTGTTCGCAGACGCGGCCCTGGCCTTGATGCGATCGAGCTCTTCGACGGTGAATTCGATGTTGATTGCTGGCATACCAGCAACGGTACCGCGACTGGTACCACTACTGGTAGGGGTTGCCTTCGCCCCCTCTGCCCCGGCCTCCGCATTGCGGCGGCGCTTGAGTTTGTTCCGCGTTATGGCGTTCATCCGACCCTTCCGGTCTCGTAATCCTGATGGCGTAACGAGAGGGCCGGTGGACGGGTGTGCCCGGAGGCAGCGCAGGGCCTCCACAGTCAGGATTTGTGGAGGTCTCCCGGTAGCTCCACCTGCACCGTGAGCCCGCCGCCCGGGTTCGACCGTGCGGTGACCGTGCCGTGGTGGGCCGTGGCGATCGAGCGGACGATCGCCAGGCCGAGGCCGTGGCCCGAGCGGTCGCTGGCGATGCGGGGGCGGGACCGGTAGAAGGGTTCGAAGAGGCGGTCCACCTCTGCCGCTTCGAGGTGCGGGCCGGTGTTTTCCACCTCCACTACCACCCCCTTCTCCCGGTAGACGGTCAGGTGGACGCGGCCCGCTTCGGCGACATTGTGGGTGAGGGCGTTGTCGAGGAGATTGGCGACCAACTGCCTTAGCAGCGTGGCATTTCCGGTGACTTCGCAGTCGAGTTCCGTATCCACGTCGATACGGATGCCGCGCTCGGCCGCCTGCGTGGTGCGTTCGGCGGCGGCCAGTTCCGCGAGTTCGGCGAGGTCCACCGGCGTCGAGTCGAGGGGGACATGGTCCGCACCCGCCAGATCGAGCAGGGCCTGCACGACGCTGATGTTGCGCTCGTTGGTCTCGCGCAGCATCGGGGCGATCTCGGCGAACTCCTCGCCTGTGGGATCGTCGGCCGCGACCTGGAGCAGAGCCCGGGTGGTGGCCAGCGGGGTGAGCAGTTCGTGCGAGGCGTTGGCGGCGAACCGCTGGTGCGCGGCGAAGGACTCCTCCAGGCGGGCCAGCATCGTGTCGATGGTGTCGGCCAGCTGTTTGAGCTCGTCCTCGGGGCCCTGGGCGCCGATGCGTTCCGTCAGGTTGCCGTCGGCCGCCTTCACCGCGGCCTCGCTGATGCTGTGCAGGGGTGCGAGCAGGCGTCTGGAGAGGAGCCAGCCGGCGCCGAGGCCGACCGTCATCACCAGGAGCACCCCGCCGATGGACACCAGCAGGACCGTGTTCCAGACGTCCTCCTTGCTGGAGATGCCGCCGACCGGGGTCGCGGCCTTGACGCCCGGCAACAGCGTCGGGCCGGGGCCGGCTGTGGGGGGCGGCGTGGTGGCCGCAGTTGTCGGGGCCGGAACCGTCGGGGCCGGGGACGCGGGCTGGTAGGAGCCGTCGGGGACGACCACGGTGTCACTGAAGTCGTACGTCGGCAGGAAGCGCATCCCGACGTAGATGATCGTCACCATCAGCGCGCCGCACACCCCGAGGGCGGCTCCGAACCCGAGGAAGAGCCGGCTGTGGATGCTCAGCGTCCGCTGCCGCGTCACTCGGACCCCAGGTAGTAGCCCGCGCTGATGGCGGTGTGGACCAGCTGGGGTTCGCCGAGCTTCTTGCGCAGGGTGTGCACGACGAGGCGTACCGCGTTGGTGAGGGGATCGGCATGCGCGTCCCAGGCCTTGTCCAGGAGGTATTCGGCGCTGAGCACCCCGCCGTCGGCGCGCATCAGGAGTTCCAGTACGGCGAGTTCCTTGGGGGTGAGTCGGACCTCGGCGCCCGCCCGGGTGACCCGGCGGCGGTGGGTGTCGAAGGTGACGTCGTCGAAGGTGAGGACCGGGGAGTGGGCCATGGGGCTGCGGCGGTACAGCGCCCGCAGCCGGGCGACCAGTTCGGGGAAGTCGAACGGTTTGGGCAGGTAGTCGTCGGCGCCCAGGCCCAGCCCTTCGACCTTGTCGCCGAGTCGTCCTGCGGCGGTCAGCATGAGGATGCGGCAGCCGAGATCCATGGCGACGATCCGGCGGCACACCTCGTCGCCGTGCACACCGGGCAGATCGCGGTCGAGGATCACCGCGTCGTAGTCGTAGACGGTCACCCGCTCAAGGGCCGTCGCCCCGTCGTGCACCACGTCGGCCGCGATGGCCTCCCGGCGCAGTCCGATCTGCAGGACCCGCGCCATGTACGGCTCGTCCTCGACCACCAGCACACGCACGCGCGCCAGCCTTCCTTTGTATTTCATTAATTCACCGGGGTATTCCCGGTACGGCTCCGCCCCTCTCGGGCGCCTTCCGACTCCGTCTTATCAAACGCCGTCTTTGAACCGTGTATGAGAAGCCCGCTGCGGCCGCCGTTCGCAAATATCTCTCAAACGCCCGCCTTCCTACGGTGATGAACATGAATTTGTTCAAGCGAGCCTGGTGGCGGCTACGAGGCCATCTCGGCAAAACGGTAATGCTGGTCGGCCTGTTCTTCGTCATCTGCACCCTGGTCCTGTCCGGGTTCCTGATCCAGTCGGCCGCCGCGCGGGCGGCGGACTCGGCCAAGAACAGCGTGGGCGTCGTGGCCACGATGCAGCTGGACCTGAACGCCCTGATCAACGCGGGGAAGATGGACAAGCCGAAGGGGCAGCAGGGCGGCATGATCGGCGCGGAAGGCGATCTGCACCGCAGCCTGGTGGACAAGATCTGCAAGTCGTCGGTCGTGGCGCAGTGCAACTACACGAAGGACGGGGTCGCGGCCCCCACGGACCAGGTCAAGCTCCACCAGCCGGTGCCCGCGCCGGCCGGCCAGGACTCCGGCGGCGTGGACTTCTTCAAGGCGGACGGCATCCGCGACCTGAACTCGGTCAAGGACTTCCGTAACGGCGACTCGAAGCTCGTCTCCGGCTCCGGGATCAAACCGGATAGCGCCAGCGACATGGTCGTCATCGAGGAGCGGGTGGCCAGGGACAACCACCTCAAGGTCGGCGACAAGATCAAGCTCAATGCCAACATCCAGAATCCCGACGGACGGCTGAGCACCAAGGAAACGGACTTCACCGTCGGCGGCATCTACAAGAGCGGCACCGCGGACCCCGGCTCGTACATTCCGCCGATGTCGGCGCCCTCGAACCAGATCTACGTCACCCCGGACGGCGCGACCCGCCTGGACGGAAAGAAAGTGGGCGCCGACGGCGGGGTCCTCAAGGAGGCCACCTTCACCCTGCGCAATCCGAACGACCTGGACCGGCTGAAGAAGGACGCGAAGGCGGCCGGTGCCGACCTCAAGATCTTCCCGCTGAGCGTCAACGACAAGCAGTACAAGACGCTGGTCGGCCCGATCAACAAGACGGCCGACTTCGCCTCCCTCACGGTCTGGCTGGTCGCGGTCGCGGGCACCGTCATCCTCGCCCTGGTCATCGCCTCCAACATGCGCGAACGCCGCAAGGAGCTCGGCATCCTGCTCTCCCTCGGCGAGAAGAAGCCCAAGCTGCTCGGCCAGCACCTGGTGGAGGTGGTCGTCTGCGCGGTCCTGGCGATCGGATTCGCCGCCGCGGGAAGCCAGTTCCTGTCCCAGGCCATCGGCGACCAGCTGCTTTCCGGGCAGGTCTCCTCCGCCAACGACGCGGCGGCGGACGAGGGCAACAAGCCCGACCCCTCCGACCCCACCGGCGGTGCCAACAAGCAGGACGCCCCGGACGTCGAGCCCATCGACTCGATGGACGTACGGCTCGGCGCGGGCGATATCGCCAAGGTCGGCGCCACAGGACTCGGCATCGCCGCCCTGGCCACGATCGTCCCTGGCATACGCATCCTCCGCCTCAATCCGCGCGACATCCTCACGAAGGGCGAGTGACGTGACCAGCCCCAGTTCCAGCCCCAGTTCCACCCCCATTCTCGAACTCGCCGACCTGAGCCGCGTCTACCAGTCCGGCAGCAGCCGCCGCACGGTGCTCAAGGACGTCAACTACTCCTTCGAAGGGGGCAGGATGTACTCCGTCATCGGCCCCTCGGGCAGCGGCAAGACCACCCTCCTCTCGCTCGCCAGCGGTCTGGACTCGCCCACCAGGGGCAGTGTCCGCTTCCGGAGCGAGGACGTGGCGGAGATGGGCCTCGGCCGGTACCGCAACCGTCATGTGGCCACGGTCTTCCAGTCGTTGAACCTGCTCACGTATATGACGGCCGTCCAGAACATCACCTCCGCGATGGAGATCACCGGGGTGAAGGGCGTCCACAAGAAGCAGCGCGCCGTGGAACTCCTGGGCCTGCTCGGTGTGGACGAGGCCGATCAGCACCGCAAGACGCTGGAGCTCTCCGGCGGTCAGCAGCAGCGGGTCGCCATCGCCCGCGCCCTGGCCTGCGAGGTGGACATCCTCTTCGCCGACGAACCCACCGGCAGCCTCGACCAGGACACCGCGGACGGGATCATCGAGGTGTTCCGCAAGCTGGCGCACGACGACGGCAAGTGCGTGATCCTGGTGACCCACTCGCGGGAGGTCGCGGACGCCTCGGACGAAGTCGTACGCCTCAAGCGGGGCAAGCTCATGACGATCTAGGACCGCCAGAGCTGCTGGGACCGCCAGAGCCGCCGGAGCCGCTGGGACCCCGGCACGACCGTGCCCGAGGAGCCCGCGTCCGTCCCGCGCGGACTCAGGGACGGGCGCCCGGCTTGTCGACGACTCCCCAGGCGTTGCGAACGGAAGTCATCGTGAGGCTGTCCTGATCGACATTTTTCATGAGCTTTCCGTCCTTGTCCCTGGGCGGTGCCGCGTGACTGGTCTCGCCGAGATACGTGAACGTCTCCGGGTCGAAGAACAACTCCTGCTTGCCCAGGCAACCCGAGGCGCTCGGCTTGGTGTAGTTCACTGCCACCCCGATGGCCGGGCGGCCCAGCGGGTCCTTGACGCCCTTCTCCACCCGGGCGCCGGAGACCTTGGCGAGTGCGCGGAACAGGCCTGCCTGGACGTTGGGCGGGATCAGGACCGACCGGTAGAGGACGTCGATCTCACGCCAGTCGCGCTCCGCCGTGGTCTCGCCCTTGATGTCACCGATGGCGTGCTTCTTCCGGATGCTCTGCATCATCCGGTCGGGGTCGCTCGGCAGCGGTGCGAGGAAGCGGTAGAACTGTCGCTGGGAGCGGTCGTCGTACCCCTCCTTCTTCCACTTCTTCTCCTGGTTGGGGAAGTATTCGATCTGGAGTTTGTCGGGGTCGAAGTCCGGGTTGTAGCCGGCCGTGGGCATGCCGGGGAGGTGGGCTGCGCCGGTGCCGTCCCAGCGCGTCCACTCCTCGGAGCTCTGGGGCTTGCCCTGTACGAAGCCCGTGCTCTTCACGTAGACCCACTGCTTCGGTCCGGGCTCCGTCGTGCGGGTCTTCTCCACGGTCGCCGCCGCGAGTTCGAGGGTGTCGGCCGATGCCTGGGCGGACAGGAGTTGAGGTCCGGAGACGTGCTGTACGCCGTGTGCGGCGGAGCTGTTGTCGTCGTCGGGGAGGGTCACGACGATCGCACCGGCCACGGCAAAGGCCGCGACCGCTGCGGCAGACATCAGGACCGCCCTGCGCCGGAAGGGTGCCGTACGCACTGCGGTTCGTCGCCGCAACTCCTCGGTGAGCCGGTCCCGTTGCGGCGCGAGCCACGCACTGTCGGGCAGCGGAACGTCGGAGCGCATGGCGCGTGTCTCGTCCAGCTCGTTCATACGAGGTCACCCTCCGGTGCGTGCGGTTCAAACGATTCTGTGAAGTGCGGCTGCGGGCCCGCCGCGGCGCGCAGCTTCTTGCGGGCGCGGTTGAGGCGGGACCGTACGGTGCCCACGGGGATGTCCAGTGCGGCGGCGATCTCCTGGTAGGTGAGGTCGGCCCAGGCCAGGAGCAGGAGTGTGTGCCGGTCGTCCTCCGACAGCTTGGCCAGCGCTCCGGCCAGGGGGCGGACGGCGGCCTGCGCGGCGACACGGTCGTCGGCGGAGTCGGTCCAGCTCTCGGCCACCGGGTCGCGGCCCGTGCGGGCGAGGATCTTCAGCGCCTTGACCTCCTCGCGGCGGTGCCGGCCGATGAGTTTGGCCGTGATGCCGAACAGCCACGGGCGTACGCCGGCCCGCTCGCTGTCGTACCTGGCCCGTATCCGGAAGGCGGTCAGAAAGGTCTCGGCAGTGACGTCGTCGGCCGCGTCCCTGCCAAGACGCCGGGCTACGTACTGGTGGATGGCGGGCGCATGCCGGTCGAAGAGCGCCGCGAAGCGCTCCGGTTCGTGGAGCGACGCCGCGAGCAGGGCGGCGTCCTCGGCGAGCGGTTCAGTCATGGACGGTCCGTGGGGTCGGAGGGAAGGGAGAGCAAACGCGTTCACCCTCTACTTGCCGACCGGGCGGGAAAGGGTTCACGGCCCGAGCCGCTGGACGGCGGCGGGCGCGGAACCCGGCCCGCTCACTCCCGCCCCAGCACCACCGTTCCGGAGGAGCAGAACCATCCTCCCGTACCGGAAGCGACCGCGAGCTGCGGGAGGCGTCCGTCGGCTTTGCGGACCTGGCCGTCGCCCGCCTCGCCGCGCAGCTGCCGTACCGCCTCGACCATCAGGAACAGGCCGCGCATGCCCGGGTGTTGGGCCGAAAGTCCGCCGCCGTCGGTGTTCGTCGGGAGGCCGCCGTCCCGCAGCAGGCGGCCCTTCTCGACGAAGGCGCCGCCCTCGCCCTTCGCGCAGAAGCCCAGGTCCTCAAGCGTCACCAGCGTCATGTACGTGAAGGCGTCGTAGATCTCCGCCACGTCGATCTCGTCCGGGCGCACGCCCGCCCGCTCGAAGGCCAGCTTCCCGCTCACCGCCGCCGGGGAGACCGTGAAGTCGTCCCATTCCGACATCGTGGTGTGCGAGACGTGCTCGCCCGCACCCAGCACCCAGACCGGCGCCTTCGCACAGTCCTGTACGTACTCCTCCGCCACCAGCAGCACCGCGCAGCCCCCGTCGCTGCGGATGCAGCAGTGCAGCTTGGTGAAGGGGTCCGCGATCATCGGGCCCGACAGGACCTCATCCACCGTGATGGGGGTGCGGTACATCGCGTCCGGGTTGGTCGCCGCGTTCGTACGGGCCTGGACCGCGACCTCCGCCAGCTGCTCCAGCGTCGTGCCGTACTCGTGCATATGGCGGCGGGCCGCCATCGCGTACTTGGCGATGAGGGAGTGGCCGTAAGGGACCTCGAACTGCAGTGGGCCCCGCGCGCCGAAGGAGAGGTTCGATGTACGGCGGCGTGCCTTGATGTCGGCCCGCGCGGTCGACCCGTACACGAGCAGCACCGCGTTCGCGTGGCCCGCGGCTATCGCGTCCGCCGCGTGGGCCGCCATCACTTCCCAGGTGGAGCCGCCGACTGCCGTGGAATCGACCCACGTCGGCTTCAGGCCGAGGTACTCGGCCACCTCGACCGGGGCCAGTGTCCCCAGGCCCGCCGAGGCGAAGCCGTCGATGACCGAGCGGTCGAGGCCGGAGTCGGCGAGCGCGCGGCGCGCGGCCTGGGCGTGCAGGGCGTAAGGGGTGGCGTCGTCGACCTTGCCGCAGTCCGAGAGGGCGGCACCGACGATGGCGACCTTGCGCCTGGCTGTGGCACTGGCGGGGGCAGAGGGCATGAATCTGACGGTACATCAGATGTGGACTCCCCGGACAGGAGGTGTCCGCGCCCTGTGCATCTCGCCCCGGCCGTCCTAATATGACGCGCCGTCAGATCAGGAGAGGGGCCCGTCGATGGATGCCACCTTCACCGCGGAGCAAGAAGAGATCCGCCGCACCGTACGCGAGTTGCTGGCCAAACGCTGCGGACCGGACGAGGTCAAGACCGCGGTACGCACGGACGCCGGGTACGACACCGACCTGTGGCACACCCTCACCCAGCAGCTCGGACTGCCGGGGCTCGCTCTGCCCGCGGAGTACGGAGGCGTGGGCTGCGGTCCCGCCGAACTCGCCCTGGCCTGCGAGGAGACCGGGCGCACACTGCTCCCGTCCCCGCTGCTCGCGACGGCCGTGCTCGCGGCCCCGCTCATTGCGTCCCTGGGCTCGCAGAGCCAGTGCGCCGGCCTGCTTCCCCAGGTTGCCTCGGGCGCGCTGACCGCCACGCTCGCCGCCCCGCTCGGCCCCGCCCTCGGCCTGACCGGGCCGAACGAGGGCGACTGGGCGGGCGGCGGGCGTGCGGGCGGCGTACAGGCGCGGCTCATCGAGGGGGAGTGGCGGCTGTACGGGCAGGTCGAACAGGTCCTGGACGGGCACAGCGCCGGGCTGCTCCTGGTGGCCGCCCATGCGGGGGGCTTCGCCCGGAGCAGGACGCTGCTCTTTCTCGTACGGGACGACGCTCCGGGGCTTGTCCGCACCCGGCAGACCGCCCTGGACGAGACCCGGCCGCAGGCCCGTATCGAACTCCGGGATGCCGGGGCCGAGTTGCTGGGGGCAAGTGATGACGCGGACGTTCCTGCCGCGCTGTCCGCGGTGGGCGCCACCGCGGCCGCCGTGCTCGCCGCCGAGGCGGTCGGGGCCGCCGACCGGGCTCTTGCCCGTACCGTCGAATACGTCAAGGAGCGCGAGCAGTTCGGCCGCGCGATCGGCTCCTTCCAGGCCGTGAAGCACCGGCTCGCCGACCTGTATGTGAGCGTGCAGGCCGCCAGGTCGGCCGCCTACTTCGCCGCCTGGGACCCGGCCGCCGGCGGCCTCGCCCTTGCCCAGGCGCTGGAGGCGCTGCGGGTGACCGCGTCCGAGGCGATCCAGTTGCACGGCGGGATCGGCTTCACCTGGGAGCACGAGGCGCATCTGTACTTCAAGCGCGCGGCCGGGGACGATCTCCTCTTCGGGCCCGTGCACCGGCTGCGCGCCCATGCCGCCGACCGGGCCGGGCTGTTCGGGAGTGGCGAGAGGGAGGCAGCGGTCTGATGCCGACACCCAGGAACAAGCCAGGGGTCAAGCTCATGCAGAAGATGTCGTCGACGCGGGCCTTCGCGAAGTACGCGCCGTATTTCATCCCCGCGATGGACCGGACGGTGCACAGGCTGACGCGCGGAAAGGTGATGCTGAGCGCTCAGATGCTGCCCGGCCTGATCCTGACCGTGAAGGGCGCCAAGTCGGGGCTGCCGCGCACCACTCCGCTGGCCTGTATGCCGCAGGAGGAGGGGGCCTGGGTGCTGATCGGGTCCAACTTCGGCCGTCCGGGGCATCCCGCCTGGACGGGGAACCTGATGGCCCATCCGGAGGCCGAGGTGAGCTGGAAGGGGAAGGACGTCCCGGTCCGTGCCCGGCTCCTTGAAGGGGAGGAGCGTGCGGGGACGTGGGAGGCGGCGCTGACGTTCTGGCCGCCGTATGCGACGTACCAGGCGAGGATCGACCGGGAGATCCGGCTGTTCCGGGTCGAGCGGCGCTAGACGCGGCTGCTGAGGCTGCTGAGGCGGCTGCGGTTGTGGCTGCGGAGACGACGACGGCGGATCACCCTGATGTGATCCGCCGTCGGCGCGACAGGACGAAGCGAGGCGTTCGCTCGCTTACTACTTGACCGGCTTCTTGCCCGTGATGCCCAAGTGCACCAACAGGGCCAGATTCGGCTTCAGTTCGGCCTGCTTGACGCCCCAGGTCTGGAAGCCCTTCTGGTGCGAGGCCACTGCGGCGAGCATCGCGACCAGGGATCCCGCCATCGCTGCCGGGCTGACGTCGGCGTCGACCTTGCCCTTGGACTGGAGGTCCTTGACGGCGTCCGTAAGGGAATTGGTCACGGAGTTCAGAATCTTCATACGGATCTTGTAGAACCGCTTGTCGCCCTCCGCCGCGCCGAGGTCGACGACCCGGAGGATGGCGTCATTGCGGCGCCAGAAGTCGAGGAATCCCTCGACCAGTTCCTCCGCGGCCTGCCAGCCGGCCTTGCCGACCCAGGAACGGCCCGAGACGAGCGCGGTCAACCCCGCACCCTCCTTGGCCATTTCTTCGGCGACTTCGAGGACGGCGCCCTCGACGTCCGGGAAGTACTGGTAGAAGGTCGCGGGTGAAGTCCCCGCCTTCCGGGCCACGTCGATGACCTTGACGTCCCGGTACGGCGAGGAGCTGAGCATCTCGCTGAGGCAGTCGAGCAGCTTCTGCCGCGTCGCCTGACCGCGTCGACCGGCCACGCGGCCGTCGACGGTACGTACTTGTCCTGTCATGCCGTCAGCTTACCGAGGGGTGATCGGAGCGCTATTCGGCCGACTGCAAATGGGGCTCGGCCGAATCCTGACGGGGTCGCGCCCCGAATAGTCTTATCAACAGCCTGTGGATTGTTTCTGTGGACAACTCTTCGAGGGCGGGGCGCGCCGGGGGGATAATGGCCCATATGTTCGATTTGCTTGGCTGCGGGAACGCCGGGACACCGCTAGCTTGGGGATGAACAGCGTGACGGGCGTCACAGTCAAGCAGTGAAGTGCAGAGAAGCAGCAGAGAAGCGCAGTGCAAAGTGTGGAGAAAGGACGGCCCCCATGGCCGCATTCGCAGACGGCCTGCCCTGCTGGGCGGACGCGCAGCTCGACGATCTGGCGGCGGGCAAGCGCTTCTACGGCGAGCTGTTCGGCTGGACCTTCGACGACAACGCGGACGAGCGGTACGGCTTCTATACGAACGCCTTCAGCGACGGCAAGCGGGTCGCCGCACTGGCGCCCAAGCAGGACGGCCGGATGCCGACGGTGTGGACCGTGTACTTCGCCACGGCGGACGCGGCGGCCACCGCCGAGACCATCAAGGGGGAGGGCGGGCAGCTGGTGCTCGACCCCATGGAGGTCAGTCCGTACGGCACGATGGCGGTCGCGATGGACCCCGGCGGCGCGGTCTTCGGGCTCTGGCAGGCGGCGCAGCACGAGGGCTTCGAGAAGCAGCGCGAGCCGGGCTCCTTCTGCTGGGTCGAGGTCTACACCCGGCTCCCGCAGGTCGTCGACCCGTTCTACGACACGGTCTTCGGCTACGAGAGCCTCGACCTCGGCGAGGACATGGGCGGCTTCCGCATCTGGTCCCCCGCGGGCGCCGAGCCGAGCCCTGAGACGGCCGTCGGCGGACGCAGCGTGATCGGCCCCGAGCTCCCCGACGAGCTGCCCTCGTACTTCCTCCTCTACTTCCAGGTAGCCGACTGCGACGCGACCGTCGCCACCGCCACCAGGCTCGGCGGGCGGGTCCGGCAGCCTCCCTTCGACATGCCGTACGGACGCATGGCGATCCTCAGCGACGACCAGGGAGCGACCTTCGCCGTCCTCCAGGGCTGAGGCCGGTCCTGAGGCGTCGTGCCCCGATTTGCAGCGGGACACCCCGATCCGCACCCGGGTTCGCCACCACCGCCCCTGACAGGAACAATCAGGGTGCGCACCGCCGGGTGGTGCCCAGTGGTGAGACGCTGCACGGGGCTGCATTGATGCAGAGCCCGTACGGGGAGGTGGCAGGCAAGTGGTGGAGCAGCTGACGCAGCACGATCCGAGGCGGATCGGCCCGTTCGAGGTGCTCGGACGGCTCGGTGCCGGCGGCATGGGGCTCGTGTACCTCGCGCGGTCGGCCTCGGGCCGCCGCGTGGCGATCAAGACGGTACGGACCGAGCTCGCCGAGGACCAGCTGTTCAGGGTGCGCTTCACGCGCGAGGTCGAGGCCGCACGGGCCGTCTCCGGCTTCTACACGGCGGCCGTGGTGGACGCCGACCCGCGCGCGGCCGTGCCCTGGCTGGCCACGGCGTACGTACCCGCCCCCTCCCTCGAAGAAATAGTGAATGAGTGCGGGCCGATGCCGGCCCAGGCGGTGCGCTGGCTGGCGGCGGGGATCGCCGAGGCCCTGCAGTCGATCCACGGCGCGGGTCTGGTCCACCGCGACATGAAGCCGTCCAACGTCCTCGTCGTCGAGGACGGCCCGCGCGTCATCGACTTCGGTATCGCGTCCGGCGTCTCGAACACCCGGCTGACCATGACGAACGTCGCCGTGGGCACTCCCGCGTACATGTCGCCCGAGCAGGCGAAGGACTCGCGCAACGTGAAGGGCGCGAGCGATGTCTTCTCCCTCGGCTCGACACTGGTCTTCGCCGCGACCGGTCATGCGCCCTTCCATGGGGCCAATCCGGTGGAAACGGTCTTCATGCTGCTGCGTGAGGGCCCGGACATCGCCGGCCTGCCCGGCGAGCTGCGCCCGCTGATCGAGGCGTGCATGCACATGGAGGCCGGCAAGCGGCCGAGCCCCGAGGATCTGCAGGCCCAGCTGGCCCCGCACCTCTTCTCCTCGGGGAGCGACGACAGCGGTACGGCGTCCGCGTGGCTGCCCGCCAGGGCCACGGCGATGATCGAGCAGCGCCGCGGCGGCCGTCCGCCTGCCCAGCAGGCCCCGCAGCGCCCCATGGCCCAGCCCTCGCCGCCGCCGCGCCCCGCCTACGAGCCCCAGCACCAGCAGCAGAACCAGCAGCACCCCCCGCACCAGCAGCAGCACCAGCATCAGCCGCAGCCCCAGCAGCAGGGCGACTGGCGGATCGCGCCGGCCGAGGGTCCGGTACGGCTGCCGGGCGCCCAGGTCCCGATCGGCCCAGGCCCCCGCGCCGCCGAGGTGCGGTCCCACGCGGTGGCCGAGGCGGGCCCCGCGACGGGCTGGGTCAGGCCGCCCGGCGGCGGGCTCAACGGCGCCGACGCCGGGGTCGTGGCCGCGGCTCCTCCGGTCGCCGTACCCGCCCCCGTACAGGCTCCGGAGGGTGCGGCGCGCTGGCGGCCGTGGCGTTTCCGTATGTCGAACGACGTGTGGGGCACCCCGGTCGTCGAGGGCGATCTGCTCTACGTCACCTCCTTCGAGGTGCACGCGCTCGATGTGGGCAGCGGCAGGCGCCAGTTCAAGACCAAGGACGTCGCCTGGTCGATGGCGGTCTCCGGCGGCCGCATCCACGCCTCCGACGGGCCCACGCTCTACGCGCTGGACGCCAACGACGGCACGGACCGCTGGCGGCTGCAGACGGACGCCTGGGTGTACGCGCTGCGCGCCGACCGGGGCACGGTCCTCACCGCGACGCGAGGCGGCGGCGTACAGGCGCGCGAGGCGACCAACGGCGAGAAGCTGTGGGAACTGACCGGCGGCCAGACCGACTTCGAGACGCCGGAGGCGGGCCCTGCCCTCGACGGGGACACCGTGTTCGTCTGGAAGGACGCCCGCCTCTTCGCCCTCGACTCCCGTACCGGATCCGAGCGCTGGTCCTACCCGGTGGGCGACGCGGCCTCCTGCGGCGGAGTGCCGGTGCGGGTCGCCCCGGCTGCCGACGGCTATGTGTACGTCGCCGCCGGGACCAGGGTCCTGGCGATCGACCGGGCGACCGGTCATGTGCGCTGGCACTTCGAGGCGCCCGCGGTCTTCCTCTCCCCGCCGGCGTTCGCGCCGGGCCCCGCGGTGGCCGGGGGCGGGGTGTACCTCGCGGACTACCTCGGCACGGTGTACGCGCTGGACGCCACGACCGGCAAGGACCGCTGGCGCATCGCGACGGAGTCCAGACAGTCGGTCGAGCCGGTCCTGGTCGCCGACGGCAACGTCCATGTGGGCAGCGGCAGCGCGCTCTACACGCTGGACGCGGTGACGGGCACCCCGAAGTGGCGCTTCGCGGCGGGCGGCGGGGTGGTCGGCGCACCGGTGGTGGCCGACGGCCGGCTGCACTTCGGCTCCGCGGACCACTGCCTCTACACGCTGGACGCCGCGGGCGGCCAGCTGCGCTGGAAGCTGGCGACGGGCGGCGAGATCACGGGCTCACCGGTGGTGAAGGCCGGCGTCGTGTACGCGTGCAGCAAGGACCGCTGTGTGTACGCGCTGGACGCGGTGAAGGGGACGGGGACCGGGCGGAACTAGCAACTAGTCCTTGTTCGGCGGCGACGGCGGCGACGGCGGCGACGGGGGCGACGGCGACGGGTCGGGCGCAGTCAGCTCGGGCGGGAGGTCGCTGGAGCTGAAGGTGGCGGTGTCGGCCTCGGGTTGTGCGTACGGGGCGTAGGACGGGTCCTGTGTGTAGGGGTCCTGCCCGTACGGCACGGGTGCCGGTTCGGGTGCGTACTGCGGCGCGGGCTGCTGCTGCACACGGCGGCTGCCTCGTCCGTTCATCAGCGCCGCGCCCACGAGCAGGAGGACGCCGCCTCCGAGGGCGTTGGCGACGCCCTGGCCCAGGCCGGAGCCGTTGGAGCTGAGGGCGAGGCTGCTGGAGACCTGGTACTGCCTGACCATCCACAGCACGGCGAAGCCGAGCGTGACGAGTCCGGCGAGGGCCACCATCATCCGGGAGCGGAGCAGCACACCGACCACGGTGAGAAGGGCCGCGAAGGCGAAGGGAAGCAGGATCGATCCTGCGACCGCGGCCTTCGTGGTGGTGATCCCGCCGAAGAGGTCCTGGATCCGGTAGGCGCTGCCGTGACGGCCGTCGTACCAAGCTTGGAAGGGGCTGTATACGGCGGCCGCCGCGCCAATCAGAGCCACGGCGGAGCCGAGGACGTTGCGGATCATCATCGGCCTCCAGGCGGCAGCTCTTGATCACGACGTTACGCCGGGTGCGAAACCCTCGCCACCAGGGAGGGAACCCCGCCGGTCGGAGGCCGGCGCAGCGGCCACGAAGCCGGTGAGGCCCCCGGGGCCGAGCGGTGCGAGCGGCGCGTTGAGGAGTGGTCGTTACGCCAGGTGCGAAACCCTCGCCACCTGCTCCACCGCGACCTGGGACGGCTGCTCGATGCGGCCGACGGCGGGCGGACGTTCCTGAACCAGCCGATGAACGGCCTCTCGGACTCGCCCGCGCACATGATCGTGGACCGGGGGCGGCTGGTGGGTCTGTGGGAGTACGACGTGGAGGCGGCGGAGATCGTGTGGCAGTCGTACGTCACGCCGGACGCGGCCCTGCGCGAGGCGGTCGCGGCGACCGAGGCATTTGTCCGGGACGAACTGGGCGATGCGCGGAGCTTCAGCCTGGATTCGCCCAGGAGCCGGGCCCCGAGGGTCGCCGAACTCCGGGCTGGGATCTCGTAGTTCGCGCCGCTAAGGTATCGCCGACAACGGGCACGGGGGAGTACACGGCATGCTGATGCGACGCGTGAGGTTCGGGGCTGTTCTGGTGGCGGTGGTGCTGGCGCTGACCGGCTTCTCCGGCAAGAAGCACGGGCACAGTTCGAGCGGGGGCGGCTGCTCCAGCCACAAGAGCAGTACGACACACCACGACTACGACAATGACGACTACGACAACGACGACTACAACTCGACGTCGTCCGGCGGCAGTACGTACACGGACACACCGACACCGACACCGTCCGCGTCGGCGGAATCGGACTCCGCGACGGTGCTGACGTGCGTACAGAAGGCCCAGGGCAAGCAGAAGCCCGTCACCAGGGCCACGGTGAAGGTGATGGCGCGGCAGCGCACGGGGGACGTGTACGCGGACACGTATGCCTACCGGGTCCGGCTGGTCTTCCGCAGTGCGACGGGCACCGTGGTGGACCGGGGGACGGGGACGGTGAACGTGCGCTTCCCGGAAGGGACCGGGATGCTGACGCTGCCGATGGACTCGCCGTCGAAGGTGAGCCGGGTGGCCCGCTGCGAAGTGGAGTCGGTCGAGCGGGTCGGCTAGCGGATCGGCCGGCGGGTGGGCTACTGACCCACCCGTCCGTCCACGCACTCGCGCAACAGGTCGGCGTGCCCGCAGTGACGGGCGTACTCCTCGATCCTGTGCACCATCAGCGACCGCACCGAGATGTCGTCCATCGCCAGATGCTCGCCCAGATCCGGGTGCCGGGCCAGCGCCGCGTCGGTCGCGGCCTGCTCGCGCTCCAGATCCGCGAACGCGGCGTCGACCACGGCCTGTTCGGCGACCGCTCCCTCGAAGTCCGCGTCGCGCTTGCCGTACAGCTTCGGCAGCGGGTCGCTGTCGTCGACCCAGTTGTTCCAGTCCCGCTCCACCTCGACGAGGTGCCGGACCAGGCCGAGCAGCGACATCGTCGACGGCGGAACCGAACGACGGGCCAGCTGCTCCGCGTTCAGGCCCTCGCACTTCATCCGGAGCGTCAGGCGGTATCCCGCCAGATAGTCCAGCAGCGTGGCGAGCTCGCCCTCCGGGCCGGGGCCTTCGCTTTCGCGGGGGTCGTCGTCCGGGTTCGCCCACATGTCGGGGTAGACGGTCGCCTGCGTCCAGCGTGCGGGTCGGTCGCTCATGCGGTGCATGATCGCCCGTGAGGGCCCGAGCGCGCCAATCGTTTTCTGACGGCAGTCAGGCGATGCGGGACGGGGCCCCTACCGCACGCGGAACTCCCGTCCCCGTGCGCCGAACAGCCCCGCCTGTTCCGAAGCCGGGGCGTTCCCCAGGCCGATCAGCAGCGGGGCCTGGGCCGTTGCCGCCGCCCTCGCCGCCGCCTTGCCCGCCCACAGCGCCCGTACCGTCCCCTGCACCGCATCCGTCGGGTACGACGCGATCGTCTCCGCGCACCGCACCGCCGCCGCCTCCTCATCGCCGTCCGGCGTCACCTCGCTCACCAGGCCCACCTCGTACGCCCGGCGCGCCGACACCCTCTCAGCCGTCCCCATCAGCGACATCCTCGCCGCCTCCCCGAACGGCATCCGCTGGGCCATGTACATCGCCTCGTACGCGCTGACCATCCCGTACGTCGTATGCGGGTCGAAGAACGTCGCGGACTCGCCCGCCACCACGAACTCCGCTTCGCCCAGCAGGTAGAACGCCCCGCCGCACGCCATCCCCCGCACCGCCGCGATCACCGGCTTCCACAGGTCCTGGGACTTCGGGCCGATCGTCAGGAGCGGATCGTCGATCGTGTACGGCGACGGGGGCTGCGCCACCTCCGCGCCCCGGTCGATCCCCGTACAGAAGGCCTTCTCGCCCGCGCCCGTCAGGACGATCGCCCGTACGGTCGCGTCGAATCTGAACTGCCGCCAGACCGCAGTCAGTTCGCTCGCCGTCGTCAGGTCTATCGCGTTCATCTTGTGCGGGCGGTCGATCGTGACGACCGCGACGCCCGTCTCCTTGAACTGCTGTACCAGGATGCTCATGGCCGCTCCAGCAACCACTGCGGGACGGTCATTCCCTCCACCTCCGCGAACACGACCTGCACCCGCGCCCCGATCCGCAGCTTCCCCGGATCGACCGAGTCGAGGCGGGCGCCCGCCTCCGCGACCACGTTCCCGACCAGGCGGATCTGCGGGGCGTCCGCGAGCTCCACCACCACCGCGTTGTACGGGGCCATCTCCGCGTACTCCGGGAGCAGCGGCGGGTGCGGGAAGACGTACGACCAGATCCGTGCGCGCCCGCTCATCAGCCGCCAGTCGCTCTCGAAGGACTGGCAGTGCGGGCAGCAGGGGCGGGGAGGGAAGCGGAGTTCGTTGCAGGACGTGCACTCCTGGATGCGGAGTTCGCCCTCGGCGGCGTACTCCCAGAAGGGTGCGCCGTCGTCGTCGATGACCGGCTGCAGCATGGGTTCTTCAGCTCCTCAGGAGGATTGCGGATGTCGGCACGCCCTCGCCCGCCGTGACCAGGCACGTGGCCGCGTTCGGGACCTGTGCCGTGGAGACGCCGCGCAGTTGCTTCACGCCTTCGGTGATGAGGTTGAAGCCGTGTACGTACGCCTCGCTCAGGCCGCCGCCGCTCGTGTTGATGGGCAGCCGGCCTCCGATCTCCAGCGCGCCGCCCTCCGTGTAGGAGGCGCCCTCGCCCCGGCCGCAGAAGCCGTAGCCCTCCAGCGAGAGCGGGATGAGGGGGGTGAACGCGTCGTAGATCTGCGCCACGTCCACGTCCTCGGGCCCGAAGTCGGCCTGTTTCCACAGGTGTCGGGCCGCCGTCCACGCGGGGCCTGTCAGCGGGTCGTCGTTCCAGTAGTTGACCATTCCGTGGTGCTGGGCGGGGAGGCCCTGTGCGGCGGAGTGGACGTACACAGGCTTCTGGCGGCAGTCCCGCGCCCGCTCGGCCGAGACGATGACGCAGGCCAACGCCCCGTCCGTCTCAAGGCAGTTGTCGAAGAGGCAGAGCGGGTCGCTGATCCAGCGCGAGGTCATATAGCTGTCGCGGGTCATCGGGCGCTCGTACATCATCGCGGCCGGATTCTGGTTGGCCCGGTTGCGGCAGGCGAGGGCCACATTGAAGAGGTGGTCGCGCGTCGCCCCGTACTCGTGCATATAGCGGCGGGCCAGCAGCCCGATCTCGTCGGCGGGGCGCAGGAGGCCGAAGGGGCGGGTCCACTGGCCCGGTGTGGGGAGCTGAACCGCCGTGTTCTTCCAAGGCCTCGGTCCGCTGCCGCGTTTGCGTGACCTCCAGGCGATCCCCACGTTCGCCTGCCCCGTCGCGATCGCCGAGGCCAGGTGTCCGACCGTCGCGCACGAACCGCCGCCCCCGTACCCGATCTTGGAGAAGAAGGTGACGTCGCCGGCCCCGATCGCCTTGGCGACCTCGACCTCGTCGGTCTCCTCCATGGTGTACGAGGCGAACCCGTCCACCTCCGAGGGCGCGATCCCCGCATCCTCCAGGGCGGCGACGATCGCCCTGCAGGCAAGCGCCTTCTCCGACTCGGGGAGCTGCTTCGCGAAGGGGGTCTGGCCTATCCCGACTATTGCTGTCGCATCCTTGAGGGTCGCCATGGGCGGGAGATTACAGCTAATCTGACGGATAGTCAGCTACTGGTACGGGGCGGGTAACGGGAGGCTTGCGATGCATCCGATGCGCGGCGACTTGCAGTGGGGGACCATCCCGGGGCTGGTCCGGTACGCGGCCGAACGCTACGGGGAGCGGGAGGCGGTCGTCGATGGCCGTACCCGGATCACCTATGCGGAACTCGGCGAGCGCGTGGAGCGCGCGGCGGCGGCCTGCATGGCCGGCGGCGTGGAGCCGGGCGACCGCGTCGCGGTCTGGGCCCCCAACACCCTCGACTGGATCGTCTCAGCGCTCGGCGCGGTGACGGCGGGCGCGGTCCTCGTCCCGCTCAACACCCGTTTCAAGGGGGCGGAGGCGGCGTACGTCCTGCGGCAGAGCAGGGCCAGGCTGCTGTTCGTCACCGGGACCTTCCTCGGCACCTCGTACGTGGCCTCACTGCGCCGGGCCACGGCGGAAGGACCGGGCGACGGGCCGCTCCCCGGGCTCCCGCACCTGGAGGAGGTCGTGGTCCTCGCGGACGACGCCCCCGCGAGCTTCCGCAACTGGAAGGACTTCCTCGCCTCCGGCGACAAGGTCACGGCGGCGGACGTCCGCGCCCGTACGGAGGCCGTGTCACCCTCCGACCCCTCCGACATCGTGTTCACCTCGGGCACCACCGGCCGCCCCAAGGGCGCCGTGATCACCCACGCGCAGACCCTGCGCGGCTACGACATCTGGAGCGACCTCGCCGGTCTGCGCGAGGGGGACCGCTACCTGATCATCAATCCCTTCTTCCACACCTTCGGCTACAAGGCGGGCATCATCGCCTGCCTGATGCGCGGCGCGACGATGGTCCCGCAGCCGGTCTTCAACGTGGACACGGCCCTGGCCAACATCGCCGCCGAACGCATCTCGGTCCTCCCCGGCCCGCCCACCCTCCACCAGTCGCTCCTGGACCACCCGAACCGCGACGCCCACGACCTCTCCGCCCTGCGGCTGGTGGTGACGGGTGCGGCAGTGGTCCCGCTCCAGCTCGTCGAACGCCTCCGTACCGAACTGCACATCGCCACGGTCCTGACGGCGTACGGCCTCTCCGAGGCGACGGGCATCGTCACGATGTGCCGGCGCGGCGACCCGGCGGAGGTCATCGCCTCGACGTCGGGCCGCGCGATCCCGGACACGGAGGTACGGGTGGAGGCCGCGACGGGGTCGCCCGGCGAGGTCCTGGTGCGCGGATTCAACGTCATGCAGGGCTACTTCGAGGACCCCGTGGAGACGGCGAAGGCCATCACGGACGACGGCTGGCTGCGGACGGGCGACGTCGGCGTACTGGACGCCGAGGGCAATCTCCGGATCACCGACCGGATCAAGGACATGTTCATCGTCGGCGGCTTCAACGCCTACCCGGCGGAGATAGAGCAACTGCTCGGCCTGCACCCGGATGTGGCGGACGTGGCGGTGATCGGCGTACCGGATCCGCGGCTGGGAGAGGTCGGCAGGGCGTACGCGGTACGGCGGCCAGGATCCACGCTGACGTCCGACGACCTGATCGCCTGGTCGCGCCGGGAGATGGCGAACTACAAGGTGCCCAGGGACGTGGAGTTCGTGGCCGAGCTGCCGCGCAACGCGAGCGGCAAGGTCCTGAAGACGGTGCTGCGGGCGCAGGTGGGGTGACTGCGGTGGGCTCGGATGCGAGTGCGATGGCGTGAACTGGATCGTGACCGGACGTGCAGCAGCCGCGGTGGCTCCCCCTCCGGGCCACCGCGGCTGCTTCCCCGTTCCCCGTCGTGAAAGTTCTGGTCAGGCGGGGTCGTCCGTGACGTGGACGTTGTCCGTTGTCGCCGTGCCGTCCTTGCCGCCCGTCACGTGGACGTTGTCCGTCGTGAGGTCGTCGTCCGACGCCTTGGCGTCCGTGACGTGGACGTTGTCCGGGTCGACTACCGGGTCGGTTCCTGGTGTCTCGCTCATCGTCAACTCCTGGTTACTGGCTGTGTGACAGGTCGGGAAGGCCCGCCCGGCAACTCCCCCGTGGGTTGCCGAGCGGGCCGTATCCGGGCCGCTCACCATAAGGCCACGGCCTCTCGTCATTCCGTCTGCCCCCCGACGCGACGGTTCGACAGGTCAGAGACTGCCCGGTAGCGATAAACGAACGATGAACGCCCTGGTGTGACGGGGGTCACGCCGCCGCTACGGGGGTCAACAGCGCACGGACGTCGTCTGCTTCCGGGGACTTGAGCTCCTCGAAGAGCGAGAGCGCCTCATGCCAGCAGACCTGTGCGCGGCCGGACTGGCCGATTCCGAACAGGGCGCGGCCGAGCACCGTCAGCACGTTGCCGCGCCGCCACTCCCCGCCGATCCCGCGCAGCACCGTCAGAGCCATCTCGGCGCCCGCTGCCGCTTGGGCGGGGCGGCGGGCGGCGAGGTCGATCTCGGCCAGACGGAAGAGGGTCATGCCCTCCCACAGCCGCTGGCGGCTGTCGCGGAAGACGGCGAGCGCCTCCCTGAGCTGATCGGCCGCCGCTGCGAACTGTCCGCTCTTGGTGAGCGCGAGCCCGAGCGCGTAGCGGCCGTTCGCGCCCTTGAGGGCGTGGCCCATGCTGTCGTACATCTCCGTGCCCTGGCGGGCGAGATCGACGGCGCTGGAGGTGTTCCCGGTGGCGAGGTGGAGGCGCGAGAGGTTGCACAGGGCGCTCGCCTCGCCGGGGACGTCGCCGCAGTTGCGGAACCCCTCGATGGCGCGGGCGAAGTGCTCGGCCCCACCGTTCTGGTAGAACGCCATGGCGCCGCGGAGGTTGGCCGCCCAGCAGCCGGACATCAGGTCCTGCGTCTCGTCGGCGAGCCGGGCGGCTTCTTCGGCCTCGCGGTCGCCCTGGTCGAACTGGCCCGCCGCGTGGTGCACATAGGCGAGGCTGATGTTGGCCCGTCCCTCGGCGCGGGCATCGCCGGTCGTGCGTGCCGCGTCCCGCAGGGCCCTGGCGGCCGTCTCGTACTCCTTGGAGTTGGCGCCGGACTCACCCAGGTCCAGGGCCGACCAGAGCAGGTCGACGGCCCGGCGCAGGGTGCCCGCGCCCGTCGACTGCCGTACGCACGCGAGGAGCGAGATGGCTTCGGAGTACAGCCAGTCCTGGGCGTCGTGGCGGTCCGTGAAGGCCAGGCCCTCGTACGTCGTCGTCTCCAGGTGGTCCACCAGGCGGTCGCCCGGGCGCTCGATCGCGTACACCCGCGAGGCCGTGGAGAGGTAGAAGTCGAGGAGGCGGGAGAGCGCCGACTGCCGCTCCAGCGGCTGCTGTTCGTCGCGCTCCGCGCACGAGCGCGCGTAGAGGCGGACCAGGTCGTGGTAGCGGTAGCGGCCGGGGGCCGCCGATTCGAGCAGGGACGTGTCGACGAGCGACTCCAGGACGTCCTCGGCGTCCTGCACGGACAGGTCGAGTACGGAGGCCGCCGCCGCGAGGGAGATGTCCGGGCCGTCGGCCAGGCCCAGGAGGCGGAAGGCGCGCGCCTGCTGGGGCTCCAACTGGCCGTAGCCCAGCTCGAACGTGGCCTTCACCGCGAGGTCGCCCGCCTGGAGTTCGTCCAGGCGCCTGCGCTCGTCCGCGAGCTTCGCCGCGAGCACCGAGACCGTCCAGGTACGGCGGGCGGCCAGCCGGGAGGCCGCGATCCGGATGGCCAGGGGCAGGAATCCGCACGCCGCTACGACGTCCAGGGCCGCCTGGCGTTCGGAGTTGACCCGTTCCGTGCCGACTATTTTCGTGAAGAGCTGGAGGGCTTCCTCGGGGGCCATCACGTCCAGGTCGACGAGATGGGCGCCTGCGAGGTCGACCATGCGGGCGCGGCTGGTGACCAGGGCCGCGGAGCCCGCCGTTCCCGGGAGGAGGGGGCGGATCTGGGCGGCGTCGCGGGCGTTGTCCAGGAGGACCAGGACGCGGCGGCCGTCGAGGGTCGAGCGGTAGAGCGCCGCACGGTCGTCGAGCGAGTCGGGGATGGCGGAGTCCGGGGTGCCCAGCGCGCGCAGGAAGGAGCCGAGGACTGTTTCTGGTTCGGCCGCGCGGGAGCCCGCGCCCTGGAGGTCGACGTAGAGCTGGCCGTCGGGGAAGTGAGGGCGGGCCGCGTGGGCCACGTGGACGGCGAGGGTCGTCTTGCCCACGCCGCCGATTCCGGCCACTGCGCTGACCGCCATGACGTGGCCTTCCGTCGTGGCGAGGCGGTCGCCCAGTTCGCGTACGAAGGACGCCCGGCCCGTGAAGTCAGGGACGGTAGCGGGCAGTTGGGCCGGGCGCACCACCGTGGCCGCGGGCGCCGCGGGCGGCTCCGCGGGGCGGGCCAGGTCCTCGTCGGCCTGGAGGATGCGCCGCTGGAGGCGGGCGAGTTCGGGGCGGGGGTCGACGCCGAGCTCGTCGGCGAGGAGGCGGCGGGTGTCCGCGTACACGGCGAGCGCCTCGGCCTGGCGGCCGCTGCGGTAGAGGGCGAGCATCAGGAGCTCGCGCAGGCGTTCGCGCAGGGGGTGGGCGGCGGTGAGCGCGGTCAGTTCGGAGACGGCCTCCGCGTGGCAGCCGACCTCCAGGTCCAGGTCGAGGCGCGTCTCGATGAGCTGGAGCCGCCACTCCTCCAGGCGGGCGCGCTCCGTCTCCGCGTACGGTCCTGGAACGGAGGCGAGCGGTTCGCCGTCCCATAGGGCGAGCGCCTCGTTGATGCGGTCGCGGGCCGTGCAGCGGTCCCCGGAGGCTGCTGCCTTGTCGGCGGAAACGGAGAGTTCCTGCGCCACGGCGAGGTCGAGGGAGCCCGGGGTGGCCCGGATCGCGTACCCGCCTGCCTCGCTGACCAGGAGGCCGGAGCCGAGGGATTTGCGCAGGCGTGAGGCGTACGTCCGTATCGCGGCCAGGGCCTGCGACGGCGACTCGTCGCCCCAGATGGCGTCGATCAGCTCGGATGCGGTCGCAGTGCGGCCGTCTCGCAGGAGGAGTGCGGTGAGCAGGGCGCGTTGCTGCGGCGTTCCGGAGGGGAGCGCCTCGCCGTCGCGGTGGGCCCGCACCGGGCCCAGCACGCTGAAGCGCACACCGGTGTTCCGACCATGCTCCGGAGTTCGCTGCTCCGGTACGCGCGGCCCGCTGTCACGGTCCATGGCTGCCCCCTGCACCCCGTACTGCTTGGTCCTGCTCATGTGCACCCGCCAGTTTGCCTTGTTCATGGCGGGTCCGTCATCACCGGATGACGCTCTGCACAAGGTCTCCCTCGGACTCACCCGCGTAACTCATTGCCGTACAGGGAGCTGACGGTTCGTCAGATTGGGTCTACCGTGGGGCGCATGAACGCCATGGAGACCTTCCCGAAGATCATCTCGGTGGACGACCACACGGTTGAGCCCCCCAACGTCTGGCGGGACCGGCTCCCGTCCAAGTACCAGGACATCGGTCCGCGCGTCGTCCGCGCCCCCCTGAAGGAAATGACCTTCCTGGGCGGCAAGTTCGCACCGGTCATGGGCGCGAAGGGCGACGACGGACCTGTCGGTGACTGGTGGGTGTACGAGGACCTGCACCGGCCGCTCACCCGCCTGGACACGGCGGTGGGCTACGACAGGGACGAGATACGCCTGGAAGTCATCACGTACGAGCAGATGCGCCCGGGTTCGTTCTCGGTGCCCGAGCGCCTCGCCGACATGGACGTCAACCACGTCCAGTCCGCGCTCTGCTTCCCGACCTTCCCGCGCTTCTGCGGCCAGACCTTCACCGAGGCCAAGGACAGGGAACTCGGACTGCTCGGTGTGCGGGCGTACAACGACTGGATGGTGGACGAGTGGTGCGGGCCGCTCGCGCAGGGCCGGCTGATCCCGCTCCCGCTCGTCCCGCTCTGGGACGCGCACCTCGCGGCGGCGGAGGTGAGAAGGAACGCGGCGCGCGGGGTGCGGGCGGTGGCCTTCTCCGAGATCCCGCCGCACCTGGGACTGCCGTCGATCCATACGGACGAGTGGGATCCGTTCCTGCAGGCCTGCGACGAGACGGGGACGGTGATCGCGATGCACATCGGGTCGTCGTCGAAGATGCCGTCGACGTCGGCGGACGCGCCTCCCGCGGTCGGCTCGACCATCACCTTCGCCAACTGCTGCTTCTCGATGGTGGACTGGCTGATGAGCGGCAAGTTCGAGCGCTTCCCGAACCTGAAGATCATGTACGCCGAGGGGCAGATCGGGTGGATCCCGTACATCCTGGAGCGCGCCGACGTGGTCTGGGAGGAGAACCGCGGCTGGGGCGGGGTGGCGGACAAGGTGCACCGGCCGCCGTCGGAGCTCTTCACCGAGCATGTGTACGGCTGCTTCTTCGACGACGCCTTCGGGCTGAAGAACCTGGACGCGATCGGGGCCGGCAACGTCCTGTACGAGACGGACTACCCGCACTCCGACTCGACCTGGCCCAAGTCCAAGGAGGTCGGCGAGGCGCAGATGGGGCATCTGGCCCCTGACGTGGTGGACCGGATCGTGCGCGGCAACGCGATCGAACTGCTGGGGCTGACGGCGGACGGGCTCTGGGCCGGGCCCGGATCCACCGTCTGACCCCGTCAGTCTTTCAGCGGCGGCGGCGGCGCGCTGCCACCAAGGTCACGGATCCGCACAGCGCGGCCAGTACGGCAGTGCCCGCGATCAGCTGCGTGAACCCGGCGCCGGTCGCGGGCAGTGACGTCGTACCGGAGCCGCCGTCCGCCGGTGGTGCGGGCTGTGGCGGCGGGGCCGGTGCGGTGGGTGGATTCGGCGAGGGCGGCGCAGGCGGGGTCGGATGCGGTGTGGATGTGGGTG
>NZ_JAFLRJ010000604.1 GCF_017315755.1 Streptomyces beijiangensis
GCCTCGGGGTCGGCGGCCTCGGCGATCTGCTTGCGGAAGATCACGTTGGCGGCGCCTTCGGCGCCCATCACCGCGATCTCGTTGGTGGGCCAGGCGTAGGTGAGGTCGGCGCCGATGGACTGGGAGTCCATGACGATGTAGGCGCCGCCGTAGGCCTTGCGCAGGATCAGCGAGATCCGCGGCACCGTGGCGTTGCAGTACGCGTAGAGCAGTTTCGCGCCGTGGCGGATGATCCCGCCGTGCTCCTGGTCGACGCCGGGCAGGAAGCCCGGGACGTCGAGCAGCGTGATGATGGGGATATTGAAAGCGTCGCACATCTGGACGAAGCGGGCAGCTTTTTCGCTGGCCTCGATGTCCAGGACCCCGGCGAGGGACTGCGGCTGGTTGGCGACGATGCCCACCACCTGACCGTCCAGGCGGGCCAGCGCACAGATGATGTTGCGTGCCCAGCGCTCGTGGATCTCCAGGAAGTCGCCGTCGTCGACGAGCTCCTCGATGACCTTGTGCATGTCGTACGGACGGTTCCCGTCCGCCGGCACCAGGTC
>NZ_JAFLRJ010000605.1 GCF_017315755.1 Streptomyces beijiangensis
ACCCCGGACGACCCCGCCCCCGGAAACGTCACCGAGGGGCTGAGGGGTTCCGGGACCCACGGCATCGGCTGGGTCATCGCTGGATGGTGGCGTTGTCGCCCGTACTGATCACGCCCTCGTTGCGCTGGGCGGCCACAGCACCGTCGCCGGACGCGGAGACCGAAGCCCCGGCCTGCGGAAGCAGCCCCGCGATCTCGGCCGCCAACTCGGCGTCGTCACGCAGCGCCCTCTTGATCTGGGCCCGCAGCGCGGCCTGGAAGTCCTCGTCCTCGGGCGCCGCGACCGCGTCCCGCACGGCCCGCTCGATATCGGCCCGGCTGTCCTCGCGCCGCCAGATCCTCTGCAGGATCCGCGTGCCGAGCGATACGGTCGCGTCCGCCCCGGCCCCGCTCGCGCGGGTGAGCACGGCTGTTCCGTAACTCCCGACGGCCGCGGTCACATACGGCACGATCTGATTGGCCAAGAGCAGTGCATCCACCATGGAGATCCCCCACACCCTGCGTGCGTTCCACGAGCTGCTTCACTCCAGGATCGCACCGCGACGCGGGCCGGGACCTGCTCCTGCGCACATCTGCGGCGGGGGATGAGAAGCCGCAAAGGCGAACACATTCGAACCATCACCCCGACGGATCGGGGGCCGCATCGTTTCGCCAGCTTGAAACGTTCCTGCAGCGGTACCTCGGAGTGGGGCGGGTGGGACTCGAACCCACGGCCGACGGATTATGAGTCTGGTTCGCGCCGTGCGGTCCGAGTTCCACCTAGATCCACTTATCTAGTTATGGCTGGTGAAACGGGGTCTGGAAGATCCAGGGTTCCAGCTCGGGTTTTGGCCTTCCTTACCCTTCCGGTCACACGGTGGTCACACCCTCGGCGCTGGAACCAGCCCAACAGCGGCTGTTCGAGGGCCAGACCGCCAACTGCGCCGGTCGGAACGCGATCTCGAATATGGGGCGGATGCCCCGACGGACGGATTCTCATTCCAGCGCACGAAGGCCCTGCCCCCGGTGGGTGGGGTCAGGGCCTCAGGCGAACCGTGGCAAGTCGCTGCCACTGCATTCACGATACCGCCCAGGCTGGGCACGTATCGGGAGTTCTCGTTGAGGGTCAGCCCCTGCCCTCAGGGTGCTGGTCGCGAACTTCAAGCACCCGACGAACAACGTCGGTCACCGTCTTCTGCGCATCCGGGCGATCGAAGGCGCGGCTGAGGAGCAGCGCCAGGCGGTAGTCAGGGTCGAAGGCGAGGGCCTCGTGTACCGCCTTTCGGGCTGTCCGGTGGTCTCCA
Source organism: Streptomyces beijiangensis (assembly GCF_017315755.1). Taxonomy (GTDB): domain Bacteria; phylum Actinomycetota; class Actinomycetes; order Streptomycetales; family Streptomycetaceae; genus Streptomyces; species Streptomyces beijiangensis. The sequence goes on from NZ_JAFLRJ010000605.1 coordinate 1,283, forward strand.
GCTATCCAGTGCGTCCAGGCTCGGAGGGTGTGAACGGGCGGGGTGTAGGGGGTGTAGCCGGTGGATGTGCAGCGTCTCGCCACGTGGTCCCAGAGGGCTCGCGCCTTGGCGAGTTCGGTGGGGTAGATGAGCGCGAACGCGCGGTCCCGGGCTTCGGCGTCGGCGAGGCCGGTGGCGATGCGGTGGAGCTCGTCGTCGTTGAAGGCGCTGGGGTCGCGGTGGCTGGCGAGGATCCTGCGGATCTGGCGGAGCGTCTTCTCGCGGGTGCGCTCGATGGTGGTCGTCATGACGAACTCCTGGTGGGGTTGGCTCGGTCGCGTCGGATTTCGGTGAGCCGTCGGGCGAGGTCTGGTGTGTACGCGGGGCCGCGGCAGTTGGCGTAGCAGTAGCCGCCGGCGGGGGCGCCGCAGTCTTCGCAGGCGTCTTCGAGGTCTGGGTTCATCGGTTTCTCCTCCGGCTCAGGCCGCGACCGGGGTCTTCTTGCGGGGCTTGCGGGCGCGGGCCTTCTTTGCCGGGGGCTTGGGGGCGGGGGCGACTTCTGCGGCCATGACGTCGGGGTCCTCCCAGGGGGTGTCGCCGACGTGGCGGGGCTTGCGGATGCTGGCGGGGAGGAGCCGGTCGCGGATCACGTCGGCGATGAGTGCGGCTGGATCGGTGTCGGTGTCGTCGCTGGGGAGGTCGGTGCCGGTGTTCCAGGTGTAGGGGCCTTCGGTCCACTGGCCGGT
>NZ_JAFLRJ010000606.1 GCF_017315755.1 Streptomyces beijiangensis
GCTTCAGCTACCTCAGCGCGAGCACGAGCGAGTCCCCCGGCGAGGCCCACACGCCCCGCGCCTCCCCGAACCCGGCGCCCTTCAGGGTCGCCACATGCCAGTCGAGCGGCGGCATCTCACCGTCCGCGTGCTCGCCGTAGATCTCGTACCGCCGCGCGGTCGGCCCGGCCAGCGCCGGGTCCTTCGCCGCCACGCCCCACCACTCGCGCCAGTCCAGCGCACCGTCGGCCCTGGCACGCTCCATGGCGTGCAGCTCGCCCGCCCTGACGGCGGCGTCGATCCGGGGCGTACCCTCGTGCCGCATATGGTCGGCGTTCATGAAGACGCCCCCGTCGCGGACGAGTTGGCCGACCTGTCCGTAGAGCGCGGCGAGGGGTTCGATGTGCAGCCA
>NZ_JAFLRJ010000607.1 GCF_017315755.1 Streptomyces beijiangensis
CGCTCCCGCTGACCCCGCTGCGCGTGATCACGATCCTGGGTGTCGGGACGGTCCAGGTCGCCCTGGTCTGTGTATGGCGACTGGTGGCGATGGTGCGACGCGGAACCGTGTTCTCCCACGCCGCCTTCCGGTACGTGGACGGCATCATCGGCGCGATCGTTGCGGCTGCTCTCGTGTGGTTCGCGGCCACGGCCATCAATGCGCCCGGCCAGC
>NZ_JAFLRJ010000608.1 GCF_017315755.1 Streptomyces beijiangensis
TCGTCGACGAGTACGTCGCGCAGCACACCCGGGTACGGACCGGGGTGCAGCGTGTCGTTCTCGTCGACGATGCCGGAGAAGAAGGAGACCAGCAGGGTGCCGCCGCGCGCCACATAGCTCTCCAGGTCGGCGGCGACGGAGGCGGGCGCCGAGTACAGCTGCGGGACGACGAGCAGCGGGTAGCGCTCGGGGTCCAGGGCGCCGATGCCGGACGGGGGGAAGAAGTCGACGGTGAGGTGCCGGTCGTACAGCGCCTCGTAAAAGGATTCCAGGCGCTCCCGGGCGTCCAGCGCCTCGCTCGGCCGCCACTCCAGGTTCTGCGCCCACCAGGAGTCCCAGGACCAGATCATGGCGACATCCGCGCGGGTGCGGGTCGAGCGCAGGTCGGCCAGGTCCTCCAGCCGGTGACCGAGTTCGACGACCTCGTGCCAGACGCGGGTGCCCGTGCCGCCGTGCGGCAGCATCGACGAGTGGAACTTCTCGGCTCCGCTGCGGGACTGCCGCCACTGGAAGAACATCGCGCCCTCGGAGCCGCGGGCCACGTGCGAGAGGGAGTTGCGGGCCATCTCGCCGGGGCGCTTGGCCGGGTTGTACGGCTGCCAGTTGACGCCAGAGGTGGCGTGTTCGAGCAGCAGCCAGGGCGCGCCGCCCGCGACCGAGCGGGTCAGGTCGGCGGTGAGGGCCAGGTTGACGTGGGTGCGGCGGCCGTCGGTGACCAGATAGTGGTCATTGGTGACGAGGTCGACCTCCTTGCCCCAGGCCCAGTAGTCGATGGACTGGCACTGGCTCGGCGCGACCATGAAGTTGGTGGTGACGGGCACGCCGGGGGAGAGGCGGTGCAGGATGTCGCGCTCGGCGAGGAAGTTGGCGCGGGCCTGGGCGTCGGCGAAGCGCTGGTAGTCGAGCTGCTGCGTGGGGTTGCAGACGGTGGGGGTGAGACGGGGCGGGGTGATCTCCTCCCAGTCGCCGTAGATCTGGCCCCAGAATGCTGTGCCCCAGGCCGCGTTGAGGGCGTCCAGGCTGCCGTGGCGGTCGGCCAGCCAGCGGCGGAAGGCGGCGGCGCAGTTGTCGCAGTAGCAGGTCAGGACCGGGGCGCCGTACTCGTTGTGGACGTGCCACAGGACGACGGCGGGGTGGCTGCCGTACCGCTCGGCGAGCTTGGTGGTGATCGAGGCGGCAGCAGCGCGGTAGTCCGCGTTGGAGTGACAGATCGCGCCGCGGGAGCCGAAGGCGAGACGTACTCCGTCGCGGGTCACCGGCAGCGCGTCCGGGTGGGCGCGGTAGAACCACGCCGGCGGCACCACGGTCGGCGTCGCCAGGTCCACGGAGATCCCCGCCGAGTGCAGCATCCCGATGACCGTGTCGAGCCAGTCCCAGTCGTACACACCGGGCTGCGGCTCCATCCGTGACCAGGCGAAGACACCCAGGGAGACCACGGTGACACCGGCTTCGCGCATCAGCCGTACGTCCTCCTCCCAGACCTCCTGCGGCCACTGCTCGGGGTTGTAGTCACCCCCGTAGGCAAGCGGCAGGCGGTCGTGCTGAACGGCGGAGGACATGTGGTGCTCCCAGCGGATCGACAGAGGCGATGTCAGAGATTTCTGTGAGCGTGCACAGGTTGAGTCGGAGCTGACATCGGCGAGCAACAAGTAGGTAACCCCACGGTTGATCCATTGACAAGAGACCGAAACAATTTTCTACTGTGCACGATCACAGAGCAGCGCGGCCCTCGCGCACAGCCCCTAGGACCCCCTTCCTGTCAGCTCGGTCCGCCCCGCGGCGGACGTCTGGAAGGCGGGACACACAAGCTGGCTCCTTCTCAGTCAGGGGAGATTTAGATGTCGATCCACCGCCACCAGATCAATCGGCGCACCGTGCTCGCCGGCGCCCTGAGCGTCGCCGCGGCCGGCGCGCTCGCCGCCTGCGGCAGCTCCGACAGCGGTTCCGGAAAGAGCAGCGGACCGGTCAAGCTGACCTACTGGTCGTGGGCGCCGGGCATGGAAAAGGTCGCCGCGATCTGGAACAAGAAGAACCCCGACATCACGGTCACGGTGTCCAAGCAGGCCAGCGGTGGCGAGATGATCTCCAAGCTGATCACCGCCAAGAAGGCGGGCAACGCCCCCGACCTCATCCAGGTCGAGTACCAGTCCCTGCCGACCCTGGTCTCCAATGACGTCCTCGCCGACATCGCGAAGTACGCCAAGGACGTCAAGTCCAGCTTCGCGGACGGCGTCTGGGGCATGGTGACGCTCAGCAGCGACGCGCTCTACGCGGTGCCGCAGGACTCGGGCCCGCTGATGTTCTACTACCGCGAGGACCTGTTCACGAAGCACGGCCTCAAGGTCCCCACCACCTGGGACGAGTTCGCCGAGACCGCGCGCGCCGCGAAGAAGGCCGCCCCCGACGCGTTCCTGACGACCTTCTCCTCCCAGGACTCGGGTCTGTTCGCCGGACTCGCCCAGCAGGCCGGCGCCAAGTGGTGGACGGTGGACGACGGCGGCAAGTGGACGGTCGACATCGCCGGTGACGCCACCGACAAGGTCGCGGGATTCTGGGGCGGCCTGGTCGAGGAAGGCGTCATCGACAACCAGCCGATGTACACCCCGGCCTGGAACAACGCCCTGAACAAGGGCACCCACCTCGCCTGGGTCTCGGCCGTGTGGGCGCCGGGCGTCCTGGTCAGCTCCGCACCCGACACCAAGGGCAAGTGGAGCATGGCCCCGCTGCCGCAGTGGAACGCGGGCGAGAACGTCACGGGCAGCTGGGGCGGCTCCTCCACCGGCGTCTCCACCGACTCCAAGAACGCCGAGGCCGCGGCCAAGTTCGCGAAGTGGCTGAACACCGCCCCGGAGGCCCTTGCCGCACTGGTCAAGGAGTCCGGCATCTACCCGGCCGCCACCGCGGCCCAGTCGGGATCCGTACTCACCACGCCCGCGTTCTTCCCCAACCAGAAGGACTTCTACGACACGGCCGCCAAGATCTCCGCCACCACGGTCGCCTCGGCCTGGGGCCCGAACGTCCAGACCGCCTACGACGCGTTCACCGACAGCTTCGGCAAGGCCGCCAAGTCGAAGAAGAAGGCGAAGTTCCTCTCCGCCGTGGGCGACATGCAGTCCCAGACCTTCGCCGACATGAAGAAGCAGGGATTCAAGGTGACCGAGGCATGACGACCACTCCGCTCGAGGGCACCGGCCGTC
>NZ_JAFLRJ010000609.1 GCF_017315755.1 Streptomyces beijiangensis
GACTTGTGGAAGGCGTTGGACCAGCCGGTGGCCGGATCGCCGTCGAGCATCGCGGCGGGGAGCGTGTCCGGCGCCCCCGAGTAGCTCGCATCGGCGGAGGCGGAGGGCGGGGCGGCCGGGCCCGGATCGGGGGCGACGCGCGGTGCGGGGGTGGCCGACACCGTCGGTGCGTGGGTGGCGTGGACGGTGACCGCGGTCGTACGGAGTCCTGCCGAGCGGGCCGTCACGGTGACGGGCCCGGCCTTGGTTCCCGACCGTACGACGGCCAGGGCCCTTCCGTGGAAGGCGGTCCTNNGCGCCGGGGACGACGACACCGCGGGTGTCCACGACCTCCGCGGTCACGAAGCAGAGCGAACGTCCGTCAGCTGAGAGGGAGTTGCGGTCCGGGGTGAGGCGGAGGGTGTGAGGCGCGCCCGCCGTGCGCAGGACGTCGGTGGCGACCGTCTTGCCGTCACCGCCCCGGGCCACCGCCTTCAGCACGCCCGGGGCGAACGGCACGGTCCAGGAGAGATGGAGCTTGCCCGCGCTGCCGGTCGGGCTGGTGTAACTGCCGGGGTAGGGGCCGGTGGTGACGGTCTTGTCGTCCCCGCTCGGCTCGGTCGTCTCCAGGTACGTGCGGCCGTCGGCGGTCTTCTTCGTATCGAAGGACCGCACGCCCAGCGAGGCCCCGTTCAGGAAGAGTTCGACCTCTTCGGCGTTGGAGTACGCCCACACCTCGACGTCCTCGCCCGCCCGGTGATCCGTCCAGTCCATGGGCAGCAGATGCACCATCGGCGCGCTCGTCCACTGGCTGCGGAACAGGTGGTACATGTCCTTGGGGAAACCGGCGGTGTCCACAGCGCCGAAGAACGAGGCCTTCACGGGGAACACGTCGTACGGCGTCGGCTCGCCGATGTAGTCGATGCCCGACCAGAGGAACTGTCCGGCGAAGAACTTCCGGTCCCGGTCCTTCTTCAGGCCGTACTCGCCGCTCATCGTCCAGGAGGCGAGGTTGTTGTCGTAACTGGAGACCTCGCGTCTGCCAGGGGTGTGATTCTCGCCCGTGTTGAGGTGCTCCGGTTCCTGGTACGACCCACGGGTGGACGTCTCCGACGACGACTCGGACTCGAACAGGAACAGGTGCGGATAGCGGGCGTGCAGGGCGTCGACCGAGGCGGCGGTGTTGTAGTTGAGGCCCAGGCCGTCGAGTTCGGCGAGCATCAGGTCGGCCGCGGAGCCCACGGCGGGCAGCGAACGGTACTTGTCGGAGCCGATCACCAGCGGGCGGGTGGTGTCGAGCGCCCGGATGCCGTCGATGAGGCGCTGCGCCATGGCGAGCCCCGCGGTGGAGGTCGAGTCGGGGATCTCGTTGCCGATGGACCACATGATGACGGCGGGGGAGTTGCGGGCCGCGCCCACCATCTCGGCGATGTCGGCATCGGAGTACGCGTCGAAAAAACGGCCGTAGTCGTAGGTGTTCTTGCCCCGCCGCCAGCAGTCGAATGCCTCCACCATCATCACGATGCCCAGCCGCTCGCACACGGAGATCATCTCCGGGGAGGGCGGATTGTGCGACGTACGGAAGGCGTTGACGCCCATGCTCTTCATGATCGTCATCTGGCGCTCGATGGCGTCCTCGCTGANNCCCGGAGCTCCGTCCTGAGGGTGTAGAGCTCCGGAGTGCGGAACGACCACAGCTTCGGCCGCTCGACCTTGATCTCCTGGGTGACTGACGCAGGCTCCGTGCCCGGGGTGATGTCGGAACTCGCGTGCGCGATGTCCCTGCCGCCGGGGTCGACGACCGTGGTGCGGACCGTGATCGTCCTGTGCGTACCGGACTCGTCGGCGACGCTCGTCCGCGCCTGTACGACGGCGTGTCCGGCGCGCAGCGTATCGGCGAGGCCGGGTGTCGTCACCTGGGTGCCCCAGCGGCGGACATGCACCGGATCGGTGACGACCAGGCGGGCCTTGCGGTAGATTCCGCTGCCGGAGTACCAGCGGCTGCTGGGCAGCTGGTTCTGCACCTTGACGGCGATGACATTGGCGGTGGTGCCGTCGGTGTGCAGGAGGCCGGTGAGGTCGAGGGCAAAACCGGTGTACCCGTAGGGGTGCCGGCCG
>NZ_JAFLRJ010000610.1 GCF_017315755.1 Streptomyces beijiangensis
CCCGGACCCCGGTTGCGGAATCGGGGCCTCCCACTAGGTGAGTAACTGGTGAAAAGCGGTCACGCACCTGTGTCCCCGTGCCAGAAGTTGTCGTAGTGTCGCCAGCGTCCACGCGCTGGGGGAGCGCGAACAGGTGTTAAAGGGGAGGGACCCAGACGTATGGCAGCGCAATTCGGGCGTCGGCTGCGCAAAGGGGCCACCGCCACCACGGTGGCCCCTTTGCGCAGCC
>NZ_JAFLRJ010000611.1 GCF_017315755.1 Streptomyces beijiangensis
GGGTCCGGGGTGAGCGCGGCGGAGGCGGCGCGGCGGGCGGGATTCCGGCCGGTGGTGCCTGCGGAGCTGGGCGCTCCCGATGTGATCTCGGTGGCCGCGGCCCCGGCGGGACGGTGGGTGGTGAGCCTCTGCTGGCGGGGCACCGACGGGCGGACGGTCCGCCTTGACGAGTTCCCCTCGCAACTGGACGTGGGCTTCTCCAAACAGGTCTCGCAGATGCCCGAGTGGCCGGCCCTGGCGGACGGCTCCACCGGTCTCTGGTTCGCGCAACCCCATGTGCTGCGACTGCGCCTGGCCGACGCGCAGGGCCGCTGGGTCCCGGTCGCGCGCCCTGCGGGCCCGACGCTGCTGTGGACGCGGGGCACGACGATGACGCTGCGACTGGAAGGGATCGACTCCTCTGACCGCGCGGTGGCCATCGCCAACTCGGCCCGCTGAAAGGGGAACCTGGGCGGCTCGGGCGGTGTACCAGAAGTGACGCGGGGCGGAAGGACCGTACCGGCGTCGGCTGGGGGAGAGCATGCGACTGCTTCGACAGGCACGACGACTGGCCGCACTGGCAGTGCTGCTGACACTGAGTTGGACCTTCGCGCCGAGCGCGGTGGCCGGGGGTCCGACGAGCGTCCTGATCGTCTCGCCGGAGAGCGCGAGGACGGCGTCGCTTTATTACGCGGACAAGGACTACGAGACGCTGACGGAGCTGCTGGCCGCCCCGGGCAGCGGTGGCGGGATGACGGAACCGCCGTCTCTGGGCGCGGCGATGGAGGCGCGCCGGATCAATGTGACGTGGATGGCCCATGACGTCTCGCCCTGGCGCCTGGACCAGGTATACGTCCGGCCGGGCAGCGACACGGTCTGGATACACACCTCGGACATCGCCCCCTCCTTCCTCACGGGCAGCTGGCACGAGGCGGCG
>NZ_JAFLRJ010000612.1 GCF_017315755.1 Streptomyces beijiangensis
CCGAGATCAGCAAAATCAAGCCCGTCCGGCGATTGAGGACACGCGGCCGAAGGTCGCGTACGGCGGGGATCAGCCCAGTGTCACGGGCAAGTCGTGCAGGTCGTTCTGGGTGACCACCGGCTTGTTGCGCAGCTCCGCCGCCGGGACCGCCAGCTCCAGCTTCGGGAAGCGGGCGTACAGCGCCGGCAGCGCCACCCCCGCCTCCAGGCGGGAGAGCGCCGCGCCGGGGCAGACGTGCGGCCCGTGGCCGAAGGAGATGTGGCGGTTGGCGGAGGTGCGCGTGATGTCGAAGGCGCCCGCCGTCGGCCCGTGCGCCTCCTCGTCGCGGCCTATCGCGCCGAACGAGACGATCAGCCCCTCGCCCTTGGGCAGGACCGTGTCACCGACCTCGATGTCCTCCGCCGCGAAGCGGATCAGCACGTGCGAGGTCGGCGTCGACCAGCGCAGCGTCTCCTCGATCACGTTCTCCCAGGGGACCTCGCCCGAGAGGACCAGGGCGCGCTGCTCGGGGTGGCTCTGCAGGGCCACCACCGCGTTGACGATCAGGGAGATCGTCGTCTCGTGGCCCGCCGCGATCATCAGCTGCAGCGTGCTGGTGATCTCCTCCGTGGTGAGGTGGTCGCCGTTCTCGGAGGCTTCGATGAGCGCGCTGGTCAGGTCGTCGCCCGGGTTCGCCCGCTTCGACTCGACGATCTTCGCGAAGAGCTCGCCCAGGTCCGCGATCATCTGCGGAACCTCCGCCGGCGGCGTCTGCGTGGAGAAGAACTTTTCGAAGAGGGACTTCAGGCGCGGGTGGTCCGCCGCGTCCACCCCCATCAGGTCGCCGACCACCGCCATGGGCAGCGGATAGGCGAACTCCGCCTTGAGGTCCACGGGTTGGGACGGGTCGAGGGCCGCGAGGCGTTCCAGGTTGGCTGCGGTGAGCTTCTCGATGCCCTCGCGCAGGCGCTCCACCCGCCGTACGGTCAAGGCCTGCGCGACCAGCGTCCGCAGCCGCCGGTGGTCCTCGCCGTCCACCGTCAGCATGGAGCGACCCGGGTTGGCCAGGCCGATCAGTGGCCAGTCCGGCGGGATCTCGCCGCGCTGCCAGGCGCCCCAGGCGTTGATGTCCTTCACCAGCCGTGCGTCGGTGAGGAGTTGACGCGCCTCCGCGTGGCGCGTGACCGCGTAGCAGGCCACTCCGCCGGGCAGGACGACGCGCGCGAGCGGCCCGGCCGCGCGCAGGGCCGCGCTCTCGGCGTCCAGGTCCGCGACGAAGGGATCGAGAACGATTCCGGCACCCGTGCCGGCGTGGTCGATCGGGCAGGTCATGCGGTGCCTCCGAGTGCAGGGGTCGAAGTGAAGACCAGGGGGAGCGTGCTCAGGCCGCGCAACCACGGGGACGGGCGGCGGGTCAGCGCGTCGTCCGGGGTGGCGAGATCGAGGTCCGGGAGCCGGTCGAGGAGGACCTCGATTCCCGTACGGGCGATGACCTCGGCGACTTCCTGGGCGGGGAAGGGGCAGCGGTGTTCGCCGTGGCCGAAGGAGAAGTGGGCGTTGTTGCCGCCGGTCATCGAAGAGGCGTGCGTACGGATCTGGGGGTCCGCGTTGGCGGCCGCGATGCCCAGGAGCAGCAGGTCGCCCGCAGCGATGGAGTGCCCGCCCAGGGTGGTCGCGCGCGAGGCCCAGCGGCCGGCGACGTTCTGGGTGGGGGTGTCCTCCCAGAGGACCTCGTTCATGGCCTCCGCGACGCTGTGCCGGCCGCCCGAGAGCGAGGCGGCGAACCGGTCGTCGGTCAGCATCAGCCGCAGCGAGTTGCCGATCCAGTCGGCGGTGGGCTGGTGGCCCGCCGCCATCATCACCATCAGGTCCTGGGCGATCTCCTCGGTCGTGAAGCCCGAGGGGTCGGCGAGCATCCGCGAGGCGACGTCGTCGCCGGGGACGGCCCTCTTGGCGGTGAGGAGTTCGAACATCGACTTGGCGAGGTGGCCTTGGCCCGCCTGTGCGTTCTCGCGGCCGTCGATCATGTCGTTCATGGCCTTGACCAGGCCGGGACCCTGCTCGTCCGCGAAGCCGTAGAGGCGGGCGAGAACGCGGAGCGGCAGCAGCATCGCGTACTGCCCGATGATCTCGGAGGACCCGCTGCCGCAGAAGGAGTCGATGAGCTCGTCGGCCAACTGCTCGGCGTGGCGGCGCAGTGCGAAGGGGTCGACCGCCTCCAGCGCGTCGCCGATCATGCGTGCGCGCTCGCTGTGGCGCTCGCCGACCGTATAGAGGATCGAGGGCTGCTTGCGGCCGATCATCGGCAGCAGCGGCCAGTCGTCCGGGATGCGGTCCCACTGGTTCCAGAGGTCGGAGTCCCGGCTGAAGAGGACCGGGTCCCCGGTGACCAGACGCAGCTCGCGGTAGTCGAGCACCAGCCAGGCCGGCACGTCCCCGTCGAGGACCACCGGCGCCACGGATCCGTGCGTACGCCGCAACTCGCTGTAGAGCGCGTTCGGTTCGACGTGGAAGCGGGGGCCGCTGAGCGGGGCGGGTGCGAGGGGTTCGGCGTGTGCGGTCATGTGGCGCTGGGCTCCCGGGCGGCGGCGGAGAGGGCGTGCAGGTGCTGGAGGAGGGCGATGAGGACGTACTTGGACGACGTACGGTCGCGGGCGTCGCAGTCGACCAGCGGTACGTCCGGCGAGAGGTCGAGGGCCTCGCGCAGCTGCTCCGGGGTGTGGATGGCGCCGCCGAAGTCGTTGCACGCCACGATGAACGGGGTGCCGTGGTGCTCCAGGCGGTCGATGGCGTACCAGGAGTCGGCGAGACGGCGGGTGTCGACGAGGACGACCGCGCCCAGTGTGCCGGCGAAGAGGCGGTCCCAGAGGAACCAGAAACGTTCCTGCCCGGGGGCGCCGAAGAGGTAGAGGACCGAGCGGTCGTCGATGGTGATGCGGCCGAAGTCGAAGGCGACGGTCGTCGAGGTCTTGGTGTGCACGGCCGAGATGTCGTCGACCGGGCGGCCCGCCTCGGTCATCGTCTCCTCGGTGTTGAGGGGGCGGATCTCGCTGACCGAGCGGACCATCGTCGTCTTGCCCACGCCGAAGCCG
>NZ_JAFLRJ010000613.1 GCF_017315755.1 Streptomyces beijiangensis
CGCCGCCGTAGACCGTGTAGACGGACGAGGCCGACGTGCCCTTGAAGGTCGCCGCGTCCTCGCCGACGTCCTCCCACCAGACGTTCTGCAGGGTGCAACTGCCCGCGCAGTGCACGCCGTCGGCGGCCGGTGAGCCGATGATGACGTTCTTGAGGACCGCGCCGTCCTTCAGATTGAAGATCGGGTCCTGGCCCTCGTCCTGGCCGCTGCCGCCCAGGTCGCCGCTGCCGGAGAACCGCTTCAGCCCGCCGTCGTACGTACCCGGGACCGAGATGGTCGAGGACACCGACTGGCTGCCCGTGGCCGTCGGCCAGGTGGTCGCCGCGCCCGCCGACGACAGCGTGACGCTGGTGAAGACCGCGGCGCCGGTCAGGCCGACGGCGGTGGTCAGGGCGGCGATGGTACGGCGGCGTGCCCGGCGGC
>NZ_JAFLRJ010000062.1 GCF_017315755.1 Streptomyces beijiangensis
GTGTAGCTCCCCGCGATCACCACATTGATCCCGATCAGGAAGACCATCCGCGACTGCCACGCCCGCAGCGACCCCACATCCCCGTCCCCGCCCACGTACCAGACCGCCGCCTGCAGCAGCCCGATCGCGATCACCGAAGCCAGCGTCCACCGCGCCGCCGTCTGCCACTCCCACACAGCCCGCGCAGCACCGTACTTGGGCGGCTTCACCGGCGGCGGCCCGCCCGCGAACCGGTGCGCGAACCGGGCGTCGGCCCACCGGACCGTCCGGTGCCCCAGCGCCACCGTGAACCCGATGTAGACCGCCGCGAGCCCGTGCATCCAGTCCGGCTCGGCCCCGTTCTTCAGGTCCACCGCCGTCACCACCAGCAGCACCACCTCGAGCAGCGGCTCGCACAGCAGCACCGCCAGCCCCGCCTTCGGCATCTTCGCCGGATACCTGAGCGCCAGCCCCCCGGCCAGCAGCACCCAGAACCCGACCTCGCAGATGACGATCAGTGTGACGATCACGGCCCGCTCCTCTCACAGCCCTTTCGAGCGCAGTCCCTCAAGCGTCACAGCCGTCCGGCGCCCGTCCCTCGTCACCAGTGACGAACCCGCACTGCATCCTTCGATGTACCGGCGCCTCGCCCCGGGTACGGAGGCCGTGCCGTCCCGCGCCCTGTTTGATGGAGGAGTGACGATCCGCCCCGGCCGACTCCCCCGCCCGCACCGCGACGACGCCCTCATCGCCCTCGCCGGTCTGGTCGGCGGTCTCGCGTTCTGGGCGATCGGCCTGCACAGCCAGTCCGGCCGCTGGCTGCCGGGAGCCTGGGTCCTCGTCCCGCTGTTCGTGATGTCCGGTCTTGAACTGCTGCGCAGGACCGCCCCGCAGACCGCCCTGGTCCTCGCCACGCTCACCCTGGTCGCGGACCAGTTCACCCGCGGGAACCTCGCCACCGTCCTGATGTTCACGGACATCATGTACGCGGCCGTGCTGTACGGGACCCCGGCCGCCGCCCGCCGTATCCCCCGCGTCACGGTCCTCCTCACCATCACCGTCACCGTCGGCTGCTACGCCTGGCTCCGTACCCCGGACGCCCTCCTCATCGGCATCGCCACCGGCCTGATCGCCTTCACCCCTGCCGCCACCGGCGTTCTCGTACGCAACCACCGCGAGGCCGCCGTCACCGCCAGGCTGCAGGCCGAACAGACCGCGCTGCTCGCCGAGATGGACCGCACCCAGGCGGTGATCGCCGAGCGCTCCCGGATGGCCCGCGAACTCCACGACATGGTGGCGAACCACCTCTCCGCCATCGCCATCCACTCCACCGCCGCGCTCTCCATCGACGACCCGAAGACCAGCCGCGACGCCCTCGGCGTCATCCGCGAGAACAGCGTCGACGGCCTCGCCGAGATGCGCCGGCTCATCGGCCTGCTGCGCGACAGCAGCGGGGACCGGGAGCCGGCCGCGGCCCCGACGCTGGCCGGACTCGACGCGCTGGTCTCCCAGGCCCGTACGAACGGACTCGACGCGCATCTCACCGACGCACGCCCCGCGGGCGAGAAGCTCCCCACCCCGGTCGAGCTCGCCGCGTACCGCATCGTCCAGGAGTCCCTCACCAACGCCCTCAAGCACGCCGCCCCCGGCGAGGTCACCGTCACTCTCGCCCGTGAGGGGTCGGCGCTCACGGTGTGCGTGCGCAGCCCGCACGGTGAGCGCCCCGGCCCCCGCGCTCCCGGCTCCGGGGCCGGGCTGATCGGGATGCACGAGCGGGTGGAGCTGCTCGGCGGCACCTTCGGGGCCGGGAAGTGCGATGCGGGAAAGGTCTGGCAGGTACGGGCCCGACTGCCCGTGACAGAAGGGGGTTCCACCGTATGACGATCCGCGTCCTGGTCGCCGAGGACCAGTCCGCCGTACGGGCGGGCCTGGTCCTCATCCTGGGCAGCGCCCCCGACATCGAGGTCGTCGGCGAGGCGGCGGACGGCGAGCGAGCTGTCGCCCTCGCCCGCGAGCTCCGCCCCGATCTGGTGCTGATGGACATCCAGATGCCCCGCCTGGACGGCGTCTCGGCCACCCGCCAGGTCGTCGCCGAACAGCTCGCCGACGTACTGGTCCTGACCACCTTCGATCTCGACGAGTACGTTTTCGGCGCGCTGCGCGCGGGCGCGTCCGGCTTCCTCCTGAAGAACACCGAGGCCAAGGACCTGATCGAGGCGGTACGGACCGTGGCGCGCGGCGAGGGCCTCATCGCCCCCGCCGTCACACGCCGCCTGATCGCCGAGTTCGGACGCCCCGGCGCCCGTCGCGCCGACGGTCCCGACCCCGCGATCCTGGACGCACTGACCCGCCGTGAGCGCGAAGTGCTCGCCTGTCTGGGCGGCGGGCTGTCCAATGCGGAGATCGCGGTCCGGCTCTCCATGGCCGAGGGGACGGTCAAGACCCACGTCAGCCGCCTCCTGGGCAAGCTCGAACTGCGCAGCAGGGTGCAAGCGGCCGTCCTGGCACAGGAGTTGGGGCTCTGACTGTGCTTTCTCGGGGGCTGCGGTCTGGACCTCTTGACGATTGGTCCAGACCTTCCTACGCTCACCGCACACACTGCGGTGAGCGTGCCATGACAGACAGTTCCACGGCACCCTCAGGGCGGCGCAGAGTGCGCAAGCGGACCCACCCCCATCTCAGTCCGTTCACCACTCGAGGAGCCCTCTTGAGCACACGCTTCAGATCAAGACGCGCCAGATCAAGACGTTCCAGATACGCCGCAGCCCTGACCGCACTCCTCCTCCCGCTCGCAGCGGCCGTGGGTCTGGCGACCCCGGCCCAGGCCGCGGGCCCGACCGCCACGTACGCCAAGACCTCCGACTGGGGCACCGGCTTCGGCGCGGGCTGGACCGTGAAGAACGCCGGCACCACCAGCATCAGCAGCTGGACCGTCGAGTGGGACTACCCGGCGGGCACCTCGGTGACCTCGGCCTGGGACGCCGATGTCACCTCGTCCGGCACCCACTGGACCGCCAAGAACAAGTCCTACAACGGCACCCTCGCCCCCGGCGCCTCGGTCTCCTTCGGCTTCAACGGCGCGGGCTCAGGATCCCCCTCCAACTGCAAGCTCAACGGCGCCTCCTGTGACGGCGGCACCACCGTCCCCGGCGACAACCCGCCCTCCGCGCCCGGGACTCCGACCGCGAGCGCCGTCACCAACACCACCCTGACGCTCAACTGGTCCGCCGCGACGGACGACAAGGGCATCAAGAACTACGACGTCTACCGCGGCTCGACCAAGATCGCCACGGTGACCGGCACCACGGCGAACGACACGGGTCTGACCGCCGGCACCACGTACACCTACAGCGTCAAGGCGCGCGACACGATCGACCAGGTCGGCACCTCGTCCGGCACGCTCACCGTCACCACCACGGGCGGCGGAGGCGGCAACCCCGGCGGCAAGGTCAAGCTCGGGTACTTCACCGACTGGGGCGTCTACGGACGGAACTACCACGTCAAGAACCTGGAGACCTCGGGCTCCGCGGCGAAGATCACGCACATCAACTACGCCTTCGGCAACGTCACCGGCGGCAAGTGTGCGATCGGCGACGCCTACGCCGACTATCAGAAGACCTATGACGCGTCCGGCAGCGTCGACGGCGTCGCCGACACCTGGGACCAGCCCGTCGCCGGCAGTTTCAACCAGCTCCGCAAGCTGAAGAAGCTGCACCCGAACCTCAAGATCCTGTGGTCTTTCGGCGGCTGGACCTGGTCCGGCGGCTTCGGCCAGGCAGCCCAGAACCCGGCCGCCTTCGCCCAGTCCTGCTACGACCTGGTCGAGGACCCGCGCTGGGCCGATGTCTTCGACGGCATCGACATCGACTGGGAGTACCCCAACGCCTGCGGCCTCTCCTGCGACACCAGCGGTGCCGCTGCCTTCAAGAACGTCATGTCCGCACTGCGCGCCAAGTTCGGCTCCTCGTACCTGGTCACGGCGGCCACCACCGCTGACGGCTCCGACGCAGGCAAGATCGACGCGGCGGACTACGCGGGCGCGGCCCAGTACGTCAACTGGTACAACGTGATGACGTACGACTTCTTCGGCGCCTGGGCGGCCCAGGGCCCCACGGCCCCGCACTCCCCGCTCACCTCCTACGCCGGCATCCCGACGGCCGGCTTCAACACCGCGGACGCCATCGCCAAGTACAAGGCCAAGGGCGTCCCCGCCGCCAAGCTCCTGATCGGCATCGGCTTCTACGGCCGCGGCTGGACCGGAGTGACCCAGGCCGCACCGGGCGGTACGGCGACGGGCCCGGCCCCCGGCACGTACGAACAGGGCATCGAGGACTACAAGGTCCTCAAGACGTCCTGCCCGCCGACCGGCACCATCGCAGGCACCTCGTACGCCAAGTGCGGAACCAACTGGTGGAGCTACGACACCCCGGCCACCATCGCCTCGAAGATCAGCTGGGCGAAGGGCCAGGGCCTGGGCGGCGCGTTCGTCTGGGAGTTCAGCGGTGACACCAGCAACGGCGAGCTGGTGACCGCGGTCAACAACAGCATCGGCTAGCAGCAGCGGCCGGCTCCACACGGACGGAAGCCGGGGAGAGGGGTCCGCCCCCACTCTCCCCGGCTTCTTCAGTCCGTACGTACGTACCTGAATCGCCTAGGCGACATTCACCCTCTGGCCGGGCGGCGCGGCCTCCAGCCAGGCAAGGAAGCCGGTCAGCGCGTCGTCGCTCATCGCCAGCTCCAGGCGCGTACCGCGATGGACGCAGCCGAGCACCACGGCGTCGGAGAGAAGCGCCAGCTCCTCCTCGCCCTCGGGCAGCCGCCGTGCGACCACCTCGATGGACTGCCGATCCAGGATCCGGCGCGGTCGCACCGCGTACGAGAAGACCCGGTACCACTCGATCCGGTCGCCGCTGTAGCGGGCGACGCCGTACACCCAACCCTTGCCCGTGGGATCCGGTTTCTCGGAGATGTCCCAGCGGACACTGCAGTCGAAGGTGCCGCCCGAACGCTGGATCAGCCGTCGGCGCAGCCCGAAGACGAAGAGTCCCACCGCCACCAGCACGACGACCAGGCCGCACACAAGCAGAGCGAGGATCATCTACACCGACCTCCTCGCCTCACGCAGTCATGGACCAGCTTCTGCATCGCCTCAGCCGCGACCCGCTCCGGAAAATTCCGGACGGGCCGCGGCTGAGGACAAATCTCTCAGGTGCGGGGCGTCACTGCCCCGTAGCCGCGCGGAGACGGACATCGGCACGCCGTTCGGCGCCCGCGTCCTCCTCCGACTTGGCACTCTCCAGCGCACGCTCGGCGCGCTGGACGTCGATCTCGTCGGCCAGCTCCGCGATCTCGGCCAGCAACGACAGCTTGTTGTCCGCGAACGAGATGAACCCGCCGTGCACAGCGGCGACGACAGTGCCGCCCTCGCTGGTACGGATGGTCACCGGGCCCGATTCCAGCACTCCGAGGAGCGGCTGGTGACCGGGCATGACGCCGATGTCGCCGGACGTGGTGCGCGCGACCACCAGGGTGGCCTCGCCGGACCAGACGTTACGGTCCGCCGCGACCAGCTCGACGTGCAGCTCAGCAGCCAAGGGAGGCTCCTCGGGTCACCACCCGGCGGATTGAGCCGGGTGTCGGGTCAAAGTCTAGTGGGGCGCGCGATGCCGAAACACCGCGGGCCCTTCCCGGCCTCTCGGCCGGGGTTCCGGGGGTTGTCCCCCCGGGAGATACAGCGTGGGTGGAAGGAGAGGGGCGGAACGGGTCCCGCCCCTCTCCTGTCAGTCCCGTGAGTCAGTGGACTCAGGAGACGCCGAGCTCCTTGGCGTTCGCCTTGAGGTCCTCGATGCCACCGCACATGAAGAACGCCTGCTCGGGGAAGTGGTCGTAGTCCCCGTCGCAGATCGCGTTGAACGCGGTGATCGACTCTTCGAGCGGTACGTCCGAACCGTCCACGCCGGTGAACTGCTTGGCGACGTGGGTGTTCTGCGACAGGAAGCGCTCGACGCGACGGGCGCGGTGGACGACAAGCTTGTCCTCTTCGCCCAGCTCGTCGATACCGAGGATCGCGATGATGTCCTGAAGATCCTTGTACTTCTGAAGGATCGTCTTGACGCGCATCGCGGCGTCGTAGTGCTCCCGCGCGATGTAGCGCGGGTCCAGGATGCGGGACGTCGAGTCCAGCGGGTCGACCGCCGGGTAGATGCCCTTCTCCGAGATCGGACGCGACAGAACGGTCGTCGCGTCCAGGTGGGCGAAGGTGGTCGCCGGCGCCGGGTCGGTCAGGTCGTCCGCGGGGACGTAGATCGCCTGCATCGAGGTGATCGAGTGACCACGCGTCGAGGTGATGCGCTCCTGCAGCAGACCCATCTCGTCAGCCAGGTTCGGCTGGTAACCCACGGCGGACGGCATGCGACCGAGAAGGGTCGACACCTCCGAACCGGCCTGGGTGTAACGGAAGATGTTGTCGATGAAGAAGAGCACGTCCTGCTTCTGCACATCGCGGAAGTACTCCGCCATGGTCAGACCGGCCAGCGCGACGCGAAGACGCGTGCCCGGCGGCTCGTCCATCTGACCGAAGACAAGCGCCGTCTTGTCGATGACGCCGGACTCGGCCATCTCCTCGATGAGGTCGTTGCCCTCACGGGTACGCTCACCGACGCCCGCGAACACCGACACACCGTCGTGGTTGTTGGCGACGCGGTAGATCATTTCCTGGATCAGAACGGTCTTGCCGACACCGGCACCACCGAACAGACCGATCTTTCCACCCTTGACGTACGGGGTGAGAAGGTCGATGACCTTGACGCCGGTCTCGAACATCTCGGTCTTCGACTCGAGCTGGTCGAACGCCGGAGCCTTGCGGTGGATGGGCCACCGCTCGGTGATCTCCGACTCGGCCTCGGGCTTGTTCAGGATCTCGCCGAGGGTGTTGAACACCTTGCCCTTGGTGACGTCGCCGACCGGCACCGTGATGCCGTTGCCGGTGTTGGTCACCGGGGCCTGGCGGACCAGACCGTCGGTCGGCTGCATCGAGATCGCCCGGACCACGCCGTCACCCAGGTGCTGGGCGACTTCGAGGGTCAGCGTCTTGATCTTGCCGTCTTCGGCCGGGTCGGCCACCTGGACGTGCAGTGCGTTGTAGATCTCGGGCATCGCGTCGACGGGGAACTCCACGTCGACGACCGGGCCGATGACCCGGGCGACGCGGCCCGTGGCTACGGCCGTCTCAACAGAGGTCGTCATTACTTGTCACTCCCCGCGGATGCGTCTGCCATGGCGCTGGCGCCACCGACGATCTCGCTGATTTCCTGGGTGATTTCGGCCTGGCGGGCCGCGTTGGCAAGCCGGGAGAGGCTCTTGACGAGATCCCCGGCGTTGTCGGTCGCCGACTTCATCGCACGACGGCGGGCAGCGTGCTCGGAAGCAGCGGACTGCAGCAGTGCGTTGTAGATACGGCTCTCGACGTAGCGCGGCAGCAGGGCGTCGAGGACGTCCTCCGCCGACGGCTCGAAGTCGAACAGCGGAAGGATCTCGCCCTTCGTGCTGCTCTCCTCCTGAACCTTCTCGAGCGAGAGAGGCAGCATCCGGTCGTCGACGGGGTTCTGCGTCATCATCGACACGAATTCCGTGAAGACGATGTGCAGTTCGTCGACTCCGCCTTCGGCCGTCTCCGTCTGGATGGCCTCGATCAGCGGCGCTGCCACGTTCTTGGCGTCCGCGTAGCTCGGGCTGTCGGTGAAGCCGGTCCACGACTCCGCGACCTTGCGCTCGCGGAAGCCGTAGTAGGCGACACCCTTGCGGCCGACGATGTACGTGTCGACCTCCTTGCCCTCGCCGCGCAGCCGCTCGGTCAGCCGGTCCGCAGCCTTGATGGCGTTGGACGAGTAGCCGCCGGCCAGTCCGCGGTCGCTCGTGATGAGGACGATCGCGGCCCGGGCCGGGGCCTCGGCCTCGGTGGTGAGCGGGTGCTTGGTGGTGGAGCCGGTCGCGACCGCGGTCACCGCACGGGTGAGCTCGGTTGCGTACGGCATCGATGCCGCCACCTTGCGCTGCGCCTTGACGATGCGCGAGGCGGCGATCATCTCCATCGCCTTGGTGATCTTCTTGGTCGCCGTGACGGCACGGATTCGACGCTTGTAGACCCGGAGCTGCGCTCCCATGAGTCAGGTCCCTTCCGTCGTCACTTGGAGACGTTGACGGTCGGCGTGTCCTCGCCCAGCAGCTTGCCGTCCGAGGTCTCGAACTGGCGCTTGAAGGCGGTGATCGCGTCGGCGATCGAGGTCAGCGTGTCGTCCGACATCTTGCCGCCCTCGGCGATCGAGGTGAGAAGCTCCTTGCGCTCGCGGCGCAGGTGCTCCAGCAGCTCGGTCTCGAAGCGGCGGATGTCCTCGACCGGTACGTCGTCCATCTTGCCGGTGGTGCCGGCCCAGACGGAGACGACCTGCTCCTCGACGGGCATCGGCTGGTACTGGCCCTGCTTCAGCAGCTCGACCATGCGCTTGCCGCGCTCCAGCGAAGACTTCGACGCCGCGTCCAGGTCGGAACCGAAGGCGGCGAACGCCTCCAGCTCGCGGTACTGGGCGAGGTCGACACGGAGCCGGCCCGAGACCTGCTTCATGGCCTTGTGCTGGGCGGAGCCACCGACGCGGGAGACCGAGATACCGACGTTCAGCGCGGGCCGCTGGCCGGCGTTGAACAGGTCGGACTCAAGGAAGCACTGACCGTCGGTGATGGAGATGACGTTGGTCGGGATGAACGCCGACACGTCGTTCGCCTTGGTCTCGACGATCGGGAGACCCGTCATCGAGCCCTTGCCCATCTCGTCCGAGAGCTTGGCGCAACGCTCCAGCAGACGCGAGTGCAGGTAGAAGACGTCGCCCGGGTAGGCCTCGCGGCCCGGCGGACGGCGCAGCAGCAGGGACACGGCGCGGTAGGCGTCGGCCTGCTTCGACAGGTCGTCGAAGATGATGAGGACGTGCTTGCCGGCGTACATCCAGTGCTGGCCGATGGCCGAACCGGTGTACGGGGCGAGGTACTTGAAGCCTGCCGGGTCGGAAGCCGGAGCAGCGACGATCGTCGTGTACTCCAGGGCGCCCGCATCCTCCAGCGCACCGCGCACAGACGCGATGGTGGAGCCCTTCTGGCCGATGGCGACGTAGATGCAGCGCACCTGCTTGTTCACGTCGCCCGAGCGCCAGTTGTCGCGCTGGTTGATGATCGTGTCGATCGCCAGAGCGGTCTTGCCGGTCTGACGGTCACCGATGATCAGCTGACGCTGGCCACGGCCGATCGGCACCATGGCGTCGACAGCCTTGTAGCCGGTCTGCATCGGCTCGTGGACCGACTTACGGACCATGACGCCGGGAGCCTGCAGCTCCAGTGCGCGCCGGCCGTCGGTTGCGATCTCGCCGAGGCCGTCGATCGGGTTGCCGAGCGGGTCGACAACGCGGCCGAGGTAGCCCTCGCCGACACCGACGGAGAGCACCTCACCGGTGCGTCGCACCGGCTGGCCCTCCTCGACACCACTGAACTCGCCGAGGATGACCGCACCGATCTCGCGCTCATCGAGGTTGAGGGCGAGACCGAGGGTGCCGTCCTCGAACTTCAGCAGTTCGTTCGCCATGGCAGAGGGAAGACCCTCTACCTTCGCGATGCCGTCGCCGGCAACGCTGACCGTTCCGACCTCCTCGCGCGAGGCCGCGTCCGGCTGGTACGACTGGACAAAATTCTCCAGCGCATCCCGGATCTCCTCCGGCCGGATCGTGAGCTCCGCCATCTGGGTTCCCTGCTCTCCTTGTTGAGCCGAATCAATTACGTCGGCCCAACTCGGGCCGTTATCAGTCTTGTTGAGTTGGTGGCTGGACTCAGCCGGCTAGGCAGACATACGCCTTGATGCCTCGTCGAGACGGTCCGCGATCGAGCCGTTGATGACCTCGTCACCGACGCGTACCTGCAGTCCTCCGAGGACCGCGGGGTCAACGTCGAGGTTGAGGTGCATCTGACGGCCGTAGAGCTTTGCCAGTACGCCACCGAGACGGAGCTTCTGGTCGTCGCTCAGCGGTACCGCCGAGGTGACGACCGCGACCATCCGGTCCCGGCGCTCCGCGGCGAGCTTGGAGAGGGACTCGAGTCCCGCTTCCAGGCTACGTCCACGGGGCTGTGTCACAAGTCGTACGACCAGGCGCTCGGTGACCGGGGCCGCCTTGCCGCCGAGCAGGCTGCGCAGCAGCTCGCTCTTGGCAGTGGCGGGTGCCCTGCGGTCGGTGAGCGCGGAGCGCAGCTCGGTGGAGGAGGAGACGATCCGGCCGAACCGGAACAGCTCGTCCTCCACGTTGTCGAGCGCGCCCGACTTCTGCGCCGCGGTGAGGTCGGCGGTGGCCGCCAGCTCCTCGGCCGCGTCCACGAGATCACGCGACTGCGACCAGCGCGAGCGGACCATACCGGTCAGCAGATCGGCGGTCGGACCGCTGACCTGGCTGCCGAACAGCCGCCCTGCCAGCTCGGCCTTGGCCTCGCCGGACTGCGACGGGTCGGTCAGGACCCGGCGCAGGGACACCTCGCGGTGCAGCAGCGCGGTGACGGCGGCGAGCTCGTCCGCGAGGGTCGCCGCTTCGGCCGACGAGGAGTCGGTCAGTGCGTCGAGTCGCGTCCGTGCGGCAGCCAGTGCCTCGCGGCTCGCGCCCTTCATCGGGCGGCCCCGGCCTTCTCCTCGAGATCAGCGAGGAAACGATCGACGGTGCGGCTCTGCCGGGCGTGGTCCTCGAGGGACTCGCCGACGAGCTTGCCTGCCAGGTCGGTGGCGAGCTTGCCCACGTCCTGGCGCAGCGACTGCGCGGCCTGCTTGCGGTCGGCCTCGATCTGGGTGTGACCGGCAGCGATGATTTCCTCACGCTGACGCTGGCCCTCCGCACGCATCTCCAGGATGAGTGCGGCACCCTGCTCCTGCGCCTCCTGGCGCAGACGAGCGGCCTCGTGCCGGGCCTCGGCGAGCTGGGCCTTGTACTGCTCCAGCACACTCTCGGCCTCGAGCTTGGCCGCGTCGGCCTTCTCGATGCCACCCTCGATCGCCTCACGGCGCTCGTCCAGAACCTTGTTGATGTTCGGAAGGAGCTTCTTCGCGAGGAAGCCGAAGACGATGGCAAAGGCGAGCAGACCGATGACCAGCTCGTCGAGATGCGGGACGAGGGGATTCTGGGTCTCCGCCTCCGCCGCAAGGAACAGAGCGTTCACATCAGTGCCTTCCATGAATGGGGTTGGGCTTGTCGGGCCGGTTTACTGGTAGACGAAGCCCATGACGATGCCGATGAGGGCAAGCGCCTCGCAGAAGGCGAAACCCATGATCTGGTTGGTACGGATCAGGCCGGCAGCCTCGGGCTGACGGGCCAGCGCCTGGGTGCCGTTACCGAAGATGATGCCGACGCCGACGCCGGGGCCGATCGCCGCGAGGCCGTAGCCGATGGAGGCGACGTTGCCGACCACGTTGGTCTTGGCGGAAGGGTCAGCGGCGAGGTTGACCAATTCGAGAGCAGCGGACATGCCGTTACTTCCTTCTCTTTCACGGACCCGATGGGGGTTGGCCATCGGACGTCTGGTTGGACTGATGAGCAAGCGGGCTGGCTCAGTGGCTCTCGGCGAGCGCGCCCTGGATGTAGCTGGATGCCAGGAGCACGAAGACGTACGCCTGGACGGCCTGGATGAACAACTCGAAGAGCGTCATCACGATGACCATGACGAACGACACGGTGCCGTAGGCGATGCCGATGCCGTTCATCAAGTACCAGGAGGCGATCGTGAACATCACGATCAGCAGGTGGCCGGCGAACATGTTCGCGAAGAGCCGGACCGCGTGGGTGAAGGGCCGGATGATCAGGTTCGAGAAGAACTCGATCACGACGACCAGCGGCATGACCCAGCCGAGCGACTTGTCGTAGCCGGTGATGTTCTTCCAGGCGCCGACGAAGCCGTGCTTCTTGAAGGTCAGGCTGACCCACACGACGTACACGATCAGCGCGAGACCGGCCGGGAAGGCGATCAGCGAGGTGACCGGGAACTGGGCGAGCGGGATGATCGACCAGAGGTTGAGCATCCACACGAAGAAGAACAGGGACACCATCAGCGGGACGTACTTCTCGCCGTCCTTCTTGCCGATGATCTCGTAGACGATGCCGCGGCGTACGAAGTCGTAACCCGCCTCACCGACCATCTGCACCTTGCCGGGAACCAGCTTCGGCTTGTTGAACGCCGCCCAGAAGAAGGCGACGATCACGACCGTGGCGAGCAGCGCGAGCAGCATCGGCTTGGTGAAGTCGAAGCCGCCCACGGAGAACATGGGCTCGTAAAGGAAGGTGTGGAGGCCCGGTGCCGGGAACCCGCATCCGGAGAAAATGTGGCAGCTCGCATCAAAGGCAAGCGTTGTGTCAGCACTCACCGCGGGCTCCTTCAGCGTGGCGCATAGGTACGGCAACCTCGTTGTGTCGGCGCGGCGCGCAGCCGCGGGTCGGCACTGGACTGGTGGTCTTACGGACGTGGGCGGGGCGGTTCGACATCGAGCCTCGCGCTGGGACAGGCGTCAGCTCGGATACCCGCGCCCGCAGTGCCGCAGTTGGCACCGGACGATAGCAGCATCGCGAACAGCGTTTTATCCCGGCCCTACCGTTCACGACGTGGACCCGCTCGTCTCGGGCTTGGCGACCGAGGAGGGAGTGGGTTCGACGTAAAGAATCTTGGCCTTCATGTAGGCGCGCGCCTGTGCCGCGACCCACGTGATCGTGCACGCGAGCAGAGTGAAGGCGAACGCCTTGAAGTTGAAGAACTCGGTGTGCTTGAAGAGGCCCATCAAAACGAAAAGCAGCAGCAGTTGGGCCACGTAGAGAAGCATCCCCATGGCCTGGAACAGATGCGGAAAGCTCTTTGCGGTGCGTTGCAGCACCACGAGTCCGGCTCCCATGAAGGCGATCACCACTGCTGCACCGACGGCGGCTCCGATCGCACCCTTGCCGCCCGTGACCACACCGCTGATCGCGACGGCGACGAGGCCGACGGCAGCGCTGGGCAAGGCGGTGGGAAGGAGGATCTGGGCGTCGTTGGACGGCATGGCGGCAGCTCCGCTTCTGGTGGGGGCAGGGTGTCGTCATGGACGAGCGTAGGCCCGGTCCGAGAGTGATCTCGCGCCAAAAGGCCTTCGCACTAAGGCCCTTCGGCTCTGTTGCCGGGTTTCGTGAACGGTATCACAAACTATTTGATGAGGTCTTTACCATGGAGGTGTGCTGCCCGTCACACATGAGAGTTAATCCGCGCGTCTGTGCAGCGGGACAGCCACTTTGTCTGGTATTGGCGGCAGTTGAGCAATGCGTCAGCGGGTCGTGCCGGCCTTCCGCCGGTCAGGGAAGCGCGATCGGGGGCCAACTGCGGTCGCACCATTGACACCTGCCGGAATTGGCGGCTTTTCATCCGATTCGTCCACTGCTTCGTCCGCTGCTTCGTCCTCGGTGGCCTCGGTGGCCTCCTCACCCCTCGGCCGCCGGTAGCGCGGCGGCACGAACCGCTCCGCCCAGCGCGGGGCGTGCGGCTTGAAACGCGGCAGCAGCAGAAGTACGAGACCGATCGCGCTCAGCATCACGATGGCAAGCACCACCCACATCGAGGTGGACTGCACGGAGATGGCGAGCGCACCGAAGGCGAACAGCGCCGACCAGAAGTACATGATCAGCACCGCACGGCTCTGCGAGTGGCCGATCTCCAGGAGCCGGTGGTGCAGATGCCCGCGGTCGGCGGCGAACGGCGACTGCCCGTTCCAGGTACGCCGGACGATGGCGAGGACCAGGTCGGCCATCGGGATCGCGATGATCGTCAGCGGCATCAGCAGCGGGATGAAGACCGGGAGCATCGCGTGGGTGGCGTTGCGCACACCGCCGAGGTTCAAGTTGAGCGCGTCCGGGTCGACCTGACCCGTCACCGAGATCGCGGCGGCCGCCATGACGAGGCCGATCATCATCGATCCCGAGTCGCCCATGAAGATTCTGGCGGGGTGCATGTTGTGCGGCAGGAAGCCCAGGCACATGCCCATGAGGATCGCCGCGAAGAGGGTCGCCGGGGCGGCGGCCTCGATCCCGTACCCGTACCAGAGGCGGTAGGTGTACATGAAGAACGCCGCGGCGGCGATGCAGACCATGCCCGCCGCAAGTCCGTCCAGACCGTCCACGAAGTTGACCGCGTTGATCGTGATGACCACGAGAGCGACCGTGAGCAGGGTGGACTGCCAGGAGGTCAGGGAGACCGTGCCGATGCCCGGGATGGGCAGCCAGAGGATCTCCAGGCCCTGCATGACCATGACGCCCGCGGCGATCATCTGGCCGCCGAGCTTGATCAGGGCGTCGATCTCGAACTTGTCGTCCAGTACGCCGATCAGCCAGATCAGCCCGGCCCCCGAGAGCAGCGCACGCGGCTCGTTGGAGAGCGTGAAGACGCCGTTGAGGTTCACCAGGTGGTCGGCGACCAGCAGTCCGGCGCACAGACCGCCGAACATGGCGATGCCACCGAGCCGCGGTGTCGGTTCTCTGTGCACGTCTCTCGCACGGATCTCCGGCATTGCCCCGGCCACGATGGCGAACTTCCGCACCGGCCCCGTCAGCAGATAGGTCACTGCGGCTGTGACGCACAGCGTCAGCAGATATTCACGCACGGGCTGCCCCACAGGTATCGCTGGCCATCTCAGCCCCACACCCTAGCTCTCACGTGCATGCCATGGAGGACACACGGGTAGCGATGATGGTTGCACAGTGCCCGACTACCCCGGATACGGCGGATATGTGCGGGTGAGTTCGCGCACCTCCGCCAGGACTTCCCTGGCGTCTCGCTCTTCGCGCAGAACCACCCCGAAGAGCACGGCGATCCGCGCCATTTCGGCCTCCCGCATGCCCTGTGTGGTGACCGCGGCCGTCCCAAGGCGGATGCCGCGCGCATCTCCCCACGGCAGCGCGCAGGTGTCCAGGACCAGCCCGGCGGCGGCGAGTCGGCTGCGCGCGGCCTGGCCGTCGACACCCAGCGGCGCCGGATCTGCGGTGATCAAATGGGTGTCCGTACCCCCGGTGGTGACGGTGAGACCCTCCGTCAGCAGTCCGGCGGCGAGCACCCGGGCGTTGGCGACCACCTGATGGGCGTACGCGGTGAACGCGGGCGCGCCCGCCTCGGCGAAGGCGACGGCCTTCGCGGCGACCGTGTGCATCTGGGCGCCGCCCTGGGTGAAGGGGAAGACCGCCCGGTCGATGCGCTCCGCGAGCTCGGCGCCGCACAGGATCATGCCGCCGCGCGGCCCGCGCAGCACCTTGTGCGTGGTCGCGCAGACCACATCGGCGTACGGCACCGGGTTGGGGGCCGCTCCCCCGGCGACCAGGCCGATGGGGTGGGCCGCGTCCGCGATCAGATAGGCGCCGGCCTCGTCCGCGATCTCGCGGAAGGCCGCGTAGTCGGGGTGGCGCGGGTAGGAGATCGAGCCGCAGACGATGGCTCTGGGGTGGTGTTCGCGGGCGAGGGCGCGTACCTGCCCGTAGTCGATGAGACCGCTCTCGCCGTCGACCCCGTACCCGACGAAGTCGAACCAGCGTCCGGAGAAATTGGCGGGCGACCCGTGCGTGAGGTGCCCGCCGTGGGTGAGTCCCATGGCCAGGACGGTGTCACCGGGGCGGAGCAGGGCGGCGTACGCGGCGAGGACGGCGGAGGAGCCGGAGTGCGGCTGTACGTTCGCGTGCTCGGCCCCGAAGAGAGCCGCGGCCCGCTCGCAGGCGATCCGCTCGGCGACGTCCACCAGCTCGCAGCCGCCGTGGTGGCGGGCGCCGGGATAGCCCTCGGCGTACTTGTTGGCGAGCGGGGAGCCGAGGGCGGCCAGTACGGCCGGGGAGGTGAAGTTCTCGGCGGCGATCAGCTGGAGGGAGCTCGCCTGGCGTGCCTCCTCGGCAAGGATGACGTCGGCGATCTCGGGGTCCTGGCGGCGCAGGGCGTCGAGGCCTGCGGCCTGTGCAGCGGTGGCGTGTGCAGCAGTGGTGACCGACATGGCTGGCTCCTCCGGCGTCGGAACCAATGTAGGACGGGGTCGGCCGGACCGCCTGCGGCGAGTGCTCTTCGCGGCTCCGCCGCGACCGGGGCGCTGCCCCGGACCCCGCTCCTCAATCGCCGGAGGGGCTTGATTGGGTCAGTCGCCGGAGGGGCTTGACCTTGCTCCGACGCCCGTCAGCGCCGTGACCACCGGGTCGATGGCCTGGTTGATCTCGTCGCCGATGGAGCGGAAGAAGGTGATCGGCGCCCCGTAGGGGTCGTTCACCTCGTCCGCCTCCGCGCTGGGCGCGAGGAGCCACCCGCGTAGAGCGGCGGCAGCGCGGACCAGCGCGCGGGCGCGCTCGACCACCCCGTCGTCGAGGGGGTCGGGAAGCGTCGCCGGATCTATGGCCCGTACGAGACGGGTGAACTCCTTCAGCGTGAACGTGCGCAGCCCGGCGGAGTGCCCCATCGAGATGACCTGCGCCCGGTGGTCGCGGGT
The DNA here is from genome assembly GCF_017315755.1 of Streptomyces beijiangensis. GTDB lineage: Bacteria > Actinomycetota > Actinomycetes > Streptomycetales > Streptomycetaceae > Streptomyces > Streptomyces beijiangensis. The sequence continues at coordinate 16,514 of NZ_JAFLRJ010000062.1, forward strand.
CGCGGTCAGCACCAGGTCGGCGCGGATGACGTGGTCGTCGAGGAGCTCACGGCCGAGGAAGCCCTTGGGGTCCGCGCCGTAGTCCTCCAGGACGGTCGCCGCGTTCGCCTCCATGGGCGCGCCCTCGTGCCCCCAGGTGCCCGCGCTCTCCACGATCAGTCCGCCCGTCAGCGGGTCGCCGAGGCGGTCGCTGAGGGCATGACGGGTCAGCCGCTCGGTGATCGGTGAGCGGCAGACGTTGCCGGTGCTGACGTGGAGGATTCTGAATGTGCCGCCGGAGGCGGCCGCACCTATGCCACGCCCCTCAGGGGCGGTCAATTGGCCACCTCGAGGTCGGGTACCACCTTGCGCAGCTCCTCCGCGGAGAGTGCGCCCGCGCGGAGCAGGACAGGGATCTTGCCGGTGACGTCGACGATCGAGGACGGGACGATGCCCGGGGTCGGGCCGCCGTCCAGGTAGACCGAGACGGAGTCGCCGAGCATCTCCTGTGCGGCGTCGCAGTCCTCGGGTGACGGGTGTCCCGTGAGGTTGGCGCTGGATACGGCCATCGGGCCGACCTCGGTGAGCAGTTCGATGGCGACGGGGTGCAGCGGCATACGTACGGCCACGGTGCCCCCGGTGTCGCCGAGGTCCCACTGGAGGGACGGCTGGTGCTTGGCGACGAGCGTGAGCGCGCCGGGCCAGAAGGCGTCGACGAGCTCCCAGGCCTGCTCGGAGAAGTCCGTGACCAGGCCGTGCAGGGTGTTCGGGGAGCCGATGAGGACGGGGGTGGGCATGTTGCGGCCCCGGCCCTTGGCGTCGAGGAGGTCGCGTACGCCCTCGGAGGAGAAGGCGTCGGCGCCGATGCCGTAGACGGTGTCGGTGGGGAGCACGACGAGTTCGCCCCTGCGCACGGCGGAGGCGGCTTCGCGCAGACCGGTGGTGCGGTCGGACGCGTCGTTGGTGTCGTATCGCCGTGCCATTTAGCGAGCCTCCTCGAACAAATACAGGACGGTGGTGCCGGCAGTGCCGACGGCATTCCCCGTCACGGCATGGCCTTGCGGGCCGTGGCGAAGCGGGGCCGGTTGTTCAGGTCGGGGTGATCGGCCGCGTCGGCCCAGCCCCGTTCCTCGGTGAAGATCCAGGGGACCTGGCCGCCCTGGGTGTCCGCGTGCTCGATGACGACGACGCCGCCGGGCACCAGGAGGCGGTGGGCGGTGCGCTCGATGCCGCGGATGGTGTCGAGGCCGTCCTCGCCGGAGAAGAGAGCCATCTCCGGGTCGTGGTCACGGGCCTCGGGGGCGACGTACTCCCACTCGGTGAGGGGGATGTACGGCGGGTTGGAGATCACCAGGTCGACCTGGCCGTCGAGCTCGGGAAGGGCGCTCAGGGCGTCTCCCTGGTGGACGGTGACCCTGGACCCCTCGGCGTTCTTACGGGTCCACTTCAGGGCGTCCTCGGACAGCTCCACGGCGTGCACGCGCGAGCGCGGCACCTCCTGGGCCATGGCGAGGGCGATCGCGCCCGATCCCGTACAGAGGTCGACGATCAGCGGTTCGACCACGTCCATGGCGCGCACCGCGTCTATGGCCCAGCCGACGACCGACTCGGTCTCGGGGCGGGGCACGAAGACGCCGGGTCCGACCTGGAGTTCCAGATAGCGGAAGAAGGCGCGTCCGGTGATGTGCTGGAGCGGTTCCCTGGCCTCGCGGCGGGCGATGGTCTCCCAGTAGCGGGCGTCGAAGTCCGTGTCCTTGACGTTGTGCAGCTCGCCCCGCTTGACGCCGTGCACGAAGGCGGCGAGCTCCTCCGCGTCGAAGCGCGGGGAGGGCACGCCGGCGTCGGCCAGCCGCTGGGTGGCCTGGGCCACCTCGGCAAGCAGCAGGTTCATGCGGTTCTCCGTACGGGCTGGCACTGAGTTGCTACAACGATGACTGGACTGACTTCTGCTGGGCTGCTTCTGCTTCTACTGGGCCGCGGCGAGCTTGGCCGCGGAGTCCGCGTCGACGCACGCCTGGATCATGGCGTCGAGGTCTCCGTCGAGGACCTGGTCCAAGTTGTACGCCTTGAAGCCGACGCGGTGGTCGGAGATGCGGTTTTCCGGGAAGTTGTAGGTCCGGATCTTCTCGGAGCGGTCCACGGTACGCACCTGGCTGCGGCGCACGTCGGAGGCTTCCTGCTCGGCTGCCTCCTGGGCCGCGGCGAGGAGCCGCGAGCGCAGGATGCGCATGGCCTGCTCCTTGTTCTGGAGCTGGCTCTTCTCGTTCTGGCAGGACGCCACGACGCCGGTCGGCAGGTGCGTGATGCGGACCGCGGAGTCGGTGGTGTTGACGGACTGGCCGCCGGGGCCCGACGAGCGGTAGACGTCGATACGGAGATCGTTCGCGTGGACCTCGACCTCGACCTCCTCCGCCTCGGGCGTGACCAGCACACCGGCGGCGGAGGTGTGGATACGGCCCGCGGACTCGGTGGAGGGCACGCGCTGCACGCGGTGCACCCCGCCCTCGTACTTCATCCGCGCCCAGACGCCCTGGCCGGGCTCGGTCGCACCGTTGCCGCCCTTGGTCTTCACGGAGACCTGGACGTCCTTGTAGCCGCCCAGCTCGGACTCGGTGGCGTCGATGATCTCGGTCTTCCAGCCGATGCGCTCGGCGTACCGCAGATACATCCGCAGGAGGTCACCGGCGAACAGGGCCGACTCGTCGCCGCCCGCACCCGCCTTGATCTCCAGCAGGACGTCCTTGTCGTCGCTGGGGTCGCGGGGCACCAGGAGCAGCCGGAGCTTCTCGGTGAGTTCCTCGCGCTGTCCCTGCAGCTCCTTCACCTCGGCGGCGAAGTCCGGGTCGTCCGCGGCCAGTTCGCGGGCCGTCTCGATGTCGTCCCCGGTCTGCTTCCAGGAGCGGTACGTGGAGACGATCGGGGTCAGCTCGGCGTAACGCTTGCCGAGCTTGCGCGCATTCGCCTGGTCCGCGTGGACCGACGGGTCTGCGAGCTTCGTCTCGAGACCGGCGTGCTCGCCGATGAGATCCTCGACCGCCTCGAACATCTTCGGGCTCCTGCTTCTGTACGTGTCCGTACTTAAAGGGCTGCTTGGACCGCAAAAGCGCCGGTCCGGTCGCTCCTGGGGAGCGACCGAGAACCGGCGCAGATGGCTCGCTACTTGGAAGCGGCAGCCTTGCCGAAGCGGGCCTCGAAGCGGGCCACACGGCCACCGGTGTCCATGATCTTCTGCTTGCCCGTGTAGAACGGGTGGCACTCGGAGCAGACCTCGGCGCGGATGGCGCCTTCGGAGAGGGTGCTACGGGTGGTGAACGAGGCGCCACAGGTGCAGCTGACCTGGGTCTCGAAGTACTGGGGGTGGATCTCGCGCTTCAAGGTGTCTCCTAGGTTCGGGAGGGTGCCGGGTCGCCACGACGGAGTTGCCGAGACGTGAACCGGGACCGACGTACCAGTCTGCCAGCACTGGCCGATGCTTCAAAATCAAGCACATTTCACAGAACCGGGGGATGCCCGTTTCTATTCCCCTACGACCCTGCGACGATCTTGCCCGCGGAGCCCGTGTCGCCCGCGGATCCCTTGGTGGCCGAGGCGGGGATCGCCTTGTCCGCCTTGAGCGCGGCCCAGACCTGCTGGGACTTCGCGTCGAGGGGAATGACGCGGTTCGGGTCGGCCGGGTCGTACTGCACCGGCAGCGTGACCATCTTCATGCTGCTCGAACTGATCGACTTCAGTCCGTTGGCGAAGCTGGACAGGCTGGACACCGAGGCCAGATCGGAGTCGGTGGTGACCGTCTTGGTGGCGGCCTCGGCGAGGCTGAGGAGCTTGGTGGGGCTCGTGAAGACGCCGACGCCCTTGACCTGCTTGATCAGCGCCTTGATGAAGGCCTGCTGCAGCTGGATGCGGCCGAGGTCGCTGCCGTCGCCGACGCCGTGCCGGGTACGGACGAGTCCGAGCGCCTGCTCACCGTCGAGGGTGTGCGTGCCGGCCTTGAGGTTCAGATGGCTCTTGCTGTCGTTGATGTCCTTGGTCGTGGTGATCGGCACCCCGCCCAGCTCGTCGATCAGCTTCTTGAAGCCGGTGAAGTCGACCTCGATGTAGTGGTCCATGCGGATGCCGGACATCGACTCGATGGTCTTGACCGCGCAGGCGGGCCCGCCGACCTCGTACGCCGTGTTGAACATGAGGCGCTTGCCACCGGGGTCCGTCCCGCTGGAGGTGGTGCAGGACGGGCGTGTGACCAGGGTGTCCCGGGGGATGGAGACGACACTGGCCGACTTGTGGCCCTTGTAGACGTGCACGACCATCGCGGTGTCCGAGCGGGAGGCGCCCTCGTCCTTGCCGTACTGGGCGTTCTTGCCCGCCCGCGAGTCGGAGCCGAGGACCAGGATGTCCATCGAGCCGTTGTCGACCTGCGCGGGGCGGCTGGTGCCGAGCGCGGCGTTGATGTCGACGCCCTTGATGTTGCCGTTGAGCTTGAAGTAGAGGTACCCGAGCCCGCCGCCGCCGAGCAGCACCACGGCTGCCGCGACCCAGGCGGTGATGGTCAGCACTCTGCGGCGCGTCGACTGCGGCTTGCGGCGCTTGCCGGCGGCTCGCTTGCCGCCGCTGCCACTGCCGCTGCTGCCGCCGCCGCGTATTCGGCTTTCCTTGCTGTGCTCGGCCATGCTCTCCCTCGAGTCCTCGTAGGTCCGGCTACCCCCTGCCAAGACGGTCAGGCATGGTCGGTCGGTACTTGTCAGACGGTGGAACAGGCCAAAGCGTTGCACAACGCCCTGTCACTTCCGCTGGGGGCGGGAGTGACAGGGCGTTGGGGTGCGGGGGCTGTGAAATCCAGCCTCACCTGGGAATTCAGCCGAAAATGCCGTACTGCTGCCGGCCGTTTCCGATGGTGGCGGGTGTGGCAAAGATCTCCGCCGAGGCCCGGCAAGGGGTTGCACAACGCCCTGTGACCACCGCGGAGTGCGGCGGTCACAGGACACGTACACAGGAGAAGGGGCTCGCCCCTCACTCACCTGGGATATCAGCCGACGGTGTAGTAACCGTTCCAGCCGGATCCGAGCTTCACCGATGCGGCGAAGATCTCAGAGGTGGCCTTCCCTGTGCCCTTCAGCAGATACAGAGCACCACTGGTCGAGCGGGCGATCAGGTCGGCCTTCCCGTCCCCGTTCACATCGCCGGGAGTGACGAGCAGGTTGTACGCCGCCCAGTTGGTGCGCACCTTCACGGGCGCCTCGAACGGGGCCGTGGACTTTCCGGTGCCCTTGACCAGGTACAGATCGTTGGTACCGCCGCGCCGGACCAGCAGGTCGGACTTGCCGTCGTTGGTGTAGTCACCGTTGCCGCGGACCTGGTTGTACACCTGGTAGCCGGTGGCCGCCTTGGTCGCCGTGGCGAAGGTCCCGTTGCCGTAACTCGGGTACACCGTCAGGTCGCCGGTCGAGGTCACAGCGACGATGTCGCCCTTGCCGTCACCATTGACATCGCCGGGGGCCGCGATGGCCCGTACCGTCTTCCAGTTGCTGAAGAGCTTGGTCTTCGCGTAGGTGGCACTGCTCGCCGAGCGGTGCAGCCAGTAGACGTTGCCGGTCGAGCTCTCCCGCGCGACGAGATCCTCGTAGCCGTCCCGGTTCAGATCCGTCTGGACGATGGTGTTGTACGCGCTGTAGGAGCCGGCGAAGGCCTTGCGGGCGGCCAGCGACTCACCGTTCGAGTTGAAGGTGTAACCCGTGGCGCCGGTGGTACGGGCGAAGAGGTCCGCCTTGGTGTCCCGGCTGAAGTTGCTGTCATTGATCCGGGGCTGGATCGCCGCGTTGTACGTCGAGACCTTGGTGTAGGCGTCGTACGTACCCGCGAGATTGCACAGCTGCTGCTCGGTCGCCGGCCCCCAGGAGGTGAGGCCGATGATCCGGCCGCTGACCATCATGGGGCTGCCCGAGTCACCGGGGCAGGTCGCCTTGCCTGTCGCGTCGTTGTCGGTGCCACCCTCGCCCGCGCAGATCATGTGGCCGGCCTTGTAGGCACCTGGCGTGTTGACCGCCGCGTCCAGGTTCGCCGTGCATTCCGCGTCGGAGTGCAGCGGCTGGTCCACCCGCTGGAGGACGTCCGCGAGCTGCGCCGTGTCCGCGTTGGACGTGGTCACACCCCACCCGTAGGTGGTGGCCACTGTCGCGGGGGCGTACCGGGCGGTGTCGCCGAACGAGGCGGGCTGAGCCGTCTGGTACGGGAGCGGCTTCGACAGCGTCAACACCGCGATGTCGTTGTCTATGGCGCTCGGGTTGTAGGAGCCTGCGCGGTACACACGAGAGACGGTGGCCACCGTCCCCTCGGGCTTGGACCCGCCGCCGCCGACCAATTTGGCGGTACCGCCGAGAACCATGCCGTGGCCGGCCCAGTTCATGACACTGCCGTCTTCTGCGGTGACACAGTGAGCGGCGGTGAGCACCTTGTTCGGGGCAATGAGAGTGCCGCCGCAGGTGAAGTAGAAGGAACCGTCGTTGTCCCACTCGAAGAGCAGTTGCACCATCCAGGGAGCACTGCTGAGCGCTGTGGACGTACCACCGATGATCTTCGGGGACGCACTGACGGTCTTTACGACCTCCGTGCCCTTGGGCGGAAGGAATTTCGGACCGCTGTCGCTGGCCTGGGCGTTGAACGCCAGCCCTCCCCCGAGCAGCGCAAGTGCCGCAGCACCGGCGGTTATGAGTCTGCGGACCTTGTGCACCGGTCTGCCGTGACGTGACACACGCACGCAATTCTCCTGTTATTCAAAGGACTTCGAGGATTGACGCCGTATGGGGGGATGGGAACGGCTGACCGATGCTACATGCATAAATCCGCCCCGTCACCAGAGTGACGGGGCGGATTCATGAGGCATGACGGTGAACGACAAAGCGTCAGTCGTTGCCGTTCGAAGGCGTCGTCTTCGCGATCTGCATCAGGAATTCGGCGTTCGACTTCGTCTGCTTCATCTTGTCGAGAAGCAGCTCGATCGCCTGCTGCGAGTCGAGCGCGTGCAGCACCCGGCGCAGCTTCCAGACAATGGCGAGTTCCTCCGGGTTGAGGAGGATCTCTTCCTTGCGCGTACCCGAAGGGTCGACGTCGACCGCCGGGAAGATGCGCTTGTCGGCGAGCTTCCGGTCGAGCTTGAGCTCCATGTTGCCGGTGCCCTTGAACTCCTCGAAGATCACCTCGTCCATGCGCGAGCCGGTCTCCACGAGCGCGGTGGCGAGGATGGTCAGCGAGCCGCCGTCCTCGATGTTGCGCGCCGCACCGAAGAAGCGCTTCGGCGGGTAGAGCGCGGTCGAGTCGACACCGCCGGAGAGGATACGACCGGAGGCCGGGGCCGCCAGGTTGTACGCACGGCCCAGGCGGGTGATCGAGTCGAGCAGCACGACCACGTCGTGACCCAGCTCAACGAGGCGCTTGGCGCGCTCGATGGCCAGCTCGGCGACCGTGGTGTGGTCCTCGGCGGGACGGTCGAAGGTCGAGGAGATGACCTCGCCCTTCACCGACCGCTGCATGTCCGTGACCTCTTCCGGACGCTCGTCGACCAGGACGACCATCAGGTGGCACTCGGGGTTGTTGACCGTGATCGCGTTGGCGATCGCCTGCATGATCATGGTCTTGCCGGTCTTCGGCGGAGCCACGATCAGACCGCGCTGGCCCTTGCCGATCGGTGCGACCAGGTCGATGATCCGGGTCGTCAGGATGCCCGGGTCGGTCTCCAGACGCAGCCGGTCCTGCGGGTACAGGGGGGTCAGCTTCTGGAACTCGGGGCGCCCGCGGCCTGAGTCGGCCGCCATGCCGTTCGAGGAGTCCAGGCGCACCAGCGCGTTGAACTTCTCGCGGCGCTCGCCGTCCTTGGGCTGGCGTACGGCACCGGTGACGTGGTCACCCTTGCGCAGGCCGTTCTTGCGGACCTGGGCCAGCGAGACGTACACGTCGTTCGGGCCCGGCAGGTAGCCGGAGGTCCGGATGAACGCGTAGTTGTCGAGGATGTCCAGGATGCCCGCGACGGGGATCAGTACGTCGTCGTCGTTGACCTGCGGCGGAGCGTCGCTGCCGAACTCCTCGCGGCCACGACGGCCACGACGGTCACGGTAGCGGCCACGGCGGCCGCGACGGCCGTCGCCGAACTCGTCGTCGTCCAGCGGGCCGTTGTCACGGTTCTGGTTGTCGCGGTTCTGGCCCTGGCCGCCCTGACTCTGGCCGCCCTGACCGGCATTGCCCTGGCCTGCGTTGCCCTGACCGGCGTTGCCCTGACCCTGGCTCTGGCCCTGACCCTGCTGGCCGCCCTGGCGCTGCTGGCGCTGGCCGCCCTGCTGGTCGTCGCCCTTGCCGCCGCGGTCACGGCGGTTGCCGCGGTCCTGACGGTCACCGCGGTCGCTGCGCTCACCGCGGTCCCGGCGGTCGCGCCGCTCACGGCGGCCCTCGGCGCTGTCGGCCGCGCCCTCGGCCTTGGCATCGGCCGGAGCCTCCGCCTTGACTTCCGTCTTCACGGCCTGGACCTCGGCGGCGGCAGTGGCCGTCGCGGTCTCGGGGCTGCCCGCCTGCGCGGTGGCACGGCGACGGCGGCGCTCACCGGTCGGCTGGTCGTCGCTGGCCGGCTGGCCCGGAATGTCGATCTGCTGCTGGGCCGTGGCCTTCTCCGCCTTCTTCTCGGCGGCAGGGGCCACGGCGACCTCGTCGCCCGTACGGGCCTTGGAGGTGGCACGACGCTTCGGCTTGGTCTCGGCCACGTCGGTACCGGTGCTCTTGGGCGTGGACGTACCGCCCTGCGCCTCCTTGATGACCTCGATCAGCTGGCTCTTGCGCATCCGCGCAGTGCCCTTGATGCCGAGGCCGGACGCGACCTGCTGCAGCTCGGCCAGGACCATGCCCTCAAGGCCGGTGCCGGAGCGGCGACGCTTGGGGGCAGCACCTGTGGCGGACGCGCTGCTGTCGACGTTGTTGTCGGCAGGTGCGCCCATCAGATCGGTGGTGTCGCTCACGAAGGGTCCTTCCCTGGAGCGGACGTCGGCCTGTCTGGCTCGGCGACCGGTTGTGCTGTCCGTCGGGTATGGCGGAGAAACAAATGTGCTGAGGGGTGACCGGCTCGGGGCCGGTTCCGGAGCGTGCTCGAACTGCTAGGCAGGCTGCTCAGGCAGTGGGGGAGGCTCCCGGAAGAAAAGCGGTCCCCGATGGGGACACGAAGCACCGCGCCACAACGACGTCGAGTGCAGACTTGAGATTAACACTACCGGATCCAACAAACATTCCCCCTCTCCATACCGGCACGCTGTGGCCTGGGCGACTATGGCGATCCGAGCGGAAGGACGCTCGCACCCGGGACGTCGAGAGCCAGCCGGTTGGCCGCCCATCCCTCGCCCGCCAGCCGTGCGACCTTGTCGGCCGCACTGTCCTCGACCAGCGCGAGCACCGTGGGGCCCGCGCCGGAGATGACTGCGGGGACGCCGTCCGCGCGCAGTCGGTTGACCAGGGCCACACTCTCCGGCATTGCGGGAGCACGGTACTCCTGGTGCAGTCGGTCCTCGGTCGCCGCGAGCAGCAGCTCGGGGCGCCGGGTCAGTGCTTCTACGAGGAGAGCGGCGCGGCCCGCGTTGGCGGCTGCGTCCACATGGGGGACGGTCCGCGGCAGCAGGCCACGTGCGGTCTCCGTCAGTACAGGCTTACCCGGTACGAAGACCACCGGAACGATGGAATCTGCCGGATCCATCCGAATGGCCCGCGCCGCTCCCCCGTCGGTCCAGGCGAGCGTGAAGCCGCCGAGGAGACAGGCGGCGACATTGTCGGGGTGGCCCTCGATCTCCGTGGCGAGCTCGAGCAGCGCCTCGTCGTCGAGCTTCTCGGCCCCGCCTATGGTCACGGCACGGGCGGCCATGATCCCGGCGCAGATGGCGGCGGACGAGGAGCCCAGGCCGCGGCCGTGCGGGATCCGGTTGGCGCAGACGATCTCCAGGCCGCGCGGTTGTCCGCCGAGCAGGTCGAAGGCGGTGCGCAGGGAGCGTACGAGCAGATGGTCCTCGTCGCGGGGCAGCGTGTCGGCGCCCTCGCCCGCGATGTCGATGTGCAGTCCGGCGTCGGCGACGCGGACCACCACGTCGTCGTAGAGGCCGAGAGAGAGTCCGAAGGCGTCGAAGCCCGGTCCGAGGTTGGCGCTGGAAGCGGGGACGCGCACCCGGACGGCAGCGGCGCGGAAAGCGGGACCGGCCATCGTGGTGATGACTCTCCTTGTGGGACTGCAGACCTGGTGTCGGCTGCGGGACTGTTCTGAAGCTTGGAGTACCCAAAAGGCCTTGGCGGCAACAGCACCGCGGCATATGCGGCGGCGCGGGTTGGGTACAGCCTATCGAAGGAAGGTTCTGTGGCGACATAGGGCGCACAGGAGGCGCACGATGCGTGTCGCAAGCCCCCTGTGCGCTCTTGGGTACTAGACCAGACCGAGGCGCTCCGCGGCGGCGGCCGCGTCGACCGGGACCGTGACCGGCTGGGGTGCGCCGGCGACGGCCCAGTCGGGGTCCTTGAGGCCGTTGCCGGTCACCGTGCACACGATCTTCTGCCCGGGGTCGACCTTGCCCTCGTCGGCGGCCTTCAGGAGTCCGGCGACCGAAGCGGCCGAGGCGGGCTCGACGAAGACGCCCTCCTGCGCGGCGAGAAGCCGGTAGGCGGAGAGGATCTGACGGTCCGTGACCTCGTCGATGAAGCCGCCCGACTCGTCGCGCGCGTCGAGTGCGTACTGCCAGGACGCGGGGTTGCCGATGCGAATCGCGGTGGCGATCGTCGAGGGGTCCTTGACGATCTCGCCGCGCACGATGGGCGCCGATCCCGAGGCCTGGAAGCCCCACATCCGGGGGGTGTGGGTGGAGAGCGCGTCGGCCGCGTACTCCTTGTACCCCTTCCAGTACGCCGTGATGTTGCCGGCGTTGCCCACGGGAAGGACGTGGATGTCCGGCGCGTCGCCGAGCGCGTCGACGATCTCGAAGGCGGCGGTCTTCTGGCCCTCGATACGGACCGGGTTGACCGAATTGACCAGCGCCACGGGGTAGTTGTCCGAGAGCCGGCGGGCCAGGGTCAGGCAGTCGTCGAAGTTGCCGTCGACCTGGAGGATCTTGGCGCCGTGGACCAGCGCCTGGCCCATCTTGCCGATCGCGATCTTGCCCTGCGGTACGAGGACGGCGCAGACCATTCCGGCGCGTACCGCGTAGGCGGCGGCGGAGGCGGAGGTGTTGCCGGTGGAGGCGCAGATGACGGCCTGCGCACCCTCCTCCTTGGCGCGGGTGATCGCCATGGTCATGCCGCGGTCCTTGAAGGAGCCGGTGGGGTTGGCGCCCTCGACCTTGAGGTGCACCTCGCAGCCCGTGCGCTCGGAGAGGACCTGAGCGAGGACGAGCGGCGTGCCGCCTTCACAGAGGCTGACGACGGGCGTGGAGGCCGTGACCGGCAGCCGGTCCCGGTACTCCTCGATGATGCCGCGCCACTGGTGGGTGCCCTTGGTGGTCATGGGTCCTTACTCCCCTTCAACACGCATGATGCTGGCGACACCGCGCACGGTGTCGAGCTTGCGCAGTGCCTCGACGGTCCCCGAAAGGGCGGCGTCGGGCGCGCGGTGGGTGACGACGACGAGAGAGGCCTCGCCGGCGCTGTCAGGTCGGCCCTGCTGTCGGACGGTATCGATGGATACGCCCTGCTCGGCGAAGACCGTCGCCACCTGGGCGAGAACGCCCGGCTTGTCGGCCACGTCGAGACTGATGTGGTACCGCGTGACCACGTCGCCCATGGGGCTGACGGGCAGCCGCGTGTACGCGGACTCACCGGGTCCGGTGGTCTCGTCGAGCTTGTTGCGGCAGACCGCGACCAGGTCGCCCAGAACGGCGGACGCGGTCGGGGCGCCACCGGCACCGGGTCCGTAGAACATCAGCTGACCTGCGGCTTCCGCCTCGACGAAGACCGCGTTGTACGCCTCGCGCACGGAGGCCAGCGGGTGGGTCAGCGGGATCATCGCGGGGTGCACACGGGCGGTCACGGACTTGCCGTCGGCGGCGCGCTCGCAGATCGCGAGGAGCTTGACCGTGCAGCCCATGCGCTTCGCGGACGCGATGTCGGAGGCGGTGACCTCGGTGAGGCCCTCGCGGTAGACGTCGCCGATCTTCACCCGGGTGTGGAAGGCGATCCCGGCGAGGATGGCGGCCTTGGCGGCGGCGTCGAAGCCCTCGACGTCGGCGGTGGGGTCGGCCTCGGCGTACCCGAGCGCGGTGGCCTCGTCGAGCGCCTCGGAGTAACCGGCACCACTCGAGTCCATCTTGTCGAGGATGAAGTTCGTGGTGCCGTTGACGATGCCGAGCACGCGGTTGACCTTGTCGCCCGCGAGGGACTCGCGCAGCGGGCGTACGAGAGGGATCGCGCCGGCGACGGCGGCCTCGTAGTACAGGTCCCTGCCGTGCTCCTCGGCCTTCGCGTGCAGGGCCGCGCCGTCCTCTGCGAGCAGCGCCTTGTTGGCGGAGACGACGGAGGCGCCGTGCTCGAAAGCGGTGGTGATCAGGGTGCGGGCGGGCTCGATGCCGCCGATGACCTCGATGACGACGTCGATGTCCCCGCGTTTGACCAGGGCCGTCGCATCGGTGGTGATCAGCGCGGGGTCGATGCCCTCGCGGACCTTGGAGGGACGGCGGACGGCTACGCCGGCGAGCTCTACGGGGGCCCCGATGCGGGCCGTGAGGTCGTCGGCGTGCGTCGTCATGATGCGGGCCACCTCTGAGCCGACCACTCCACAGCCCAGCAGCGCCACCTTCAGCGGACGCGTACGCATCATCCGACCTCACTTCCTCACTACGGCTCGCCTCGCAGACTGTGCGGGGCTCCCCTGGCCGGCTCGCTCGTCCGGCTGGGGGTCCGGGGGTCGTCCCCCGGGAGAATGCAGTCTTCTACGGTGTGGACCAGTCTCACTCACCGGACGGGAGTTCCTATCCCCCGTCCGGATTATGAGACCGCTATTTCACTAACCGACATCGAGACGCAGGAGATCTTCCTCTGTCTCACGCCGGACGATCACGCGGGCCTCGCCGTCGCGGACGGCGACGACGGGCGGGCGCAGTGCGTGGTTGTAGTTGCTCGCCATGGAGCGGCAGTACGCGCCGGTGGCGGGGACGGCGATCAGGTCGCCGGGCGCCAGGTCGGCGGGGAGGAAGGCGTCCTTGACGACGATGTCGCCGCTCTCGCAGTGCTTGCCGACCACCCGGACCAGCATGGGCTCGGCGGTGGACGTGCGCGAGACGAGGGCGACGGTGTACTCGGCGTCGTAGAGCGCGGTACGGATGTTGTCGGACATGCCGCCGTCGACGCTGACGTAGGTGCGCAGGCCTTCGAGGGGCTTGATGGTGCCGACCTCGTACAGCGTGAAGGCCGTCGGGCCGACGATCGCGCGGCCCGGCTCGACGGAGATGCGGGGGCTTCGCAGGCTTGAGGACTCGCACTCGCGGGTGACGATCTCGCCGAGTGCCTTGGCGATCTCCTGCGGCTCGCGCGGGTCGTCGTCGGAGGTGTACGCGATGCCGAGCCCGCCGCCGAGGTCGATCTCGGGGAGCTCGACGCCATGCTCGTCGCGGATCTCGGCGAGGAGCTGGACGACACGGCGGGCGGAGACCTCGAAGCCGGCCATGTCGAAGATCTGCGAGCCGATGTGGCTGTGGATGCCGAGGAGTTCGAGCCCGTCGAGCTTGAGTGCGCGGCGTACGGCCTCGGCGGCCAGACCGCCCGCGAGCGCGATGCCGAACTTCTGGTCCTCGTGCGCGGTGGCGATGAACTCGTGGGTGTGCGCCTCGACTCCGACGGTGACGCGGATCAGGACGGGCTGGCGCTTGCCCAGGCTCTGCGCGATGTGCGCGACGCGGACGATCTCCTGGAAGGAGTCGAGGACGATACGGCCGACGCCCGCACGGATGGCGCGCTCGATCTCCTCGGGGGTCTTGTTGTTGCCGTGGAAGGCGATGCGCTCGGCGGGCATTCCGGCGTCGAGTGCGGTGGTGAGCTCGCCGCCGGAGCAGACGTCGAGGTTGAGTCCTTCCTCCTGCAGCCAGCGGACGATCGCGCGGGAGAGGAAGGCCTTCCCCGCGTAGAAGACATCGGCGTTCTGGCCGAAGGCGTCCGACCAGGCGCGGCAGCGGGCGCGGAAGTCGGCTTCGTCGAGGAAGTACGCAGGCGTGCCGAACTCCTCGGCGAGGCGCGTCACTTCGAGGCCGCCGATGGTGACGACGCCGTCGTCGTTGCGGTCGATCGTGCGCGCCCAGACCTTCTCGTCGAGGACGTTGAGGTCGGCGGGCGGCGCCGCGTAGTGGCCCTCGGTGTAGACATCGCCATGGCGGGGCCCTGCGGGGTGGGCGTTACGGCTCATCTCTTCGCTCTTTCAGACTCAGACGAATTCGGGTGCGCTGATGCCGAGCAGGGACAGGCCGCCTGCGAGCACCGTCCCGGCGGCCTCGGCGAGTGCCAGCCGGGAGCGGTGGGCGGCCGAGGGTTTCTCGTCGCCGATGGGCAGCACGGTGGGGAGCAGGTCCAGGAGTGCGTCGGCGATGGTGACC
>NZ_JAFLRJ010000614.1 GCF_017315755.1 Streptomyces beijiangensis
GCGCAGCAGCGCCCTGACCCTGGCGAAGAGTTCGTCCAGTTCGAACGGCTTGACCAGGTAGTCGTCGGCGCCCGCGTCGAGCCCCGTCACCCGGTCGCCCACCGTGTCCCGTGCCGTCAGCATCAGTATCGGCGTCGTCGAGCCCGAGGCGCGCAGCCTGCGTGCGGCCGTCATGCCGTCCATCCGGGGCATCTGGATGTCCAGGACGATCAGGTCGGGGCCGTACGCCTCCGCCTTGGTCAGTGCGTCCAGGC
>NZ_JAFLRJ010000615.1 GCF_017315755.1 Streptomyces beijiangensis
CCCTCCCGCACGCGGTCGCCCGCCAGCTCCTCACCATCGCGACCGAGGCGCTGGAGAACGCCCACCGCCACGCCCACGCGACCCGCATCACGGTCGAGATCGGCATCATCGCCACGGACCTGCACCTCTCGGTCCTCGACAACGGATCCGGCCTCCCGCGCGGCACGTCCCTCGAAGACCTCCGCCGGGCGGGCCACTTCGGTCTGGTCGGCATGGTCGAGCGCGCGGCCGGCATCGGCGCGCGCATCCGTATCGGCCGGGGGAGGAGCGAGGGCGGTACGGAAGTCCGCGTGGACCTCCCGACGGCCGCGCTGGGCCCGTCCCCCATGGCCTCCTCAACCGAAAGGGGAGCGGTCAGTGTCTGAAGAGAGCTCCTACCACGTGTCCCAGCACACCCACTCCCACACGGTCGAGCCCAGCTCGGAGCACACCCCGTCGGCGGGCCGCGCCCTGTCCCCGCCTCCACCTCCGCCCCCGCCGCCTTCGGCCAATGCCCTGGCGCTGCGGGTGGTGATCGCCGACGACAATCCGGTCGTACGGGCAGGCCTGACCGCCCTGCTCGATGCCCGCGACGACATCCAGGTCGTCGCAGAGGCGGCGGACGGCCGCCAGGCCCTGACCCAGGCGGAACGGCACCGCCCGGACGTGATCCTGCTGGACGTACGGATGCCGGGCGTGGACGGCATCTCGGCGCTGCCCCACCTGGTGGGAATCGCACCGGTGATGATGCTGACGTACAGCCGCGAGAGCGAGATCGTCCAGGAGGCGCTGCGGCTGGGTGCGGGCGGCTACTTGGTGCACGGAGAATTCACGGCGGACCAACTGGTGGGCGCAGTACGGGACATCAAGAGCGGCCGGGCCCATTTCTCGGCGTCGGCGCAGGACGCGTTGCTCGCGCATGTACGGGGAACGACGGGCGCGGTCGGGCTCCCGGAGGGGCTGGGGGCGGTGTACGCAACGGGAACGCCGTACGGCGGAACCACCAGGTTCCCCGAAACGTCTTCGCAAGTGCAACCAGTTGTGGCACAGTCTCAGCAGAGGTTTCCTCACCCTGTGCACAACAGGCGCGACTTCGGGCTGAGTTCGAGGGAGGTGGAGGTGATGAACCTGATCGCTTCGGGCATGAACAACCAGCAGGTCGCCGCCACCTGCTTCATCAGCGAGAAGACGGTCAAGAACCACATCAACCGCATCTTCGCGAAGCTGCAGTGCCTGAGCAGGGGCGAGGCAATCGCGGTCTGGCTCGGGGCGACGGGGTCGGGGGGCGGAAGACGTGGCTGAGCTGCTTTGGGCCCGGAGTTGGGCCCGTGGGCCCTCTGCCGGAGGGGCCGGTTCCTCGTACGTTGCAGAGGACACGGGGACGACCGCACAAGCATCAAGAGGGGTTCATCACCATGGCAAAGCGACACATCACACTGCTGAAGGCGACCACCAGGGCGCAGCTTGCGGTGGGGGGATGGCGCAACACGGTGGTGACGCGGATGCGGAAGCGGGCGGGGGACAGCGGGGCGAGCGTGGTGGAGTACGGCGGGCTGCTGGTGATCGTGGCGCTGATTGTGGTGGCGGTTCGGGGGTTGGGGTTGCAGGGGATCATTTCGTCTGCGATCAGCAACGCCGTGGGCCAGATCACCGGCGGCTGATGCTCTCGCGCCAGGGGGACGACCGAGGGCAGACCATCCCCATCTACGTTGTTGTGGTGGGGAGCCTGCTCTTTCTCGCGTTCGCCTACTTCGCATTCGCGCAGGCAGCGGTTGCACGCAACGGAGCGCAGTCGGCTGCTGATGCATCCGCGCTGGCTGCAGCCCAGGAAGTGCGGAATGGCGAGCTCATGACCGACTTCGTCGGCTCGCTCGACAACGGCGACGAGTGGGTCCAGTGGCTCCTCCTGGAGAAGCTGCCCCAGGGGATGGGCGAGGGCGCAGCCGCTCAGCTCGCCTCCGACAATAAGTCCACGCTCAACGTGCTCGCGCCGACGACGGTCAAGAACTATCCCGCCTTCGAGGCGAGCATCACGACCAACTACACGGCCGGCAAGTCGGTTCTGCCTGTGACCTCTACAAGCCACGCCAAGGCTCATGCCGTTGCCGTCATCGAACCGCGCTGCTCCGTCACCCCGGGCGGTGCTACGGATTTCATCGAATTCGACTGCGACGGCGGCCGACACTGGAAGATCGACCCCAAGCACCTTGACGACCCTGCGCTACCCGAGGCGAAGGACCTGTTCTCGGTACATCTGGCTGAGTGAGTGGGAGAGATGAGCATGCGGCACACGAGGAAGGCCCGCAGGGCGCTGGCCGCTGTGGCGATCGCAGGTGGCTTGACCCTCACGGTGGCCGGTTGCGGCGGCAGCGGGGACGGCAAGGGCAAGTCGAGCGCGTCGTCTCCTGCAAAGCCGAAGACTCAGAGCGGTGACAAGACACCAGAGTCCGCGTCCCCGGAGGCGACCACGACGCTGGCTCAGGTCAAGAGCGGCGACAACATCACGCTGACCGTCACTTCTGCCGTGCGGGATACGGGAGGATTCGTCACGGTGAGCGGCAAGGTTACGAACGGCAGCAGCAAGTACTGGACCCCTGGCTCGTGGGCCGGTGACGAACAGGAGCTCGCGAACAACTCGGCCTCTATGGCTGGTGCTTCGCTGGTGGATAAGAACGGCAAGAAGAAGTACCTGATCCTTCGCGATACCAGTGGTCGCTGCCTCTGCACCAAATTCATCGGCCCCTTCAAGCCGGGCGAGGAGCGCACCTATTACGCCCAGTTCCCGGCACCGCCCGCCAGTGCCAAGACGGTCGAGTTCCAGATCGCCGACCTGCCCCCAGCGAACATCGATCTCTCCGATGGCGAGTGACCCGATGCCGATTACCCGTCACCGCTACCTGGCAGCAGCAACCCTCACCACAGCCCTGCTCCTGACCTCAGTCACAGTCGCGCACGCCGACGACACCACCCCCAGCACCCCACCCGGCGGGACGACGTC
>NZ_JAFLRJ010000616.1 GCF_017315755.1 Streptomyces beijiangensis
GGTGGGTGCAGGGCAGCGGGGTGGGGCGGGTCACAGTGCGGTTCGAGGAACCCTGGTCGGCCGTTCCTGGGCGGGTGCGGACGTTCCGGGTCGACGATCCAGCTCTGGAGCTGTCGGAGCCGCTGCCGCTGGTACGGACCGAGGACGGTCAGTCGTCCTCGCCCGCCAGCCGGCCGAAGTCCCGGTCCGGCGCCGGGGCGGGGGCCGAGATCTCCAGCCCGTAGTGGTGGTAGAGCTGGAGCTCCTGTTCGGGGGAGAGATGGCGGCCCACGCCGAAGTCGGGGGCGTCCTTGATGAGGGAGCGTTCGAAGGGGACCCGGAGGGTGTCGTCGACCAGTTCACTCGGTTCCAGCGGGACGAAGGCGTCCCTGCTGAAGAGGCCGGTGCGGACGGCGGCCCACTCGGGGACACCGGTGGCGTCGTCGAGGTAGACCTCGTCGACGGTTCCGATCTTGGTGCCATTGCGGTCGAATGCCTTGCGGCCGATCAGGCTGCGCGGATCGATGTCGGTCTGCACGGTCCCTCCAACTGGTCGCAACTGCTCTGTAAACACTACAAAAGTGCAGATACGGGGTGGCGTCCACTCGAAGGCCCGGCCGTCGGCCGCGCTGGTAGGCTGGCGCACGGCTGCTGACCCCGCGCGGGAGAGCCTCAGACGGAGATCGTCCGGAGGCGCCGAAGGAGCAAATCCTCCCCGGAATCTCTCAGGCACACGTACCGCACGGACGAGGTCACTCTGGAAAGCAGGGCGGGCGTCGGGCGGGCACGTTCCGAGTCCCTCCCTCACCGACGGTGAAAGCCGGTGCGCCCTGTGCGGACCGGTGAAACTCTCAGGTTGAGATGACAGAGGGGGAGGCCGTTCGGGCACCCGCGCCGTGGTGCCCCTCGCAGGTCGCGTCGACCAGGAGGCCTCCGCCATGACCGCCCACCGCATTCCGCTCTCTCAGCTCGAGCGTGGCATTCCCTTCGAGCAGCGTCATATCGGACCCGATGCCGGGGCGCAGGCGAAGATGCTCGCCCAGGTCGGATACGGCTCGCTGGACGAGCTCACCGCCGCCGCGGTGCCCGAGGTCATCAAGAGCGCCGGTGCGCTGCAGCTTCCCGAGGCGCGGACCGAGGCCGAGGTGCTCGCCGAGCTGCGCTCGCTCGCGGACCGCAACCAGGTGCTCGCACCGATGATCGGGCTCGGCTACTACGGCACCTTCACCCCGCCGGTTATCCTCCGCAACGTCATGGAGAACCCGGCCTGGTACACGGCGTACACGCCCTACCAGCCGGAGATTTCGCAGGGCCGCCTGGAGGCGCTGCTCAACTTCCAGACCGTGGTCGCCGACCTGACGGGTCTGCCGACCTCCGGCGCTTCCCTGCTCGACGAGTCCACCGCGGCCGCCGAGGCGATGTCCCTCGCCCGCCGGGTCGGCAAGGTCAAGAACGGTGTCTTCCTGGTCGACGCCGACGCGCTGCCGCAGACCGTCGCCGTCATCGAGACGCGCGCCGAGCCGACCGGTGTCGAGGTCGTCGTCGCGGACCTGAGCGACGGGATCCCGGCCGAGATCGCCGAGCGCGGTGTGTTCGGTGTGCTGCTCCAGTACCCCGGAGCCTCCGGTCACGTACGGGACATCAAGCCGGTGATCGAGCAGGCTCATGAGCTCGGCGCGATCGTCACCGTGGCCGCCGACCTGCTGGCGCTGACGCTGCTCACCTCTCCGGGTGAGCTCGGCGCGGACATCGCGGTGGGCACCACTCAGCGCTTCGGTGTGCCGATGGGCTTCGGCGGTCCGCACGCCGGGTTCATGGCCGTACGCGAGAAGTTCGCGCGCAGCCTGCCGGGCCGGCTCGTCGGAGTCTCCGTGGACGCCGACGGCAACAGGGCGTACCGGCTGGCCCTGCAGACCCGCGAGCAGCACATCCGCCGCGAGAAGGCCACCAGCAACATCTGCACCGCTCAGGTGCTGCTCGCCGTGATGGCCGGGATGTACGCCGTCTACCACGGCCCCGACGGGCTGCGCGGGATCGCGCAGCGCACCCACAGGTACGCCACGATCCTGGCCGAGGGGCTGCGGGGTTCGGGCGTCGAGGTCGTGCACGGCAGCTACTTCGACACCCTGACCGTACGGGCCCAGGGGCGGGCCGCCGAGGTCGTCGCCGCCGCCCGTGAGCGGGGCGTGAACCTCTACCAGGTCGACGCCGACCATGTCTCCGTCGCGTGCGACGAGACCACCACGCGTACGCAGCTGTCCGCGGTCTGGGCCGCGTTCGGGGCCGAGGGCGATGTCGAGGCGCTCGACGCCGAGCACACCGCAGACGCGCTGGCGGCCGGGCTGCTGCGCGATGACGAGGTGCTCACCCACCCGGTCTTCCACCAGCACCGTTCCGAGACCGCGATGCTGCGCTACCTGCGCAAGCTCGCCGACCGGGACTATGCGCTGGACCGGGGCATGATCCCGCTCGGCTCCTGCACCATGAAGCTGAACGCGACCACCGAGATGGAGCCGGTCACCTGGCCCGAGTTCGGGGCGATGCACCCCTTCGCGCCGGTCGAGCAGGCCGCCGGATATCTGACGCTCATCCATGAGCTGGAGGAGCGGCTCTCCGAGGTCACCGGGTACGACAAGGTCTCGCTGCAGCCCAACGCCGGTTCGCAGGGCGAGCTCGCGGGGCTGCTGGCCGTCCGTGCGTACCACCGGGCCAACGGCGACCTGCAGCGCACCGTCTGTCTCATCCCGTCCTCCGCGCACGGCACCAACGCGGCCAGCGCGGTGATGGCCGGCATGAAGGTCGTCGTGGTGAAGACCGCGGACGACGGCGAGGTCGATGTCACGGACCTGCGCGCCAAGATCGAGCAGTACCGTGAAGAGCTGTCCGTGCTGATGATCACCTACCCGTCCACCCACGGGGTGTTCGAGGCGCACGTCGCCGACATCTGCGCCGAGGTGCACGAGGCGGGCGGCCAGGTCTATGTCGACGGCGCCAACCTCAACGCGCTGGTCGGGCTCGCCAAGCCGGGCAAGTTCGGCGGCGACGTCTCGCACCTGAACCTGCACAAGACCTTCTGCATCCCGCACGGCGGCGGCGGCCCCGGTGTCGGTCCGGTGGGCGTGCGCGCGCACCTGGCGCCGTACCTGCCCAACCACCCGCTCCAGCCGACCGCCGGACCCGAGACGGGCGTCGGTCCGATCTCGGGCGCTCCGTGGGGCTCCGCGGGGATCCTGCCGATCTCGTGGGCGTACGTACGTCTGATGGGCGGCGAGGGACTGAAGCGGGCGACGCAGGTCGCGGTGCTCGCGGCCAACTACATCGCCAAGCGGCTCGAGCCGCACTTCCCGGTGCTCTACACCGGGCCCAACGGGCTGGTCGCGCACGAGTGCATCGTGGACCTGAGGCCGCTGTCGAAGTCGACCGGCGTCAGCGTCGACGACATCGCCAAGCGGCTCATCGACTACGGCTTCCACGCGCCGACGATGTCGTTCCCGGTGGCGGGGACGCTGATGATCGAGCCCACCGAGAGCGAGAACCTCCACGAGCTCGACCGTTTCTGCGACACGATGATCGCGATCCGCGGCGAGATCGAGCGGGTGGCCTCGGGCGAGTGGCCGGTGGACGACAACCCGCTGAGCAACTCCCCGCACACCGCTGCCGCACTCGGCGGCGAGTGGGACCACCCCTACAGCCGCGAGGAAGCGGTCTTCCCGGCCGGGGTCTCGGCCGCGGACAAGTACTGGCCGCCGGTGCGCCGGATCGACGGGGCGTTCGGGGACCGTAACCTCGTCTGCTCCTGCCCGCCCATGGACGAGTACGACAACTGACGGACACAACGGACACAGCAGACGGGGCCGGTTCGGGGAATGTCACCCGGGCCGGCCCCGTCGTCGTACGTGCGCCGCTATGCGGCGGCCACCACCTGTCCCACGCCCAGTGGCCGGTGCGGGGCGATGATCTGTCCGTCCGGCAGCAGCTCGCCGGTGTCCTCGAAGACGAGAACGCCGTTGCACAGCAGGCTCCAGCCCTGTTCCGGGTGGTGTGCCACGAGGAGCGCGGCCTCCCGGTCGGCGGAGGCGGCTGTCGGGCAGGGTGGCTCGTGCTGGCACATGGATGCGTTCTTTCGCTGCGTCGTAGTGAGTGTGGTGACTGTTCCGCGGCTCGAAACTGTGTTCATGGCCGCCCCCCGGTTTCATCGGTCCGTTCCCAGTGTTGCCCCACGGACGTCAATCCGCAGGGATTTCGCGGCAGCACTTCCTACTACTCCATGACGCATCACCCGTGCGGACGGTTCAGCTCAACTGCACTGTCCCTTCGGGTGGTTCGGGGGGGCCGGTACGGGCTAGTCC
>NZ_JAFLRJ010000617.1 GCF_017315755.1 Streptomyces beijiangensis
TGTAGCCGTCGGGGCGGACGAGGAGGGTGTCCCGGCGGGCGGATGCCGGCTTCCAGTGGAGTTGCAGTGCGTCGGGGATCGTGAGGGTTTCGGTGCCCGCGGGGGTGATCTGGACGAACTTGCCGGCGCGCAGGGCCTCGTAGAGATGGGTGTTGCCGGCCAGGGCGTAGTCGGGGGCGCGGTGGGTGTGCTTGTCGTAGGCGATGGCGATGCCGCTGATCTGGCCGGCGGCCCTGCGGCGGGCCGGGG
>NZ_JAFLRJ010000618.1 GCF_017315755.1 Streptomyces beijiangensis
CCCTCCCCCACATCCGGATGACCGTCGACATGCTCCGCTCCGTCGGCGCCCAGGTCGACGAGCCGGAGACCGGCGGTGAGCCCAACGTCTGGCGGGTCTCCCCCTCCGCCCTCCTGGGCCGCGATCTGACCGTCGAGCCCGACCTCTCCAACGCCCAGCCGTTCCTGGCGGCGGCCCTGATCACCGGCGGCCGGGTCACGGTCCCCGACTGGCCGCGGCGCACCACCCAGCCCGGCGACGCGCTCCGCGAGATCTTCACGGACATGGGCGGCTCCTGCGAACTCACCTCCCAGGGCCTCACCTTCACCGGCACCGGCACGATCCACGGCATCGACGTGGACCTCAGCGAGGTCGGCGAGCTCACCCCCGGCATCGCGGCCGTCGCCGCCCTCGCCGACTCCCCCTCGACGCTGCGCGGCGTCGCGCACCTCCGCCTCCACGAGACGGACCGCCTGGCTGCGCTCACCAAGGAGATCAACGAACTCGGCGGCGATGTCACCGAGACCTCCGACGGCCTCCACATCAAGCCGCGGCCGCTGCACGGCGGTACGTTCCACACGTACGACGACCACCGGATGGCGACGGCAGGCTCGATCATCGGGCTCGCTGTCGAAGGCGTGCTGATCGAGAACGTGGGCACGACCGCGAAAACACTCCCCGACTTCCCGAAGATGTGGACCGAAATGCTCGGGGCCTGAGACATGCGCCGCTACGGCAAGAACCCCGACGAGGACGACATCCGCGTCCGCCCCAACCGCAAGGGCAACCGCCCCCGCACCACCATCCGCCCCAAGCACGAGGACGCGGCGGAGGGCATGGTGCTGACCGTGGACCGCGGCCGGCTCACCGTCCTCATCGACGACATCCCCGTCACCGCGATGAAGGCGCGCGAACTGGGCCGCAAGGCCGCGGTGGTGGGCGACCAGGTGATGGTCGTCGGGGATCTGTCGGGCGCCAAGGACACGCTGGCGCGCATCGTCCGCATCCAGCCCCGCACCTCGGTCCTGCGCCGTACGGCCGACGACGACGACCCGTTCGAACGCGTGGTCGTCGCCAACGCCGACCAGCTCGCCATCGTCACCGCCCTGGCCGACCCCGAGCCGCGCCCGCGCATGATCGACCGCTGTCTGGTCGCGGCGTTCGACGCCGGGCTCTCGCCTCTCCTCGTCCTGACCAAGTCGGACCTGGCCTCCGCGGAGACGCTCCTGGAGTCGTACGGCGCCCTCGACATCCCCTATGTCGTCACCAGCCGCGACGAACTGGGGAAGGGCGAGGCCGCCGACCGCGTCAGGGACTTCCTCAACGACAAGGTCACCGTTTTCGTCGGCCACTCGGGTGTCGGCAAGACGACCCTGGTCAACGCGCTCGTACCGGAGGACCGCCGGCGTACGACAGGACACGTCAACGCCGTCACGGGCCGCGGTCGCCACACCACCACATCAGCCCTGGCGCTCCCTCTGCCTGACGGCCGCGGCTGGGTGATCGACACGCCGGGCGTGCGCTCCTTCGGCCTGCACCATGTGGACCCGTCGCGCGTCATCCTCGCCTTCCCCGACCTCGTACCGGGAACGGAGGAGTGCCCGCGCGCCTGCAGCCACGACGAACCCGACTGCGCCCTGGACGCGTGGGTCGCCGAGGGGCACGCGGATCCGGCCCGGCTGTACTCGCTGCGCCGGCTGCTCGCCACGCGGGAGCGGCACGAGGGCGACTGATCCACGGCGTTTCCCAGGGGGTGGCCCCCAGACCTCCGGGGCATAATCGCACCAACTGATGACGGTGCAGTCACCAACGTGAGCGCGAAGGCGGAGGAACCAACATGCCGTGGCTGCTGGTCGTGGTGGCGGGAATCCTGGAAACAGGATTCGCCGTCTGCCTCAAGCTTTCGCACGGCTTCACCCGGCTCTGGCCGACGATCGCCTTCGCCTGTTTCGCACTCGGCAGCTTCGGCCTGCTGACACTGGCGCTGCGGAAGCTGGACGTGGGCCCCGCGTACGCCGTATGGACGGGAATCGGCGCTGCGGGGACCGCGATCTACGGAATGATCTTCCTGGGCGACATCGTCTCCACCCTGAAGCTGGTCTCGATCTCCTTCGTGATCGTCGGCGTCATCGGACTGCAGCTCTCGGGCTCAGCCCACTGACACCGGCCGCACGGCCGGGAAGTGACAGGCCGCCACATGGTCGGCCCCGTGCTCGACGGGCAGCGGCACCTCGCTCGTGCACCGCTCCCGCTCCCGCGCCCCGAGCTCCGCGAACACCGGGCAGCGGGTGCGGAAACGGCAGCCCTCGTACCGGCGGGTGGCGCTCGGCGGATCACCGGGCAGCAGGATCCTGGTGCGCTGCCGCTCGCGCTCCCGTTCCGGGTCGAGCAGCGGTACGGCCGACAACAGAGCCTGGGTATAGGGGTGTTGAGGCCGTTCGAAGATCTCGTCGACCGCTCCCGCCTCGACCGTACGCCCGAGATACACGACGCTCACCCGGTCCGCGATATGACGGACGACGGACAGATCGTGCGAGACGAACAGATACGCGAGGCCCAGCTCTGCCTTGAGCCGCTGGAGCAGATTGAGCACACCGGCCTGTACGGACACATCGAGTGCGGAGACCGGCTCGTCGAGTACCAGCAGCTGCGGCTCGACCGACAGCGCCCGCGCGATCCCGATGCGCTGGCGCTGCCCCCCGGAGAACTCGTGCGGGAACCGGTCGGCATGCGCCGCCTCAAGACCGACCTGCGTCAGCAGCTGAGGAATGCGGCGAGCGGCGTCCCTGCGGTCGACACCCTGGGCCCGCAGCGGTTCGGCGACGGTGTCCCCGACCGTCATCCGCGGGTCCAGACTCGCCATCGGGTCCTGGAAGACGATCTGCACCTGCCCGCGCAGCGCTTTGCGCCCGGACTTGCCGAGCCCGTCGAGCGACTGCCCGAAGAGCTCCACGGTGCCGCCCTCGGGGCGCGCCAGGTTGAGCAGCTCGAAGAGGGTGGTGGACTTCCCCGAACCGGACTCGCCGACGAGGGCGAGGGTCTCGCCGCGCCGGATGTGGAGATCGACACCGTCGACGGCATGGACGGTCCCGACGCGCCTCTTGAAGGCGGCGCCCTTCAACACGGGAAAGGTCTTGACGAGCCCCCGCACACGCAACACGGTTTCGCCGGGGCCCTGTTGAGGAGCCTCAGGCAGCACGGGCACAGGAAACACATCCAGCACCCCAAGCCCCCGCTCGACAACCT
>NZ_JAFLRJ010000619.1 GCF_017315755.1 Streptomyces beijiangensis
GCCGACGCCGATCGCCGAGATCGGCGCTCCCGACATCTCTTCCAGCGCCTTCACATACGCCTGCGCGTTCTTCGGGAGGTCGGCGAAGGTCTTGGCCTTCGTGATGTCCTCCGACCAGCCGGGCAGGTTCTCGTAGATCGGCTTCGCGTGGTGGAAGTCGGTCTGGTTGTACGGGAGTTCCTCGACGCGCTTGCCGTCGATCTCGTACGCCACGCAGACGGGGATCTGCTCCCAGCCGGTCAGCACGTCCAGCTTGGTGAGGAAGAAGTCCGTCAGACCGTTGACGCGCGTCGCGTACCGCGCGATCGGTGCGTCGAACCAGCCGCAGCGGCGGTCGCGCCCGGNNCGGGAACGGTCCCGAGCCCACACGCGTTGTGTAGGCCTTGAGGATCCCGATGACCCGGGAGATCTTCGTCGGACCGACGCCCGCACCCGTGCAGGCGCCGCCCGCGGTCGGGTTGGACGACGTGACGAAGGGGTACGTGCCGTGATCGATGTCCAGGAGCGTGCCCTGGCCACCCTCGAAGAGCACGACCTTGCCCTCGTCGAGCGCGTTGTTCAGGATCAGGCTCGTGTCCGCGACGTACGGCTTCAGCCGGTCCGCGAAGCTGAGCAGCTCCTCGACGACCTGCCCGGCCTCGATGGCGCGGCGGTTGTAGAGCTTGGTGAGCAGCTGGTTCTTGACCTCGAGCGCCGCTTCGACCTTCTGGTTGAGGATCGACTCGTCATACAGATCCTGGATCCGGATGCCGGTGCGGTTGATCTTGTCCGCGTACGTCGGGCCGATACCGCGGCCGGTCGTACCGATCTTGCGCTTGCCGAGGAAGCGCTCGGTGACCTTGTCGACGGTCACGTTGTACGAGGTGATCAGGTGGGCGTTTCCACTGATCAAGAGCTTGGACGTGTCCACGCCGCGCTCGTTGAGTCCGTTCAGCTCGGAGAACAGGACCGACGGGTCGACGACGACTCCGTTCCCGATGACCGGAGTGCACTCCGG
>NZ_JAFLRJ010000620.1 GCF_017315755.1 Streptomyces beijiangensis
CGTGTCACAAGTCGTAGAAAGTGTTCTCGGAGAAATCGGACTTTTGCTTACGAGTCGCTTACGGGCCGGGGGTGTCCCAGTCGAGATGATCAGGAGCGGAATAGCGCCTTCACGCACGCAATGTCCGGTTCGTGGACCGGAGTTGACTGACCGTTATGTCGCAAATGCCAGTCGTTCAGTGAGCAAACTCACACCGAGATCGTTACCGCAACCAGACTTTGGCGGGGAATGGGATGTTTAGCCTGACGCTTTACAGGGATGGCGAATCAGACAACCGGTGCCCCGGCGGGGCACCCGTACCGACAGGGCCTGAGCAGCACATGAAGACCACGATGATCCTCCGCTCCACCGCCAACCCCCGGCGCACGACGCTGATGCACCTCGCGGACGCCGAGGGACTGCACCGCCCCGAGCAGCCGGAGCACTCCCTCGAGCTGCCCACCCAGACGGCCAATCCCCGCCGCACCATCCTGATGGAAGCCCCGGTCACGGCAGCCGCGATCTGACTTCCCTGGGGTCGACCCGTGAACCCCCGGCCGCCGAGAAGCGGGCCGCCCTTCACCCCGCCTCCGCGTTAGCCTGGAGCCGTCAGACTCCAGATGACCAGCAACAGTGAAGTGAGGGGCGACAGCACTCGTGCGCATCGCCAGGTTCTCCATCGACGGCAATGTCGCCTTCGGCGCGGTCGAGGGTGAGGCCCCCGACGGCCTCGTCCTCGACATCATCAAGGGCATCCCGTACGCGGACTTCGAGCTCTCCGGTACGAAGGTGCCCCTGAGCAAGGTCCGCCTCCTGCCCCCCGTGCTCCCCAACAAGGTCGTGGCCTTCGGCCGCAACTACGCGCAGCACGCGGCAGAGCTCGGCAACGAGGTCCCGGACGTGCCGTTCGCCTTCCTGAAGCCCACCACCTCGGTGATCGGCTCGGGCGACGCCATCGCCTACCCCTCCTTCTCCAACGAGCTGCACCACGAGGCCGAGCTGGCCGTGGTCATCGGCCGGATGTGCCGCGAGGTCCCGCGCGAGCGCGTCAAGGACGTCATCTTCGGCTACACCTGCGCCAATGACGTGACCGCCCGCGACGTCCAGAAGCGCGAGAAGCAGTGGGCCAGGGCCAAGGGCTTCGACACCTCCTGCCCGCTCGGCCCCTGGGTGGAGACGGACCTCGACCCGAGTGACCTCACGATCCAGGCGACGGTCAACGGCGAACAGCGCCAGCTGGGCCGCACCAGCGAGATGATCCACTCCATCGAGGACCTGATCGTCAACATCTCCGAGGCCATGACGCTGCTCCCGGGCGACGTCATCCTCACAGGGACCCCGGCCGGAGTCGGACCCCTGAACGTCGGCGACGAGGTCGCCGTCACCATCGAAGGCATCGGCACTCTCACCAACAAGGTGATCAAGCGTGGCTAACGCGAACAACGTCCGCGTCCGTTTCTGTCCCTCGCCGACCGGCAACCCGCACGTGGGTCTGGTCCGCACCGCCCTGTTCAACTGGGCGTTCGCCCGGCACAACGAAGGCACCCTGGTCTTCCGCATCGAGGACACCGACGCGGCCCGCGACTCCGAGGAGTCGTACGACCAGCTGCTCGACTCGCTGCGCTGGCTCGGCCTCAACTGGGACGAGGGCCCCGACGAGGTCGGCGGGCCCCACGCGCCCTATCGCCAGTCGCAGCGCATGGACATCTACCAGGATGTCGCCGAGAAGCTCCTGGCCGGCGGTTACGCCTACCACTGCTACTGCACCACCCCCGAGCTGGACGAGCGCCGCGACGCCGCCCGCAAGGCCGGGAAGTCCTCGGGCTACGACGGCCACTGCCGTGACCTGTCGGCCGAGCAGACCGAGGCGTACAAGGCCGAGGGCCGCACCTCGATCGTCCGCTTCCGGATGCCCGACGAGACGATCACCTTCACGGACCTGGTCCGCGGCGAGCTGACCTTCACCCCGGAGAACGTCCCGGACTACGGCATCGTCCGCGCCAACGGCGCCCCGCTCTACACGCTCGTCAACCCGGTTGACGACGCCCTGATGGAGATCACCCACGTCCTGCGCGGCGAGGACCTGCTCTCCTCCACCCCGCGTCAGGTGGCGCTCTACAAGGCCCTGATCGAGCTCGGCATCGCCCAGCAGATCCCCGCCTTCGGGCACCTCCCGTACGTCATGGGCGAGGGCAACAAGAAGCTCTCCAAGCGTGACCCGGAGGCTTCGCTCAACCTCTACCGCGAGCGCGGCTTCCTCCCCGAGGGCCTGCTCAACTACCTCTCCCTGCTCGGCTGGTCCTTCTCCAAGGACCAGGACGTCTTCACCATCGACCAGCTGGTGGAGAAGTTCGACATCGCGGACGTCAACGCGAACCCGGCCCGCTTCGACCTGAAGAAGGCCGAGGCGATCAACGCCGACCACATCCGCATGCTGGACGTGAAGGCCTTCGCCGAGGCCTGCGCGCCCTGGCTGCGGGCGCC
>NZ_JAFLRJ010000621.1 GCF_017315755.1 Streptomyces beijiangensis
CCAGCGCCGCTCGCTGGTCCGCGGCCTGCTCGACGGCATGCTGGCGCCCGGTCATGTACTCCTGGAGCAGCTCCGGCTCGAGGGGCCCGCCCTGGTGCTGGCCATCTCCCTGGGCATCGGCCCCGCGGTGGCCGAGGGACCCGTGGCGGTGCGCCGCAGGCTGCGCCGCGTCCAGACGGTGCTCGACCACGCCTTCGGTACGGAAGTGCTGACCCTCCTGGACGCCGAGTCGGGCCGGGCCGTCGTACCCAAGGGGTGCGAGCCGCCCGAGGACCTGGCGCGGGCGGTCAGCCGGGCGTGCGGACTCGAGGTCCGTATCGCAGCAGTGCCCGCCGACGGCCCCGGGGCGAT
>NZ_JAFLRJ010000063.1 GCF_017315755.1 Streptomyces beijiangensis
TGTGGCCGTCGCCGCGGGTACGGGCGTGCTGCCGCTGCCCTTCCGGGGCGGTGACCCGATGCCCGCGTCCTCGGTGTCGGCGGCCGCGACCCCCGGGCCCCTCGCGTCGGAGTCGGCCACCGGCGGCTATATGACGGCCTCGCCCACGGCCCCGGGCTCCCCGCCCAGCAGCCAAGGCACCCCGTCCGTCCCGAAGTCGCAGCAGGCCGCGCCCGACCGCACCCCGGTGCCGGCGCCGGGCTACGGCTCCACCGGAACCGGCAAGGACAGGAACGGGGACGGCAGGGGCAACGGCGAAGGTTCGGGCAGCACCTGGTACCGCAAGGCGGTCGAGGTGTGCCGCGACTACCGGAACGGGCGGATCGACGGCGCGCACCGGCGGCGCCTGGAGTCGATGGCCGACGGCCAGCAGAGGATCGCGAATTTCTGCGACCGGATCCTGGGCGGCAGCGGCAGCGGCGACGGAAAGAACGACGGCCAGGGCGACGGAAAGAGCGACGGAAAGAGCGACGGCGGCAGTGACGGGAAGAGCGACCCGGGCAACGGGAGCAGCGGCGGCACGGAGGACGAAGGGCGCGGCTTGACCGTCGACTCCCCGCCGGTCTCCTTCGTACCCGAGCCCGCTGCCACCCCTGTGACCAGCGCTTCTCCTGCCTCCGTAGCGCCGTCGCCGAAGCCGTCCGGACTGACCGACCAGTAGGTGTGACACTTTTCGGGGCCATGGCGCAGTACTAAGTGAGCCGATTGGTCATCGGCCGCGCGTGAGCCGGGGTTCCCCCCGTACCTCCGGCTCCGCGCACCTGGCGCGGGTGGGTTACGTTCCCCCGATAACCCACCCGCGCCCCCTACTTCTCACCAGTAGACGACGACCTTGTCGCCCACTCGCACCTGGTCGAACAGTGCCGCGATCTTCGCCCTGTCCCTGACGTTCACGCAGCCGTGCGAGGCTCCGTTGTAGCCGCGGGCCGCGAAGTCCGCCGAGTAGTGCACGGCCTGGCCGCCGCTGAAGAACATCGCGTACGGCATGGCCGTGTGGAAGATCGTCGAGACGTGGTTGCGGCTCTTGAAGTCGACGCTGAAGGTGCCCTCGCGGGTCGGCGTGTACTGCGAGCCGAAGCGCACGTCCATCGTCGCGAGCACCTTGCCGTCGTTGACCCAGGAAAGGGACCGGCTGGTCTTGCTGATGCACAGGACCCGGCCGTGCAGACAGCGCGCGTCGAGCTTGCCCGCCGGGTGGGCCGAGACGGTCCCGTTCAGCTCGTCGGCCGTCGGCCTGGTGGTCATCGCGAGCAGCTTCTGCCAGGTCACGGTGTCCGTCGCCCCCGTGACGGCCAGACCGCGCTTGCCCTGGAAGCCCTGGACGGCGGTGCTGGTCGCGGCGCCGTACGTCCCGGTCGGGACGCCGTCGAACCAGGCGATCTGCCGCAGCCTGGCCTGCAGCTCACGGACCTGCGAGCCCTTGTCGCCGCGCGCCATCAGCACCTTGGGCTCGGGCTTGGGCTTGGGGGGCTGGGTCTCGGTCTGCGACGGGGCCGGGGTGGCGGTCGTGGTCCCGGTCCCGGTCGCGGACGGTGTCGGAGTGGGCTCGGGTGTCGGTGTCGTACTGCCGCCGCTCCCTGCCGACGGCTTCGCCTCCGGTGTTCCCGTGGCCGCCTGCGCCGTACAGCCTGCCGCCATCGCGACGACCGCCGCCGCCGCGAGTCCTCTGCGTATCCGGTTCCTCTGCATCTGAGCCCCCTGCTGTCCCCTGTTGTCCTTGGTGTCCCCATGGACTGATTCCCGCTGAGCGCGGTTGCGAAAGCCAGGACACGATTCGGGTAAGGAGTCTCTGTGAGCAAGGTCCCAGCGTGCGGCTCTCCACCCGCCGCACGCCCGCCGCTACAGTCCGTCGCGAGGGCAGGGACGTACCAACTAGTAGCTCCAGCGGGAGAGGCACAGCAGATGGCGCGCGAGACAGAGTCGGGACTGCCGATCGAGCCGGTGTACGGACCGGAGTCCCAGGAGGGCTGGGACCCCGCGGAGAAGCTGGGCGAGCCCGGCACGTACCCCTTCACCCGGGGCGTCTATCCCTCGATGTACACGGGCCGCCCGTGGACCATGCGCCAGTACGCCGGTTTCGGTACGGCCACCGAGTCCAACGCCCGCTACAAGCAGCTGATCGCCAACGGCACCATGGGCCTGTCGGTCGCCTTCGACCTGCCGACCCAGATGGGGCACGACAGCGATGCGGCGATCGCGAACGGCGAGGTCGGCAAGGTCGGGGTCGCCATCGACTCGGTCGACGACATGCGCGTGCTCTTCGGCGGGATCCCGCTGGACAAGGTCTCGACGTCGATGACGATCAACGCGCCCGCCGCGCTGCTGCTGCTGATGTACCAGCTGGTCGGCGAGGAGCAGGGCGTCCCGGCGGACCAGCTCACGGGCACGATCCAGAACGACGTGCTGAAGGAGTACATCGCCCGCGGCACGTACATCTTCCCGCCCAAACCGTCGCTGCGGCTGATCGCGGACATCTTCAAGTACTGCAGGACCGAGATCCCGAAGTGGAACACCATCTCGATCTCCGGCTATCACATGGCCGAGGCGGGAGCCACGCCCGCGCAGGAGATCGCCTTCACGCTCTCCGACGGCATCGAGTACGTGCGTACGGCGATCGCCGCCGGCATGGACGTCGACGACTTCGCGCCGCGCCTCTCCTTCTTCTTCGTCTCGCGTACGACGATCCTGGAGGAGGTCGCCAAGTTCCGTGCGGCGCGCAGGATCTGGGCGAAGGTGATGCGTGAGGAGTTCGGCGCGAAGAACCCCAAGTCGCTGATGCTGCGCTTCCACACGCAGACGGCGGGGGTCCAGCTGACCGCCCAGCAGCCCGAGGTGAACCTGGTCCGCGTCGCGGTGCAGGGCCTGGCGGCGGTGCTCGGCGGCACGCAGTCGCTCCACACGAACTCCTTCGACGAGGCGATCGCGCTCCCGACGGACAAGTCGGCCCGCCTCGCGCTCCGTACGCAGCAGGTCCTCGCGTACGAGACCGATGTGACGGCGACCGTGGACCCCTTCGCGGGTTCGTACGTCGTCGAGAAGATGACCGACGAGGTCGAGGCGGCAGCCGTCGCGCTGATGACCAAGGTCGAGGACATGGGCGGCGCGGTCGACGCGATCGAGCGCGGCTTCCAGAAGTCGGAGATCGAGCACAGCGCGTACCGCATCGCCCTGGAGACGGACTCCGGCGAGCGGGTCGTGGTCGGCGTCAACCGCTACAAGCTGGACGAGGAGGAGCCGTACGAACCGCTCCGCGTCGACCCCGCGATCGAGGCGCAGCAGGCGGACCGGCTGGCGAAGCTGCGGGCCGACCGCGACCAGCCCGCGGTGGACGCGGCGCTCGTGGAGCTGAAGAAGGCGGCGGAGGGCACGGACAACGTCCTGTACCCGATGAAGGACGCGCTGCGGGCACGGGCGACGGTGGGCGAGGTGTGCAACGCGCTGCGCGAGGTGTGGGGCACGTACGTCCCGACCGACGCGTTCTGAGGCGTTTGCGCAGATCAAACCCGGGCGCACTCGAAGGGATGGACCCCACCACTCGTACGGGCGGTTTCGTACGCACACGGAGAGTTGTCGAACGGACACTCTTCGTGTGCACGGAGTGTGTGCACGAACAGCACATTCTCGACAAGGAGTTGCCCCATGCGAAACCGTCGCTCACTGTCCGCGCTCGTCGGAGCCGTCACCCTCGTCCTCGGGATGTCTGCGGCGGCGTCCGCCGCCCCGGCCTCCGCGGCGGTCGGCAAGCCCTGCGGGTACTACGCCACGTCCAAGGACTCCTTCTACAACCACTGCACCGGCGACGGTTCGAACGTCGTCATCAAGGTGGACGCGGTGCACGCCCGGGACTACGAGACGTGTGTGACCCCCGGCACGAGCTGGCTCGGCCCGCGGAGCAAGGTCCGCAACGCCTGGTACGCCGGGCGCACCTGCTGACGCGGGCCCGTTGACGCGGCCCCGCTGACCACGGGATGAAACTCGGAGCCGGGTGTCGTACCTGCGTGCGACACTCGGCTCATGTTTGGCGTCATCGACCTTCCGACCTACCTCGCCGGCCTTGTGCTGATCGTGCTGCTGCCCGGCCCCAATTCCCTGTACGTGATCTCCGTCGCCGCCCGCCGTGGCGTCCGTACGGGATACAGGGCCGCCGCCGGTGTCTTCTGCGGGGACACCGTCCTCATGACGCTGTCCGCCGCCGGGGTCGCCTCGCTGCTGCAGGCCAACGCGCTGCTCTTCGGGATCGTGAAGTTCGCGGGCGCCGGTTATCTGACCTGGCTGGCGGTCGGCATGATGCGCGCCGCCTGGTCGTTGTGGCGGGCGCGGAAGGAACGGGCGGCGGAGGCCGCGGGCGAGGAGGCCGAGCCCGCCATGGAGCGGCCGTACCGCCGGGCGCTGGTGATCAGCCTCTTCAACCCGAAGGCGATCCTCTTCTTCATTTCCTTCTTCGTTCAGTTTGTCGACCCGCACTACGCCTACCCGGCGCTCTCCTTCGTCGTGCTGGGCTTCTTCGCGCAGGTGGCGAGCTTCCTCTACCTCACGCTGCTGATATTCAGCGGCACGCACCTGTCCGCCGCCTTCCGCCGCCGCAAGCGGCTCTCGGCCGGGGCGACGACGGCGGCCGGGGTGCTGTTCCTCGGGTTCGCGCTGAAGCTCTCGCTCAGCAGCGCGTGAGATCGATCGCCTTCCTCAGAGTTCGTCAGGCAGCAATCGGAACGCCGAGTGGCTTGTGAGCGGCCGCACGGCGCGGAAGTCGCGGCGGTCCAGCGTCAAGACGCAATCGGTCTCGTACACCTCGGCCAGGACCACGTTCACCGCATCGGCGAGATCCAGTCGCAGCGACGCGTAACGGTCCTGCACGCCCCGTGCCCGGCGCAGCAGGTCGACCGAGACCTCGGGAACGAGCACCCTCAGAGTCCTCGCCTGCCCCAGGAGCCAGTCGTTGACCGTGTGTGCGGTCCGGCGGTCGATGTTCCTGGTCGTGATGTGCTCGATCTCCATGAAGACGAGCGGGGACACCACTGTTGCTGCCGCTCCCTGCAGCGCCGTGCGGGCCGCCTTGTGCTCGGGGTCGGACACATTCAGCGCGGCGACCAGTCCTGAGGTGTCACCAATGACGATCAAGGCTTCTCCGCGACTGCGTCCGTCACGGCCGCATCGACATCCGCTGCCGAGACGGGTCCGCCGAAATCGAGCGTCGGGATGTCCCAGTCACCGTCCCACCGGCGGGACCGCAAGGCCACGATGTGGAACGCCTCGCGAAAATACTCGGCCTCGGACCTGCCCTCCCGCTCAGCTGCCTCTTTGACGGCCCGGAGGTCTTCCTCCTCGACCATCACTGTCGTCTTCTTCAGAGCCATATGGTTATGGTACCGCCACCATAAGATGATGGGCGGGCCGCTCGGCGGGCCGCTCGCCCTGCCGCACCCCGTCCTGCCAGAACGTCTGGCGCGTTGCGGGCCCGCCCGCCCCGAGCCAGACGGCCTCGTTCGAACAGCACCAGCGGATGGCGACGGGGGGACGGCCGGGGAATCGCAGGGGCCGTCCCTCGTAAGGGGGAACGTGTCCCACGCGCAGGGCATGACGTCGGGCCCAGGGCCAGGCTGCTGGACATGGCGAAGAATTCAGCTCCGCGAGATGGCGAAGGCGAATCCGCTGGGTCCGGACGATCGGACGGTGGCCGGCATGTGATCGACTCCGTGACCATGCGGGAGCTCGGCAAACTTACCGCCGAAGACATGGCGGGTCTTGATCACCCCGTGCCCGTGACCAATCACGGTCGGCCTGTGGCATGGCTGGTTCCGATGAACGCCGCGGAACGTCGCCGCGCGGAGCTTCTTGCGGCGGGGCGCCTGCGTCCTGCAGCCGCGCCCGATGTGCTGCTCCGCTGGCAGCCGCTGTTGGCTCGCCCTGACGGGGCCTCGCTGAGGGACGCTCCGGTGGAGATGCGCGAGGCGGAAGGCCGGTGAGCTGTCTCGATTCGTGTGCGCTGGTGAAGCTGATCCACGAGGAGAAAGAGACTTCGGCCCTGCTCGATCATCCGCGGGAGCAGCGCAGCGAGTTGATCTCCTGCGAGCTTGCCTACACCGAAGTTCCTCGGGTCATTCGGAAGCTGAGGCACAACGCGTAACGGACTCTGCCCATCGAGCAGGGCTTCTTGGACCGCGAACTGGAGGCGGCTCAGGAGGTGCTGTCGGGAGTGGGCATGCTCACCGTCGACCTGGACCTGCTGGTCCGGGCCGGGGCGTGGGTCGAGGATCCGCATCTCGGCTCCCTGGACAGCATCCATCTCTGCGCGGCTCTTGAGCTGGGAGAAGCGCTCACGGAGTTCGTGACGTACGACAAGGCCCTGGCGCGCGCTGCTCGGGAGGCCGGGCTGCGGGTGGTTCAGCCGGGCTGAGGGGCTGGGGGCGCATCAACCGTACTTCAGGTCCGACGCGATCAGCTCTGCGGCGGGCCGGGGCTGTGGGCTCGTGGATAGGCTCGGCGTATGGCTGACTTCCTTCAGGTTTCCACGGCAACAGAGAGTCGCGCGACAGCTGTTGAGCTTGCGCGGTCGGTGGTGACGGCTCGCCTTGCGGCTGGGGCGCAGATCGTCGGACCGGTGGTCTCGGTCTTCTGGCACCAGGGCGAGTTCGGCACGGGGGAGGAATGGCAACTCCTGTTCAAGGCCCGCGCCGACCGGTATGCAGAGATCGAGGCGCACTTGCTGGAGCGCCACCCGTGGAAGAACCCGGAGGTCTCGGCGGTGCCGCTGGTCGCCGGATCGAGCGCCTATCTGCGGTGGGTGGCGGAGACCACCGCACCGGATCAGGAACACTGACCCGTCAGGCTGCGGCCCTGTCCAAAATCTCAGCTACCACCGGAAGTTCACGGTGGACGCTGAGCTGACGGAGAGTGGGCGCGAGCCGCTGGCGTGGACGTACGGACGCCACGCCGGCTGAGAGTTCCAGCGCGCGACCGACGGTGCTCGCCGCCTGTTCGATCTCTCCGGCGGAAAGGTAGGAGTCGGCCAGCCAGGACAGGTACAAGCTCTTGTCGCGGGCGTGAGTGTCGTCGTACCTGGCTAGTACTGCATCCAGGACGGGCACCGCACGGAGTGGGCGGTGCAGCTCGGTCCAGCAGCGGCCAGTCATGATCTGGAGCTCGTCGAGGTCGACCCACGCAACCCAGTCGGGTTGCGGCGCACCGTCATGCTCACGCAGCGCGGCTTCGGCTGCGGCGAGCGCCGCTTCCGTCTCGCGGGCGCATCCCGCGACGGCGTATGCCCAAGCGAGGCGCTCATGGAGCAGAGCACGCACGCCACTTGGAGCGGTGGGCCCGGCGGTGCGGCACGATAGGAGGGCGATCTCTACCCCGGCCTGCCGGTCTCCGCTCACCTTTTGGTAGGCGAGAAAGGCGAGGGCGTTACCGGCAAGGGCAGTGTCTCCGGCATCGGCCGCGGCTCGATAGCTGTCCTCGTACAGACTGCTCGCATCGGAGTGCTTGCCACCGTCGTAAGCGGCCCATCCCGCCTGTTGCGCTTGCTCGGCCAGTACGGACAACATCGCGCGCCTGGTCTCCTCCGTGGAGCTGGCGTCTCGGACGAGGCTCTTGGTGGCCTGGTATTCGCCGAGGTAGACGCGGTAGGTGTCGCCTCCGCCAAGGATGTCGTCCAGGCGGCGCAGGCGCGCTGTGCGTTCCCTCAATTGGCCTGGGACGGCTGGACCGATCCGGTGGCCGGTCTTGACGCGGGCGAGTTCAGGCAGGCTGACGGCCAGACCTGCCCCGGCCGATGTCATGAAGAACTCTCTCCGCCGCACTGTGTCTTCTCCGTCTCGGGTGGCGGGCATGGTGCGTGCAGGTGCAGTGCGAGCGTGATCGGTCAGCCGGGCCGACTCCCATTCACGGGGAGCGAGACCGAGCATGTGACCCGGGATGTGCAGAGCGTCAGCAATCCTGGCGATCTTCTCGAACGTGGTGACGCTGCCGCATCCGCGTGCCAGCACACCGACGCGTTCCGGCTTGATTTCGCACTCGGCCGCGATCTTCGAGTAGCTGATCCCGGCTTCGGCGCGCGCGAGACGGAACACGGTGCCGAAGTCGTGAGCCGCGATCGCGGTCCTCACGTCCTCGCGGTTCAGAAAGTCGCGCGGTAGTGCTGTCGGCGGTTGGTATTCGCTCATGGTGTGCCCCGCTGCGCCTGGTGGTGACAGTGTGCCGCATGGCCCTCGCTCTGAGCGTACCCATCACGGGGATACCCAGGGGTGGGAAGTCATCTCCCTTGCACGTCAGCACAGTTGCCACGAAATGACCCCCGCGGCCGCTGGCCCGCGGCCCGGGGGCATGGACAACGCTGCAAGGAGCGTCGACATGCCGAACATTATCGCCCACCTCTTCGAGTGGCTGCTGCGGTTCCTCTTCCCCGCTTCGGGCAGACGCCGGGCAGCCGATGCGCAGACCGGCGTCAATCGCGGGCGTGCGTTCACCGGCCAACTGCCCGGTGAGATCCCGGTTCCGAGTCACCTTGTGTTGCGCGGGGAGGACGTCGCACTCGTCCACCCGTACCTCATGGCGTATGAGCAGCGTCAAGAAGAGCGGCTGCGCCGGAAGCGTCGGCGGGAACTGCGGTTCGCGGCGCATGGGATCGACATCGGGCCGCGTCTGATCCACGGTGTGGAGGTGGCGTGATGGTTCACGAACAGAATCCGTCTGCGGCTGGTGAAGTCGGCGCGGTGGTGCTGCGGTGGGTCAGTGCACCCCACTGTGTTGGGTGGGCGTGCTGCGAATTGCGCAAGGCGCTGGCCGGTTGGGGTCTCTCGGCGGTCGAGGATCCGGCAACGCTGGCCCTCTCTGAGCTTCTGACCAATGCCGTGCGGCATGCACGCGTTGTGCCTGTGCGGGAGATCGAGACCCGCATTCTGCGCATGGAGCGCGGGGTGCGTATCGAAGTCCATGACTCGGCGTATCAGCGGCCGAAGCTGCGGCCGGTCGGAGCGGAGTCGTCGGGCGGGCGTGGGATGGAGCTGGTTGCGGCGGTCGCGGACCGGTGGGACGTGGCTGAGCGCGTGGGGCCGGGCAAAGTCGTGTGGGCCGAGTGCCTGGTTCCGGCTGAGGGCGGTGTCCGGGATGAGTAGCCGCGAGAGCTGCCGCATGATCGCGCTGCGGGTGCGGTGCGGGGATCTGGTGCGGGTGTGGGGGCGGTGGCTTGAGGTCACGGCCGTACGTGATGACCGGTTCGCGGCGGGTGGTCCGGCTGTGGTGCTGACCTTCGACGAGGGGCCCGCGATGCGTGTGCACGCGGCGGATGAGCTGGCGGTGGAGCGGTGAAGGGAAGTGGCGAAGTGGCGGTCAAGTCGGTTTTGAAGATGGCGGATTGGTCGCTCGGCGTGGATCTGTCGGGGAGCGGGCCCATCTTCGAGGCCGAGTGCACGACGTGTGCAGAGTCCTCGGGGGCCAAGGACGGCACATCGTCCCCCGAGGAGTGGTGCCTCCAGCACGCGGGTCGTACCGGACACACGGGATACCGGGGCATGATCACGTCGTTCTTCCGGGCAACGTGCCATGCGAAGTCGGCATCGTGAATGCCTATCGGGTCCTGGGCTTCGCGCTGAAGCTCTCGCTCAGCAGCGTGTGAGGTAGTCGGCCAGGCCGGTCGCGTCCTCGCCCGCCCAGCCGATGTAGCCGTCGGGGCGGACGAGGAAGAGGCCCTTGCCGTACGGCTCATAGGGCTCGGACAGTCGGTGTACGTGCACGAAATCGGCGTCCAGGGGCGGGAGTTCCGCGTCCGTGGCGACGGCCAGCAGGGTGAAGTGGGGTCCTCGCAGGGCGTCGAAGATGCGGGCGGCGGCGGTGAGGGGGCCGTCGGGGGCCCGGTCTCCTGCCTGCAGGGCGCCTGCGGTACCCGCCGAGAGGGGGCTCTCGCGGTAGCCGATGCCCAGTTGCTGGGTGGCCGCGCCGCGCTTCTGCTCGCCCCGGTGGACGCGGGTGGAGAGATTGAGCATGGCGGCGGCGTTGGGGCGGCGTTCTCCCTCGTACGTGTCGAGGAGGGCCGCGGGGGCGCCGTCCCGCAGGACCCGGGCCAGTTTCCAGCCCAGGTTGTAGGCGTCCTGGATGCTGGTGTTGAGGCCCTGCCCGCCGGCCGGGGAGTGGATGTGCGCGGCGTCGCCGGCGAGGAAGACCCGGCCTTCGCGGAAGCGGTCGGCGAGTCCCGTACGGGGGCGGAAGTCGGAGGACCAGAGGAGCTCGGTCACGTCGTCGGCGGCCAGGTGGCTGCGCGCGGCGACGAGTTGGCGTACGCCCTCCAGCGAGAGGTCGGGGCGCTCACCGTCGGGGAACTGGGCGACCAGCTGGAAGTCGTCGACGTGGGGGAGCGGGCAGATGGCGAGGAAGCCCGCCTCCGCGACGAAGACGTGCCAGTTGTCGCGGTCGAGTGCGGGGATGCGGACGTCCGCGACCAGCATCGACGACGGATCGACGTTCTCACCGGTCATCGGGATGGAGAGCGCGGTACGGACCGTGGAGCGGCCGCCGTCGGCGGCGACCAGATAGGAGGCGCGGACCGTGGAGCCGTCGGAGAGGGTGGCGGTGACGGCGGACTCGTCCTGAGTGAAGGACGTGAGGGCCGTGGAGAAGGCGACGTCGCCGCCCAGGTCGCGCAGCCGGGCCAGCAGGATCTGCTGGGTGCGCCACTGGGGGATGAGCAGCGGCCGCCCGGCGTACGGCTCGGCCTCCGTCGCCTCGACGGTCTCGAACATGTCCTTCTCGCCCTGCCGCACCCCGTCCTGCCAGAACATCTGACGCGGTGCGGGACCGCCCGCCGCGAGGATCTCCCCGACGACGCCGAGGTCGTCGAGGACTTCGAGGGTGCGCGGCTGGAGGCCCTTGCCGCGGGAGCCAGGGAAGAGCCCGTCGGCCTGCTCGAAGAGCAGGGTGCGGACGCCGCGGCGGGCCAGATCGACGGCGAGGGCGAGGCCGGTGGGGCCGGCGCCGACGACGAGGACATCCAGTTCCTTAACGCTGTTAAGTTCCATGGTGGCGAGGATGCGCTTAACGCTGTTAAGTTGTCAAGGTGGGTACTGCGAAAATCGACCGGGCGCTCGTCGCCGAGACCGCGCTGCGACTGCTGAACGAGGTGGGCTTCGACGGCCTGTCGCTGCGTGCCATCGCCAAGGAGCTGGACGTCAAGGCCCCTGCTCTGTACTGGCACTTCAAGGACAAGCAGGGGCT
The DNA here is from genome assembly GCF_017315755.1 of Streptomyces beijiangensis. Classification (GTDB taxonomy): domain Bacteria; phylum Actinomycetota; class Actinomycetes; order Streptomycetales; family Streptomycetaceae; genus Streptomyces; species Streptomyces beijiangensis. The sequence continues at coordinate 11,242 of NZ_JAFLRJ010000063.1, forward strand.
GCTGGACGAGATGGCGACGCTGATGTACCGGCGGCTGGCGGCGGACTTCGACCTGAGCGTGTACACGCGCTGGCAGGACGGACTCGTCGCCTACAACGCGGGCCTGCGCACCACACTGCTGCGCTACCGCGACGGCGCCAAGGTCTACAGCGGCGCCCGCTTCACCGGCACCGACCACGCGGCCTCGATGGAACAGCACCTGCGGATGATGACCGGGGCCGGCTTCGAGCTGCGCCAGGCGGTGCTGGCGGGGATGACCACGTACGCGTACACGATCGGCTACGTCATCGAGGAGCAAGGCGTCCGCCCGATGCCGGACGAGCAGCGCGAGGGGTACGACATCGGGGAGCGGGCGCGACGGCTCGCGGAGTACCCGCTGACGGCGGCGGCCGGGCAGGAGATCTTCGCGGACTTCGACCGGCGGTTCGAGGAGGGGCTGCGGGTGATCGTCGGGGGGATCGAGGCGACGTACGGGACGCCGGTCTGACCTGTCCGGCCCGAGACGGATATGGCCGGTCCACCGGTGTGAAGCCGGTGGCCCGGCCATGCGCCGGTGGAACGACTACCAGGCCCACTGCTGTTCGCGGTGGGCGGAGGCGTCCGCGTAGCAGTCCCACAGGATGGCTGACGCGTTGTTCGCGGTGGAGCCGCCGCCCGATATGGACAGGCATCTCTGGGCCTTTGCGTTGACGAGCTGGCCGTTGGAGTACAGGGTCCAGCCCTGCTCGGCGCTGCTGTTGCAGGTGTACAGGAGTACTTGAGTCCCGTTTGCCGTGCCGCCACCTTCGGTCGACAGACACTTGTCGGTGTTCTTGAAGTTGAGCAGACCCTTGCTGTCGAACGCCCAGTACATTTCGTCGCCGCTGCCACAGGTGTACTGGATCGCCGAAGTGTTGTTCGCGGTCGACCCGCCGCCCGCGAGGGAGAGGCACTTGCCGGATTTGACATTGACCAGCTGCGAATAGACCGCGCTCTGGCCGGCGGAAGACGTTCCCGCGCCGAGGGAGAGAAGAGCCGCTGCCGCACCGGTGGCGAGCACGCCACGCATTGCTGTCCTACGCATGAGAAATCAACTCCGTTGGAGGTGGCCGAGTTAGCTCGCTGATCTTTGCATGCGGATTTCGAATCACCTCAGCCAGTTCTGGCCAAATGCCTACGAGGCCCTTTGGGGAACGGCGATCTAATTTCCGGTGTCTTCCGCGTGACAGGCGGGCGGATGGCCTGACGTATAGGGATTTGCTGCCCACTGCCTAGCTGTGACGACTGCGTTCGGTGGGGGGTGGGGAGTGGAACGGGCAGCTGAAACGCTGCTTGTGAGGCGCGTTGATCTCTCCGTAGCGTCAGGAACCGGAGCGTCGGCAATTAGACGGCGTGACGTTCACCTACCAAGGAGAAATCATCGTGTCTCGCATACGAATTTCGATCGCCGCGGCTGTGGCATCACTTGCGGCCCTCGGTACGGCGGTCGTGCCTGCCACGTCCGCATCAGCGGCTTCGTTCAGCTGTAGCACCTACAGTGGAACGTTCAATTCCTACGGGGCCAGGGGTGTCGACTGGATGTACGGTCCGGACGAATGTTTCGGAGTGGCGCCGTCCGGAACCATCTGGCACTCATGGGCGGGCTCCGGCGGCTGGAAGGAAATGCCCGGAAACGGCAGAGCGCTCTACATCCTGGATTTCTTTGAGAATTCTGAAGGAAAGGCGGTCAAGGTCGTTACCGAGACCGGGAACGCCTACTGCAACTACGACGACTACGCCACCAATACCTGGGGCGGCTGGTACGGGACGACGACCGACAACTGCTGATGCTTCGACCTCGCGTGCCCGCCGAACGCTCCGGCGCGCGCGCCGCAAGTAGGGGGTGAGGCCGGTCCGAGCCGGTCTGTGAGGGAGGGGTGATGGGGACGTTTCATGAACCACCGGCCGGTGGTCCCGAGGCGCAGGAGGATGACGACTCCGGACTGCTGGTCCGGTCCGTCGGGGAACCGATGGCCTTCGAACCGCTTGTCGAGCGCCATTCGACCGCGCTGCACGGCTACTTGGCCCGGCGCGCGCCGACTGCCGCAGATGATCTGCTGTCCGAGGTGTGGCTCCGGGCATTCGGCGGAAGGTCCGTCTTCGACCCGGCGCGTGGCACGCCGCGAGCGTGGCTCTTCGGTGTGGCCCGGCATGTGCTGGCCGCCCATTGGCGGGGCGCTGAGCCGGCCGGGTTCCCTGGCCCCGAGCCTGTGGCCGATCCGTGGCAGGCCGTCGACCGGCGACTCGATGCGATGGCCGTGGCTCCGCTGATACGGGAAGCACTGGCCGAATTGCCCGCTGTGGAACGTGAGTTGCTCCTGTTGGTGATCTGGGAGCAGCTCACTCCTGCGGAGGCCGCGCTCGTGGTGGGGGTGCCACAGGGCACCGCCCGCTCCCGGCTGCACCGGGCCCGCGCCCGGCTCCGTGGTGCCCTCAATGCCGCCCCGCTGGCTGCCCGTACAGGAGAACTTGCATGAGCATCGATGAACTCGACTTGGATCTGCCGGGGATGCACATGCTGACAGCGGCCGGCGCTGTGGCTCCTCCGTCCGCGGCGGCCGTGGCCGGCGCGCGGGCCGCGGTCAGGGCTGCTGTCGAACGCGCGAGTGTGCCCAGCACCGAGCCGACGGCGGCCCCCGGGCGCCGCTGGGTACTCCGGCCCCGTCGCCGGCTCGTGATCGCCGCCGTGGTGGCCGCGGTCGCCACCGGTGTGGCCGTCCTTCCGGTGGTGGACTTCGGAGGCGCCGAGCCGTCGGCGAGTGCGCAGGCGGCGACGTACCTCAACCAGGCTGCGGACCAGGTGGCGTCGGGGACCTTCCACAAGGGCACCTACTGGAAAACCACTGTGGCCTTCAAATTGAAGAACAACCCCGAGGTGTCGGTGGATACGGTCGTCAGCCGGAGTGGGTTCGGTGCATTCGACAGCGAGGGCCACTTCCTCAGGGCCAAGAAGCCTTCCCATGGTCAGGCCAGTTGGGGAGGTGACGTGCACCCGGTCACGTGGGACGAACTCGACCGCCTTCCCCTCGGTACCAAGGCGTTGCAGACGCGACTGACCAGTAAGCAGGGAGCCTCCGCCACGTTCGACAACGTCTCGACCTTGCTGTCGGGGGCACCCGTGAGGCCGCAACTGCGCGCAGCGCTCTACCGGGTCCTGGCCCAGCTCCCAGGGATCCGGCTGGAGGGCACGGCGAAGGACAGCCGGGGGCGTACGGGGACGGTCGTCAGCTTTACCTTCAAGGAGCGCTACAACACCTACCGGGAGACCGAGCGGATGTGGATCGACTCTCGTACGGGAGACATCCTGCAGAGCACGTATTCCTACCCGGGATACGTCCACCGCGCGACGCCCGTGTTCCAGGGCTGGGTGAACCCGTCGAAGCGCTGAGCGCGAGCTCCGCTCACAGGACCCGCGTGAGCGCCTTGCGCAGGCGTGGGGTGAGCAGGTTCTCCACGTAGCGGTTCAGCAGCCACGCCAGCAGCAGCATCCCGGCGACCGTGAGTGCGAACGTCGCGGGCGCCGGGATGCCCAGGTTGCGGTGCAGGACGCCGATCACCACCCAGCCCAGGTGTTCGTGGACCAGGTAGAAGGGGTACGTGAGCGCGCCGGCGACCGTCAGCCAGCGCCAGTTCGCCCAGTGGAAGTGGCCGAGTGCGATCGCGCCGACCATGACGAATCCGAACGTGACGATCGCGATGATCACCGAGGTGTGGCGGAAGGAGAAGAACGCCGGGTTGGGCTTGTGCCAGGTGGAGAGGACCGCGTAGTGCTGGCCGATCGCCCAGCTGACGGCGACGATGCCCCAGGCCGTGATGTCGCGGCGGTCGCGGTGCAGGAGGTAGAGGCCGACGCCACCGATGAAGAAGGACGCGTACTCCGGCATGAAGACCGTGGTGAGGAAGGGTTCGTTCACGGCCGAGGTGATGGCCGCCGCCAGGGTCCAGACCGCGCAGAACATCACCACGCGGCGGCGGGTCGCGCCGGGCAGGACGACGCAGACCGCGAACAGGACGTAGAAGCGCAGCTCCGCCCAGAGCGTCCAGCAGACGCCCAGGACGCGGTGCACGCCGATCGGCTGCTGGAGCATCGTGAAGTTCACGATGAGCTCGCTCGGCGCGACTGTCTTGTACGCCACCCACGGGAGGGCGAACACCAGCGTGACGATGAGGATCGCCGCCCAGTACGCCGGGTAGAGGCGCGCCACCCGCGAGGCGAAGAAGGAGCGCAGGGGGCGGCCCCAGCCGCTCATGCAGATCACGAAGCCGCTGATCACGAAGAAGATCTGGACGCCCAGGCAGCCGTACGCGAACCACTCGGAGAGCGAGGGGAAGAGATGGCGCGGCGAAGTGCCCCAGGCCTTGGTGATGTCGCCGCCCCGGCCGCCGTAGTGGTACGCGGCGACCATCAGCGCGGCGAGCAGCCGCAGTCCGTCCAGGGCGCGCAGGCGAGTGGTCGGGGAGGGGGCGGCGACCGGGAGCTTCTCGGCGGTCCGGGGCCGTTCGCCGGTGCCTCGTAGGCGCGGCACAGCGATCGTCACGGCTTCCCCTTTGCGGGTGGTTCGGGCTGCGGAGGCTTCAGCCTAGGCACGGCGCAGGCCGAACCCGGGGGCTGGGAGCGGGAGTTCCGCTGGTCTTCGCGGTGCGTTCACTGAAGTGCCCTGCGCAGCGAACGCACCTGTCGCACCATGCGACGGGTCGTCGCGTTGCGTGGCAGGAATGCCAGTTGTGCGGGGAGCCCGCCGGGCAGGGCGAGCGCCATCAGCCTGCGGCGTTTGACGTAGCGGGTGCTGGGGTGGGCGGTCAGGTGGCGTTCGGCCGTGGGGCGCAGGAGGGGGTGGAGCTGGGGCTGCATCATGAAGCCGACCGTCTTCAGCAGGGCTTCCAGGTCGGGGGCGGTCGTCGTGGGCCCCGCTTCGAGGTCGGGGAGGAGTGCGTCGGTGAGGGTGACGGGGATGCGGTTGCTGTTCTCGTACGGGGTGAGCCGCTCCAGGAGGAGGTCTGTTCCGGTGCGGGCCACCTCCAGGCCGTAGAACTCCCGGGCGGTGAAGAGCGCCGTGGAGAAGCACCCGACCACCAGCGCAGGGCGCAGGCGTTCGTACAGGACCTCCGCCAGGACCGGGAGGTCGAGGACGGTGAGTTCCACGCCGAGCTTCACCGCTTCCTCCTCCAGGGCCCGGCTGTAGCGTGCCGGAGCGCTGGGGTGGGGCTTGAACATGATGCGGTGGTGGCCGCGGCCGGCCGCGCCGCGCAGCATCCGTACATGCAGCTGCTCCTCTTCCTCGGGTGTGAGGATCGAGAGTGCCGAGAGGTACTGGCCGAGCAGGAGTGCGGTGGGGGAATTTGGCAACTCTGGTGCTGTGCAGGCCAGTTGGGTGAGGACTTTCAGGAACTGCTCCGTCGGGACGACCTCGGGCCCGACGCCGAACTCGGTCAGCAGGAGGGGCTTGAGGCCAGGGACCAGGTCCAGGTGCAGCAGCCTCCGCACGCGCGTGCCGACCAGCGGGTCGATCTTCGAACGGGTCGGGCCGTAGCTCATCAGGCCGTCCGCGTAGACGTCCACCGGCACGCCCGTGAAGATCTGCGCGATGGCCAGAGCCGGGTTGACCTGGAGGGATTCCACGGCCAGTTCGATGTCGTCGGTGCCCAGGTTCCACAGGAGGCGCAGATGGCGTTCCCAGAGCGGTACGTCGTCGGGGCGCGGTGACCAGCCGCCCGGGTGGAAGGGGGCGATGGTCCCGTTCCAGGAGAGCACGTCGTCGAAGTGGTGGCGTAGTTGCTCGAAGCCGGGCATCTCGTCGACGGCCGGAGTGATCTCGGGGGTGGAAGCGTTGTTGGTGACCAGCAGGATCCGGCGGTACGCGGGCGCGAAGCAGCCCGCGTCCAGGGCGGCGGCGAGCGTCGCGGCGCCGTACAGGGTCGAGGCGCAGAAGATCTGGGTGGTCATGCGGCCACCCCCGAAGCGGCGACCGGGCGGCGGCGCAGGCGGCGGAGGCGGACGGCGCGCTGGTGGTCCATGGAGTCGAGTGCCTCGTCCAGTACGGGTTGTGGCATCCGTTTGAGTGCGCCCGCGGCCAGGGACCTGAGCCTGCGCGCCACCGGGGCCTCGAAGCGGTCGATGGCTCCGAGGTGGTGGGCGATGATCGCGCAGTATGTCCGTACCGCCTTCGGGAGCAGCGCCGCCGCGTCCCGGTCGGCGGCCGTCTCGCGCACCACCTGGTCGAAGGCGCGGATGAAGTCGAGCTGGCGTACGTCACCGATCTGGGTGAGCGAGGTGGCGACCCCGCGCCGGTAGAAGACGCCCAACAGGCCTACCGCGGCGAAGGATTCGGCCTCGCGGTGCAGCCGCCAGATCCAGGGCCGGTCCTCGGCGGTGCGCAGGCCGTCGGTGAAGTGGAGCAGTCCGGCGTCGGCGAGGCGGCGGTGGTAGATGCCGGCCCAGGCATAGGCGTAGTCGACGGAAGTGGAACGGTCGGCGGGGAGGATGGCGTCGCGCGGGTGCAGCACGGCGCCGCGCCTTCCGACCGGGACGCGGTGCACCGTGCGGGTCGGGCCCGAGCACTGCGTGTGGTCGGTCCGTACGAAATCACACCCCAACCCCTCAATCGTGGCGAGGAGTTGCTCGAAGTATCCGGGGGCCAGCCAGTCGTCGCCGTCCAGGAATGTCAGGTATTCGCCGCGGGCCGCGTCGATTCCGGTGTTGCGGGCGGTCGCCAGGCCGCCGTTCTGTTCGTGTCTCAGGAGTACCGCACCGGGGAGTTCGTGTGCGGCGCGCTGCAGCAGACTGCCCGTCCCGTCGGTGGAGCAGTCGTCGACGAGAAGGAATTCGAAGTCGTCCCGCGCATTCGCCCGGAGACTTCTGAGGGTGTCAGGGGCGAAATGCTGGACGTTGTAGAACGGCACGATGACAGAGAGCTTGACCACGCGGGTGACGCTAGAGGCCGGGAGGTTGCCCGGACTTTACTTCGGTGAGATGTCAGATGAACAGGAAATGGCGAACGGCTCAAACACCTTGACTTCGAAGGGTGTTCGGAATATCTGTGCGAACGATTTCCGTGCGGCCCGAGCCCGAGCCCGAGCCCGAGCCCGCTACCCCAGCGCAGACCGCTTGAGCGAGCGCGCGCGCCGCGCGACGCTGCGCACGGTCCGGTTGCGCGGGATGAAGTTGAGCCGCGTCGGGAGGCCGCCGGGAAGGGCGAGGGAGGTGAGCCGGCGGCGCTTGAAGTAGGGCTGGGTGCGGGCGTTGAAGTGGTCGGTGAGGTAGCGCGTGGCGGCGGCGCGCAGCCCCGGGTAGATCTGCGGCTGCATGCCGAAGCCGACAGCGGCGACCAGGCCGGTGAGGTCGGCTTCGGCCTCGGCAGCCTCTTCCGCTTCGATGTCGGGGAGGAGTGCGTCGGTGAGGGTGACGGGGATGCGGTTGCTGTTCTGGTACGGGGTGAGACGTTCCAGGAGGAGGTCGGTTCCGGTGCGGGCCACGTCGAGGCCGTAGAGGGCGCTGGCGGTGAACAGCGCTGTGGAGAAGCAGCCGACGACCAGGGCCGGGCGGGCGCGTTCGTACAGGACCTCGGCCAGTACCGGGAGGTTGAGGACGGTGAGTTCCACGCCGAGCTTCTCTGCCTCCTCCTCCAGCGACCGGGACCAACGGGCGGGCGCGGTGGGGTGGGGCTTGAAGACGATGCGATGGTGGCCGCGCCGGACCGCGCCGCGCAGCATCCGTACATGCAGCTGCTCCTCCTCGTCGGGCGTGAGGATCGAGAGCGCCGAGAGGTACTGACCGAGCAACAGGGCCGGGGAGTCTGGCAGCGGGGGCAGTTCGCCCGCCGCGTCGGCGAGATCGCCGAGCACCTTGAGGAAGGGCTCGGCCGGCACGATCTCGGGCCGCACGCCGAACTCGGTGAGGAGGAGGGGCTTGAGGCCGGGGACCAGGTCCAGGTGCAGCAGACGGCGCACCGCCGTGCCGACCAGTGGGTCGATCTTGAACCGGGTCGGTCCGTAGCTCATCAGCCCGTCCGCGTAGACGTCCACCGGGGAGCCGGTGAAGACCTGCGAGAGCGCGAGGGCCGGGTTGACCTGGATGGACTCCAGGATGAGTTCGACGGCGTCGTCGCCGAGATTCCAGAGCAGCCGCAGATGGCGCTGGAGCAGTGGGACGTCGTCGGTCCGCGGCGACCAGCCGCCGGGATGCAGCGGGGCGATGGTCTCGTTCCACGAGAGCACGTCATCGAAGCGGTGGTGCAGCTGCTCGAAGCCCGGCATCGCGTCGACGGCCGGGGCGATCTCCGGGTTCCCCGCGTTGTTGGAGACCAGCAGGATGCGACGGCCTGCGGGGGCGAAACAGTCGGCGTCGATGGCCGCGGCGAGCGTGGCGGCTCCGTACAGCGTCGAGGCGCAGAAGATCTGGGTGGTGCTCATGCGGCGGCCTCCGTGGAAATGGCGGCCGGGCGGCGGCGCAGGCGGCGGAGACGGGCGGCGCGCTCGTAGTCCATCGAGTCGAGCGCTTCCTCCAGTACGTCCTGGGGCATGCGCCGCAGGGCGGCCGCGCTCATGGCGCGCAGCTTGCGGGCCACGCGCGGCTCGAACTTCTCGATGTTGGTCAGATGGTGGGTGATGATCGCGCAGTACGTCCGTACCGCCTTCGGCAGGTACGCGGCGGCGTCGCGGTCCTGCGAAGTCTCCGCTATGACCTGGTCGAAGGCGGCGATGAAGTCCAGCTGGCGTACGTCACCTATCTGGGTGAGCGACGACGTCACCCCGCGCCGGTAGAAGATCCCCAGCAGATCCGCCACGGCGAAGGACTTCGCCTCGCGGTGCAGCCGCCAGATCCAGGGCCGGTCCTCGGCCGTGTGCAGGTTCTCGGGGAAGTGCAGCAGCCCCGCGTCCACCAGCCGGCGGTGGTAGATGCCGGCCCAGGAGTAGGGGTAGTCGACGGGGGTCGAGCGGTCGCCGGGGAGTATCACGTCGCGCGGGTCGGTGACGACGCCGCGCGGCCCGTACGGCACCCGGTGGATGACCCGCTCCGAGCCGGTGCAGCGCACATGGTCGGTCCGGACGAAATCGCAGCCCAAGTTCTCTATGCACTGGAGCAATTGCCCGAAATAGCCGGGAGCCACCCAGTCGTCGCCGTCCAGGAACGTCAGGTATTCGCCGCGAGCCGCGTCGATTCCGGTGTTGCGCGCACCGGACACCCCGTTCTCATTGCGTCTGATGCGGACAGCGCCCGGCAGTTCGGCCTCAGCGCGTTCGAGGATCTCCTTCGTTCCGTCGGTCGAGTGATCGTCGACGAGAATGAATTCGATGTCGTCACGCGCATTCGCATGAAGGCTTCTGAGGGTGTCTGGGGCGTATGTCTGCACATTGTGGAACGGCAGGATCACGGAGAGCTTGGGCACCCGCATGACGCTATGAGTTCGTCCGGCATTCGCATCGACGCCCAGGGAGCTGTGCGGTGAACGACACATGGCGGAATGGTTAACCAGCACGCCATCGGGGCCGATTCCCCATTAGTAGACGCGCTGTTAACCCGCTGTTGCAGTCGCGTTGGGCCGCTAAACGGAATGGCTTTCTAGTTTCGTCGTCGTGCCAGTAAGCAAGAACAGCTCCTCCTCCCCCCTCCGCGTTGCCGTGATCGCAGACTCGGACACCCGCTGGAAGTGGGGTGCGCTCACCGCCCGCCGTCTCTCCGCCGATCCGGCCGTCCCGGCCGACCTCAGCGGGTTCCTGCTGCGCGGCAGGGCCACGCCCACCGCCCGTCAGCTCGCCGAGGTCGGCGTGGGTGTCGGGGCTGTGGACGTACGGGAGGTGACCGGCGCCGAGTTCCTGCGCGAGGTCGAGCGCGAGACGTACGACGTGGTCGTCCTCGCCCTCGTCGGCGGTGCGGTGCAGGCCGTACTGCACGGGCTCTCAGGCCTCACGGAGATGGAGCGCCGGCCCGTCGTCGTCACCGGCTACGTCGGTGTCGTCTACGAGAAGCTCGCCGACGGACTGCTCTTGCGCCACGGCGCGGACGTCGTCATCGCCAACTCCCGCCACGACGCGGAGCGTTTCCGTGCCGTGTACGAGGGCGTGGGCGCCGACGCGTCCGCCGTGACCGAGGCGGCGCTGCCCTTCCTGGGCGGCGCGCCGTACACCGGGGACACGGTGAAGACGGTCGTCTTCGCCGCCCAGCCCTCCGTCCCCGAGTCCCGCGCCGACCGCGCCTACCTGCTGCGCAGGCTCGTCGACCACGCCCGCTTCCACCCGGACCGCGAGGTGCTGCTCAAGCTCCGCTCCAGGCCGGGCGAGCACACCACGCACCTGGAGGAGCTGCCGTACCAGAAGCTCGCCGCCGCGATGGATCTGCCGCCCAACTTCCGTCTGGTGTACGGAAACATGGGCGAGGTCCTCGACCGCACCGACCTGCTGGTCACGGTGTCGTCCACGGCCGCGCTGGAGTCCCTGCACCGCCGTATCCCCACCGCCGTCCTCACCGACCTCGGGGTCCGCGAGGCCCTCGGCAACCACCACTTCCTCGGCTCCGGCTGCCTCGCGTCCTGGGAGCACCTCGACGCGGGAGAGCGGCCGCAGGCCGACGAGGAGTGGCTCGCGCGGCAGGGGGTCGCGGCGGACGGTTCGTACGAGACGGCCTTCGATGCCGTACGGAAGCGGGTCGCGCAGCTCGTCGGCGAACCCGAACTCCCGCCGCTGGCCCCCTACTACACCCTCACCACCGCGCCCGGATACCTCCCCGGCGTCCTCGCCCGCTACCGCCTGGACGGGGTCCCGGCCGCCGAGGCCACCGGCCTGCGCCGCATCGTGCGCGACGCGATGCGGGACGCGGCGCGCGGTGCCTACCGCCACGGCGTCCAGCGCGTGGCCCCCGTCATCCGCCGTATGGGAGAACTGTGATGCCCGACCCCCAGCCCCAGGCCGAGAAGGTCCTGGCCGAGAAGGTCCCGGCCAAGAAGGTCCTGGCCGTGATCCCCGCCCGGGGCGGCTCCAAGGGCGTACCCGCCAAGAACCTCGCCCCCGTGGGAGGCATTCCGCTGGTCGCCCGCGCCGTGCGCGCCTGCCGGGGCGCACGTCTTGTCACCGACGTCGTCGTCTCCACGGACGACCCGGCGATCGCCGAGGCCGCACGGGCGGCAGGGGCCGAAGTCGTCGCCCGTCCGGCCGAGTTGTCCGGTGACACGGCCACCAGTGAGGCGGCAGTGCGCCATGCGCTCGACACGTACGAGGGCGTGGACGTGGTCCTGCTCGTGCAGGCGACGAGCCCCTTCATCACCAGCGAGGAGATCGACGGTGTCGCGGCAGCGGTCGCCGAGAACGGTGCCGACAGCGCGCTGACAGTGGCCCCGTCGCACGGCTTCATCTGGCGCGAAGGGGAAGAAACCCACGGCGTCAACCACGACAAGGCCTTCCGCCCCCGCCGCCAGGACCGGCCCCAGGACTATCTGGAGACCGGCGCCGCGTACGCCATGGACGTCACGGGCTTCCGGGCCGCGGGCCACCGCTTCTTCGGGCGCACCGATCTTGTACGTACCGACCCCGCCAGGGTCCTGGAGATCGACGACCCGCACGACCTGGCCCGCGCCCGCGCCCTCGCCCCGCACTTCGACACGGCGGCCCTGCCCACCCTCGCCGACATCGACGCGGTGGTACTCGACTTCGACGGCACCCAGACCGACGACCGGGTCCTGATCGACTCCGAGGGCCGCGAACTGGTCGCCGTGCACCGCGGGGACGGCCTGGGCGTCGCGGCCCTCCGCGACCGTACGCCGCTGCACCTCCTGATCCTGTCCACCGAGCAGAACCCGGTGGTCGCCGCCCGCGCCCGCAAGCTGCGCATCCCCGTCCTGCACGGCATCGACCGCAAGGACGTCGCGCTCAAGCAGTGGTGCGACGAGCAGTCGATCAGCCCCGAGCGCGTGCTCTACGTCGGCAACGACGTCAATGACCTCCCGTGCTTCGCCCTCGCCGGCTGGCCGGTAGCGGTCGCCGACGCGCACGACGTCGTACGCGGCGCCGCGCGTGCCGTGACGACCACCCCCGGCGGCGAGGGGGCGATCCGCGAGATCGCCGCCTGGCTGCTCGGCCCGACGCTCAACACGCCCCACGCGTCTCACACGCCCCAGAACCTCACCACCCTCACCACCCTCAACGCCCCCACCCAGTAAGGAAATCCCGTCATGAGCACCACCCGCCTCCGCACCCTCGGCACCAAGACCGCCGGCCCCGGCCACCCCGTCTACATCACGGGCGAGATCGGCATCAACCACAACGGCGACCTGAACAACGCCCTCGCCCTCATCGACGTGGCCGCCGACGCGGGCTGCGACGCGGTCAAGTTCCAGAAGCGCACGCCCGAGATCTGCACCCCGCGCGACCAGTGGGACATCGAGCGCGACACCCCCTGGGGCCGGATGACGTACATCGACTACCGCCACCGCGTGGAGTTCGACGAGGCCGACTACCGGGCCATCAGCGACCACTGCGCCAAGCGCGGCATCGACTGGTTCGCCTCCCCGTGGGACACCGAGGCCGTCGCGTTCCTGGAGAAGTTCGACGTCCCCGCCCACAAGGTCGCCTCCGCGTCCCTCACGGACGACGAGCTGCTGCGCTCGCTCCGTGAGACCGGCCGCACGGTCATCCTCTCGACCGGCATGTCGACCCCGCGCCAGATCCGCCACGCGGTCGAGGTCCTGGGATCGGACAACATCCTTCTCTGCCACGCCACTTCGACCTACCCGGCCAAGGCCGAGGAGCTCAACCTCCGCGTCATCAACACCCTCCAGGCGGAGTTCCCGAACGTCCCGATCGGCTACAGCGGCCACGAGACCGGTCTGCAGACCACCCTCGCCGCCGTCGCGCTCGGCGCCGCGTTCGTCGAGCGCCACATCACCCTCGACCGCGCCATGTGGGGCTCCGACCAGGCCGCCTCCGTCGAGCCGCAGGGCCTGCAGCGCCTCGTCCGCGACATCCGCACCATCGAGGACGCGCTCGGTGACGGCGTCAAGAAGGTGTACGACTCGGAGCTCGCCCCCATGAAGAAGCTCCGCCGTGTCGCAGGCGTCGTCGCCGAAGGCGCCGACCGAGAGCCCGCAGGAGTCTGATCCACCTCATGAACCGAGCTGCCGCCCCCACCACGCTCGCCTTCGTAGAGAGCCCCGTCCAGCTGCTCAATCTCCTGGAGTGGGCCCACACGAACACCACGGACACAGGCGAGAGCCTCACCGTGGTCGTCCTCTCACCGCTCGACCCCATGTCGCGCGGCCAGCTCCGCCGTATGGCCGACCTGGCCCGCGAGGAGGGCCTGTCGGTGCGCTGGGAGGAGGCACGTGGCGGGGCGGCGGCACCGTTCCACACGATCGCTTCGCTGACGCCCCTGTTGCGCAAGGCACGCAGGATCGTGATCGGGGATCCTTTCTCGCGGTACGTACAACTCCTGCTCTCCATCACTCGCGCACGTGAGCTGGTGGTCGTCGACGACGGCACGGCCACGATGGAGTTCCTGGCCCAGCTCGCCGCCAAGCAGCCCCTCACGCGCTGGCACCGCAAGGGCCGCCGGGGCCCCCGCGACATCCTGTTCGCCCCCACCGCCTCCGCCGCGCGCCGCCGCCTCACGCCCTCGGCACGCCGCAGCGTCGAGGTCTTCAGCTCGATGCCGCTGGAGGGCGCACCCCCCGAACTCCGCACCACCCACAACGATTTCACCTGGACCAGATCGCGCTTCGGCCCGCCGCGCATCACGCGCACGGCGGACCTGGTGGGCACCTCGCTGGTCGAGACGGGTGTGGTGGACGTGGACAGCTACATCACGGCGGTCCGTACGCTGGCCGGCACCCACAACGCCACGCGCTACTTCGCGCACCGCCGCGAGGCCACGGACAAACTCCACCGGCTGCACGCCGAAACGGGCCTGGAGATCGTCCGCCCCGACCTCCCGCTGGAGCTGATCGCCCGCCGCGGCCCGATCGGCCACACGATCCTGAGCTTCCCCTCGACCGTGGTCCACACGCTGCCGCTGGCGCTCGCCGGCACCCCGGTGAAGGTCGCCGTCTGCGACATCGACCCCAGCTGGCTGACGGAGACCGCGTCCCCGCGCGCACAGGGCTTCCTGTCCGGGGTCACGGGCACGGCCCGCGACGTACAGCACCTGGCGCCCATGCATCCGACACCCGCAACCAACTGACCTGCCTCGTCGGTGCGTTGGGCTGCGCTATTGTCCCCACGAAAAGGACCCGCACGTCGGATTCTCAACGGGGAGATCTGCCATGACCAGCAGTGACAGCGCCAGGCACGAGGGATTCTCGGCCGAGGAACGGGCCGCGATGAAGGATCACGCGAAGGAGCTGAAGGCGGAGTCCCGCCGCAGTTCGCGCGCGGACAAGGCGGCGGAGGCCGAGCGGGACGTCCTCGCGAAGATCGCCGAGCTGGACGGATCCGACCGGATCCTGGCCGAGCGCGTCCACGCGGTCGTCACGGCGAACGCACCGGCGCTCGCGCCCAAACTCTGGTACGGCATGCCCGCGTACGCGCTGGACGGCAAGATCGTCTGCTTCTTCCAGAGCGCGGCGAAGTTCAAGGCGCGGTACGCCACGCTCGGCTTCAGCGACGAGGCGAAGCTGGACGAAGGTGTGATGTGGCCGGCCGCGTTCGCCCTGACCGAGATGAACGCCGAGGTGGAGGCGCGGATCGGTGAGCTGGTGCGGCAGGCGGTGAGCTGAGCCGCGGCGCCTGCGGATCACTCAACTCCCCTCGCCAGTAAGGCAGGCAGGCCGCAGCACGTCCACGCACCACTGCCGGAAGCTCGTGGGCGCGGTCGCGGGGGTGCTCGGTGCGGAGGCGCCGTAGAAGCCCTGTGCGTCCAGGGCCTCCGTCATCTCAGCCACCGACTGCGCCCAGGCCTCGCTCGCCCCGTAACGCAGAAGCGTCGCCCGGTACTCGGCGATGGTGGACCGCCGTACGCGCACCGTACGGCCGAGCACCTCGGAGACGACCCGGGCCATGCCCTCGGGGGCCAGGTCGTCGGGCCCGACCGCCGGGACGTCGGCCTGTCCGGTCCAGGAGGTGTCAAGGAGCAGCCTGGCCGCCGCGGCGCCGAGGTCGCGGGTGGAGCAGGTGCGCAGGACGCGGTCCTCCTGCGCCGCCAGGGAGAACACGCCCGCGGTACGGATGGACTCGGCCTGGCCCAGCAGGTTCTCCATCAGGGCCGGCGGGCACAGCGCCCGGTAGTGCACTCCCGTCGCCATGATCCCCTCGTCCATGGCGAGGGATGCCGAGATCGGCCCGGCGTTCTTCGCCACGCCCCGGCCGAGGGTGGAGACGCTCACGACGCGCTCGATGCCCTTGATCCCCTGGTCCGCGATCACCTCACGCAGCGGATCGGTGAAGGCGCGGAAGTGGCCCTCGACGCTGTCGGCCCCGGGCGCCGGCGGTACCAGCCAGAACACCCGGTCGGCGCCCTCGCAGGCCTCCTTCAGAACGGCGGGGTCGGCGTGCGATCCCCGTACGACCTCCACGTGTTCGCGCGCCTGCGGGGAGAGCCGGTCCGGGTCGCGGGCGATCACCCGGATTCCCCCGGTGGCTTCCGGGGCGGCGAGGAGGCGGGTCAGGACCTCGTGGCCGATCTGGCCTGTGGGTGTGGTGACAACGATCATCAGTAACTCCAAACGGGTGGGCGGGACATGACCGAGCCTGCGGCCTCCCGCGTCCGAACTGAAGGACCGATCCGCTCCCGCTTGTTACCCTGAGGGCAATGCCGATCCGAGGGGGGAGTGGGATGGAATCCCGCCCGCTGCGCTACTTCGTCGCCGTCGCCGAGGAGCTCAACTTCGCCCGCGCCGCCGGGCGTCTCGGCATCTCCCCGCCACCACTGTCGCGCGCGATCAGGCAGCTGGAGGCGGATCTGGGCACCGCCCTCTTCCGGCGGACCACCCACAGCGTGGCACTGACCCCCGCCGGCACGGTGCTGCTCGCGGAGGCGCGGATCGCCCTGGACGCCCTNNGGACGCGGGCCTCCTCGAACCGATCCTGGCGCGGTACGCGTCCGAGGCCGCCGCCGTGCCGGTCGCCGTACGCCTCTGCCACTGGCAGGAACAGCCCCGCCTCCTGCGCCGGGGCGAGGCGGACGTGGCCCTGGTCCACGAGCCCTTCGACCGCACCGGCCTGGACGCCGA
>NZ_JAFLRJ010000622.1 GCF_017315755.1 Streptomyces beijiangensis
GGCTTCCCCGCTGGGCTGTCGGTGCCCTTGGGGGTGCCGGAGGGTGCCCCGTTTCCGTCCAGCGGTACGAGGACGACTTTCCCCGTCGGGGGGACGGCCTTGGTGGGGTCCTCGCCGGGGACGGAACCGACAGCGCCGACCGCGACGTACCCGCTGCCACTTGCTCCGCCGCAGGCGGCGAGGAGGCCGCCGAGGCAGAGGGTGGCGGCGGATGCCGCGAGGAGTGCGTGCAGCTGTTGGCGTCGCATCGCGCCAGTGTGTCTGACGCTCCGTCAATTAGGAACCCCGAGGCGAGAGCCACCCCCGCCTCGGGGGCTCCGCC
>NZ_JAFLRJ010000623.1 GCF_017315755.1 Streptomyces beijiangensis
CCGCGCGGCCACGAGGAGGCCGACTCGACCGGCCAGCACGCCAGGCCGCCGATGGGCAACCGGCCGGTCAACGGCCGTCAGGGCCCCGGCTCCACCGCCGAGTTCGCCCGTCCGGACTTCAACGCACCTCTGCCGCCGACCCCGCAGGAGGACAGCGGCTGGTCCACGGGCCAGTACGAGCGCTCCGACGTCCGCGGTCCGGTGCGCCCGCAGCCGCCTCAGCGTCAGCAGCCCCCGGCGCCTCAGCAGCCGCAACTGCCCCAGCAGCCTCAGTCGCCTCAGCCGCAGTCACCTCAGTACCAGCAGCCCCAGTACCAGGAGCAGCAGTACCAGGACCCGGCCTCCACGTCCGCCTTCCAGCGTCCGGACTTCGACGCCCCGCGTCCCCCGGCCCCTGCGGAGATCCGCGACTACAGTGCCCCCGTCCAGCGCGGTCGCGACAACGCCGACTTCGGTGTGCCGCGTCCGCCCGCCCCCGGCGCCTTGCCTGCCCAGCCCCAGCAGGAGGCGC
>NZ_JAFLRJ010000624.1 GCF_017315755.1 Streptomyces beijiangensis
CGTCTGGCGTACCGCGCCGGCGCGGAACTGCCACGCCGGCGCGGTACGCCAGACGCTGGTCGAGATGGACGACGGATTCCTCTTCGTCGCAGCCGCCGGCGACGGCTCCTGCCTGGCCGTCCTCAGCTCCGTAACCGCCGACATCGGGCTCATCGCGTACGAGATGGCCCGCCTCGTCAAGCGCGTCGGAGAACACCTGCGCACCCCGCCGCGCCTGACATGACCCACGACACCGCCGACAGCGGCCCGGGACCGGGGCAGGAACAGCAGGGCAGCCGCTGGTACGACGCCGACGCCGGTCCGCTGGTGCGCCCCTACGCCATGACCGGCGGCCGTACGACGTCGGGACCCAGCGGGGTACTCCTGGACCTCATCGCGCTCGTCACGCTCGACGCGAACGCGCCCGCCGCCTCCGAGGAGTCGCTCTTCGGGCCCGAACACCGCACCCTGCTCTCCCTGTGCCGGACCGAAACCCAGTCCGTCGCCGAACTCTCGGCCGGCGCCGACCTGCCCGTCGGCGTCGTCCGCGTCCTGATCGGTGACCTGCTCGAAGCGGGCCAGGTCACCGTCGCCCACCCCGTACCACCCGCACAGCTACCCGACGAGAAGATCCTGAGAGAGGTCATCGATGGGCTTCGAGCGCTCTGACACCACTGGAGGGCAGAACACCGCCCTCGCCCTGAAGATCCTTGTCGCGGGCGGCTTCGGGGTCGGCAAGACCACCCTGGTCGGCGCCGTCAGCGAAATCCGCCCGCTGCGCACCGAGGAACTCCTCAGCGAGGCGGGGCAGACCGTCGACGACACCGACGGTCTCGACCACAAGACCACCACGACCGTCGCCATGGACTTCGGCCGCATCACCATCCGCGCCGGTCTCTCCCTGTACCTCTTCGGCACCCCGGGACAGGACCGCTTCTGGTTCCTGTGGGACGAACTCTCCCAAGGGGCCCTGGGGGCCGTCGTCCTCGCCGACACCCGCCGCCTCGAGGACTGCTTCCCCGCCGTCGACTACTTCGAGCACCGGAGCATCCCGTTCGTCGTCGCCGTCAACTGCTTCACCGGAGCCCGCGCCTACGGCGCGCACGAAGTCTCCCGCGCCCTCGACCTCGACCGAGGAACCCCCGTCGTCCTCTGCGACGCACGCGACCGCGACTCGGGCAAGGAGGTCCTGGTCCGTCTGGTCGAGTACGCCGGGCGGATGCACACCGCCCGGCTGCTCGACTCGGTCGGCTGATCAGTCGGACACCGCGGCCTGGGCCAGCACCTTCTCGATCCGTACCCGCACGAGGAGCTCACCCGGCACGCCGTTGCGCGCCCCGAACTCCTCGGCCCGGTCCTCACCCATGTACCGGGCCGCGATCCGTGACGCCCAGAGACGGACCTCGCTCAACTCCTCGACGATCTCGGCCTGTCCGCGGATGACGACGAACGCGAAAGGGGGCCGGTCGTCGTCCACGCAGAGCGCCACGCGCCCGTCGCGCGTCAGATTGCGTCCCTTGACGGACTCCTTGGCGGTGTTGAAGACGAGATCGTCGCCGTCCAGCAGAAACCAGACGGGGGCGATGTGCGGACTGCCGTCGGCCCGTACGGTCGAGAGTTTTCCGGTACGCGTGGACTCCGAGACGAACGCCCGCCACTGGTCCTCGGTCATTTTCTGTGCCATGCGCACATCATCAACCAGTGTGGCGCCGCTTGCCCGCGGAGCTGCCGTGGTGAAGGCTGGCGGGGCGAACGTGGGTTACGGGGAACAAATGAACGGGGAGGGCCGCGCACATGGCGCTGGACAAGGGACTCGACTGGCTTCTGGACGACCTGACCAAGCGGGTCGAGCACGTACGGCATGCCCTGGTGCTGTCGAACGACGGGCTGGTGACCGGCGCGAGCACCGGGCTGGCGCGGGAGGACGCGGAGCACCTGGCCGCCGTCTCCTCGGGTCTGCACAGCCTCGCCAAGGGGTCGGGGCGTCACTTCAGGGCCGGCAAGGTGCGGCAGACGATGGTCGAGTTCGATGAAGGGGTCCTCTTCGTCACCGCGGCCGGGGACGGCAGCTGCCTCTGTGTCCTGAGCAGCGCGGAGGCCGACATCGGCCAGATCGCGTACGAGATGACACGCCTGGTCAACCGGGTGGGCGAGCATCTGGGGGTGTCGGCCAGGCAGTAGGCGCAGCCCTGCTGCGACGGGCCGAGGAGTTATCCACAGGCCCGGCGGGATATGTCCCGCCGGGCTACGGTCGTCACCGAGAGTATTCATCGCTCACGGGGGAGGACCACATGACCGTAAAGGAACAACTCCGCACGAAGGCCGGGACGGGCGCGGGCGCGAAGCCGCTGTCCGCCGCACGCGCCGCACAAGAACTGATGCTGAAGCGCGGTGAGTTAGATCTCGCGGTCCAGCTCGGCCACATCCGGACGGTGACGGAGCCAGGAGATGCGCGCCGTCGTGTGGCGCCGGGGGAGATCGACCGCCTCCGAGGCCAGGACGGCTTCCCCGACACCCTCCGGGAGCGGGTACGCACCGTGGGGACGGCGGACGGCGCGGAGCTGATCGGGATCAGCGCGACACGGTTCACCAATCTGGCCCGCACGGGCCATGTCACACCGGTCCGCTTCTATCTGAACCGGTACCGGGCCGTCGTCTGGCTCTATCTGGCAGAAGAGCTGAAAGCCTTCGCCTCCAGGGACCCGGAGCTTCTCACCGGCACCACACCCAAGAGCTCCCGCGCGCTGATCGACGCGGGGGAGGACTGGCGTCCCCGCAACTGGCGCGGCCGTCGCCTGGGACTTCTCCTGCGCCAGACGGAGGACGCCTGGGCGCGGGCGGCCGTCATGGCCTGCGTACTCGACCCGGTACAACTGGCCGAAGTCGTCGACGACCCCTACGAGCGGGCGTATCTGCGCAAACTCCGGCCCGACTTCGCACCGGGCCGTCCGCATTCACCCGGAGCGTGGGAAGCGACGCAGCATCTGCTGGCCGCGGACAACCCGGACGAGCTGCTGTGGCACCGGATGAGCCTGATCCTCGCACTGGACGAGGCCCGGGAGACAGGCAGTGCGCCCCACCCGGACGGGAATACGCCCATGCCGCACCAACCGCCGCCGAAAGGCGAGGCGGAACCACCCCAGAGGTCCTGGCGGAACTGGCTGAGCCGCAGGGCGAAGGAGTAGCGGAGCGGAGGTCCGGTCGAGGCGCCGGCCGGACCTCC
>NZ_JAFLRJ010000625.1 GCF_017315755.1 Streptomyces beijiangensis
AAGGAGCTGGCCGCGGCCAGGGCATCGCTCCTGGCCGCCGCCAGCTCCTTCCGTACCCACCGCGGATCCTCGTCCGTGAAGACCACCGAGTGCGCGGTGAAGGCCAGCACCCCCGCGTCCCGGGCGCTCGGCTGCCCGAGCACCGTCACCGCGCCGTCCATCGCCGGGAACCGGCCGCGCGCCGCCGCTGCCAGAATGCCCGCCAGTGAGTCACTCACGAATTCGTCCCTCTCCTCGGCCTGAGCGAAGGCCGGCCGCCGGCCGCCGCACTGCGTGTTCACCCGGGCAGTTAATCTGGCCAGCGTCAAAAAGCACGGCATCGAACAAGGGGTGGACCCAGTGGCGGACATCGAAGAGGCACGCGCGGCGTTCGGGCGGCTCGACGTGGACGGCGACGGCCGGATCACGGCTGCCGAGTACAAGAGCGTCATGGCGCAGCTCGGTGACTTCAACGTCACCGAGACCGTCGCCCAGGCCATCATCAGGGCCAAGGACGGCAATGGTGACGGGAAGCTCTCCTTCGAGGAGTTCTGGGCCGCGCTCAACAAGTAGTGGCAGTCGTAGGTAATCTGGCGTGGCATGGAGCAGTTACACGTACAGGCGCAGCGCTGGATGAGCAGCGCTGTCGGCCTTGCGGCGCTGGCCGCGGACGAGGAGCAGGCGCCGTACCTCATGCGTCAGCTCAGTGAGTACTGCACCGACCTGCTGGCGCTGCCCTCGGCGAGCGTGCTGCTCGCCGAGGGCAGCGGGGGCGGTCGCGGGCCCGGGGCCGAATGCCTCGACGAGGACAGTGCGCTGGTCAATGTGGACCTCCGGGAGCAGGTGGAGCGCTGGCCCGAGTTCGCGGAGCACGCCCTGGCGGAGGGCAACACCACCGCCACGCTGCTGCCGCTGCACGGCACCGAGGGCTCCGGTCCCGTCGCCGTACTGCAACTGCTGTGCGCGGAACGCGAGTTGTCGCCGTCGGAGGTCGACTCGGCGCAGCATCTGGGAGATCTCGCCGTACTGCTGCTGACGCAGTACCGCGAGCTGCGGCAGCACCGGGAGACCACCGGTCAGCTGAAGTCCGCGCTGACCAACAGAGTCGTCATCGAGCAGGCCAAGGGCATGCTCGCCGAACAGCTGGGGGTGGCCCCCGACACCGCCTTCGAAGTGCTGCGCGGCCATGCACGGTCGCGGCGGCTGAAGCTGCGGAGCGTGGCGCAGGCGGTCGTGGACCGCGAGCTGGTGCTCGATCCCGCACCCGAGTAGCGGACCCCTGCCCCCGGGCGGACAGTCCCGGTGACCTAATCCGGGTGAACCTGCAGGTCTTCGGGGTGTGCTCGCCCCCGGTCCGGGATACGACAGTTCCATGGTGATCGCGGTCCGGCCCGTCCTGGTGGCGCTGATGGTGGCGTTCCTCGGGCTGCTCGCGCACGATGCCGCGGCCGAGCCGGGGCATCAGGTGCGTACCTCCGAAGCCATCTCCTCCCACGCCGCCGGCTGCGAGAGCGAACCGCATGCGGAGGCCGCCGCCCCGGCGCAGGCCCCCGGGCGGCGTGGCCCGTTCTGCCCGCTGCGGCCGGTCGTCGGAGTGCCGGCCGCGGTTCCGGTCCCGTACGCACACGAAGGCGTACGTCTCCCGGGCCCGGCCTCCTGCGCCGCCGCCCTGCGGGCCGTGTGCTGTGTGGTGCTGCGCTGCTGAGAGGCCCGTGCCCTCGGACAGCGGAAGCACCCCCCCACACACAGCACCAGCCCCAAGGACGGTTTCGCCATGCCCATCGACCCCCTCGCAGCACTGAACGCGATGCTGCGCGCCGAGGCCGCCCGCTTCACCCCGCCGCGCGCCCGCGCCCTTCCGGAGAAGGCCGCCGAACCCGCGGCCGACGAGCGGCGGGAGGAGCGGGGCGAGCAGGAGGCGTGATGCAGCACGGGGCCCGGCGCACGCCGGGCCCCGTGCCGCTGTGCCGTTACGAGCCGACGGTGACCGTGAAGCGGAGCGGGCTGCCGTCGTTGGCGGCGCCCGACACGTCGGGCTGGCC
>NZ_JAFLRJ010000626.1 GCF_017315755.1 Streptomyces beijiangensis
GGGCGGCCACGGAGGCGGGCAGTACGGGCGTGAGACCGCCCAGGCCCACCAGCGTGAGGAGTTGGGCCAGGTCGTGGCCCTTGCTGCGGGTCTCCTCGATGTACCCGTGCAGGGTGTCGGCCGTCACGCCCAGGTCGGCGACGGTCACCCGGTCCCGGGCCGCCAGCGGATGGCCGGCCGCGAGTGCCACCACGCGCCCCTCGGTGGCCAGCGTCTCGGCGTCCAGGCCGGTGCGG
>NZ_JAFLRJ010000627.1 GCF_017315755.1 Streptomyces beijiangensis
AGCGTGGAGGACGCGGACCGGGGGCGGTTCGCGGGACATCCGTGGTCTCTTAGCGGGGGCGGGGCAGGCGGGCTGATGGAGCGGGTCGAGCACGCCGGGGTGACACGGTTGGGCGAGGTTGCCCAATCGCTCGGGATCGCCTCCGTCACGGGGGAGGACGACCTTTACCTCTTGCCTCGTAATGGCGCGGCCAGACGACTAGGCGTGTCCGCGACTCGCCCTCTAGTCACAGGCGAAGCCGTCCGTGACTTCACTCTCCAGCCCGAGTGCGACGCTCTATGGGTGTACGACGCTGGCTTCGAGACTCTGCCGTGGGAGGACATCGGGGCCTCGCAGCAAGTACTGGCCCCGTACCGGACAGCAATCTCCTCGCGCAAGCGGTTCGGCGTGCCCATGTTGGAGCGCGGTATGGCGTGGCACGAGTGGCAGGAGCTGTATCCCAGCAAGTTGCGGACGCCCCTGACGATCGCATTCGCGTTCGTCGCCACGCATAACCACTTCGTGCTGGACCGGGGCGGGAAGGTGTTCAACCGTTCCGCCCCGGTGATCAAGCTACCGGAAGGTGCAACGGAGCAGCGGCACCTGGAGCTGCTGGAGGTACTGAACTCGTCAGTGGCTTGCTTCTGGCTCAAGCAGGTCAGCCAGGCCAA
>NZ_JAFLRJ010000628.1 GCF_017315755.1 Streptomyces beijiangensis
CGCGCTGGGCGACGACGCCGCGGCCGGGCTTGTCGCCGCGCTGGCGTTTCCGGAGCGGGTGGCGCGGGCGCGCGGGGAAGGCGCGTTCCTGATGGTGTCGGGTACCGGGGCCGAACTGGGCGAAGGGTCCGGGCTCCGCAGTGCGTCGTGGCTGGCTGTGGCGGTCGCCGACCGGGGAGTGCAGGCCGCGTCCGCGCGGGTGCGGCTCGCCGCGGTGATCGACGAG
>NZ_JAFLRJ010000629.1 GCF_017315755.1 Streptomyces beijiangensis
GGGGCGGAGCCCCCGAATGGGCGCCGGCCCGCCCCGCTCCCTACTTCGCGTACGCCGCCCGGATCGCCTCCTCGACCGCCGTCCCCGCCGCCCGCCGGCTGAGCCCGAGTCGCACAACCCGTTCCGCATACTCCTGCGCCGCAGACGCCGCCGCCCGCTCAGCCGCATCCCCCGCCGCCGCGACAAACGTCCCGTTGCGCCCCCGCGTCTCGATCACCCCGTCGGTCTCCAGCGCCCGGTACGCCTTCGCCACCGTATTGGCCGCCAGCCCCAGCTCCTCGGCCAGCCCTCGTACGGTGGGCAGCTTGTACCCCACCGGGACCCGCCCGGAGCGGGCCTGGTCCGAGATCTGCGCCCGCACCTGCTCGAAGGGGGCGACGGCATCATTCGTATCCACAACGATCCTCAAGGTCACGCCGCTGATTCTCCTCCAGGGGAAAACAGGAGGCGACCGCACCACCCTCCTGCGTAACGTGGCTGCTCATGACTGTGATCATCCGTAGCTTCCGCCCGGCCGACGCCGAGGGATGGGTCCGGGTCCGACGGGCCGCCCTCCCGTTCATGGTGACCACCCCCGAACAGATCGCCTTCGACCTGGCCAACGCCCACCCCGACCGGCGCTTCCGCCCGCTGGTGGCCGAGCTGAACGGCGAGGTGATCGGCACGGCCCAGGTCGGCATCGCGCACGACGCGGCCGAGCCGGGCCAGGGCTTCATCAATGCCTACGTCCACCCCGAGCGCCTGGGCTTGGGCGCGGGCAGCCTCATCGTGCGGGCCGCCGAGACCTATCTCGCCGACGCGGGCGCCACCGCCGTCTACAGCTGGGTGCTGGACGGGCCCGCGAACCTGGCCTTCGCCGAGCGCCGCGGCTACCGGCCGAGCCGGTCGGCCCACTTCCTCCATCTGGACCTGGCGAACGGCGCCCTCCCGCCGCTCCAGGACCTGCCCCCCGGCGTCGAGTTGCGAACCGCGGCGGACTTCGCCGACGATCCGCGCCCGTTCTTCGAGGCCGACGCGGAGGCGGTCGCCGACGAGCCGAGCGACATCCCCACCTCGCTCTCGGACTACGAGGACTGGCTCCGCAGCACCTGGCGCCACCCGACCGCGGATCACGCACTCACCTCGGTCGCACTGGTGGACGGCGAGGTGGCCGCCTTCAGCATCGCCCAGACCGACGGCCTGACCCGCTACTCGTCGGGCGGGACCGGCACCCGTCGCGCCTACCGCGGCCGGGGTCTGGCGAAGCTGGCCAAGAACGACTCCCTGCACCGTGCCCGCGCGGCCGGATACACGGACGCCTACACCGGCAACGACGCCGGCAACGGCCCGATGCTGGCGATCAACAAGTGGTTCGGATACGAGATCTGCGCAACGGAGGTACGTCATGTCCGCGAGCTCGGTTGAGGTCACCCTCACCAAGGCGGGCCGTATCAAGGTCGGTTACCCGGCCCAGCTGCTCACCGACGACGGCACGCACATCGCCGTCCGCGCGGAGTGGGCCGGAACGGGGGTCCGTGACTTCGGTTTCGTACGGTTCGAGCCGGGCGACGTCTTCACCGAGCACTACTGGCGCGACCGCTGGTACGCCGTGAAGGAGGTCCGCTCCTCGGACGGCGTGCTCAAGGGCTGGTACTGCGACGTGACCCGCCCCGCGGTCCTCGACGGACACCAACTCACCGTCGAGGACCGCGGGGCGG
>NZ_JAFLRJ010000630.1 GCF_017315755.1 Streptomyces beijiangensis
GCGGCGGCGCCGTGGCAGGCGAAGAGCAGGCCGGTGACGATACGGAAAAGGGCGAGCGCATAGGGCTGGGCGCTCTCTGTGCGTTCGGTCAGCGAAGACATGACGTGGGGACTCCTTCGGTGGGGGACGACCGGAGGAGACCTAGATTAGGTAAGCCTTATAAGTACTTGCAAGTTCAAGATTATGGAGATTGCGTCAACTCCTGTTTCAGTACGGTGTCCAGCCGGGCCCCCGTACCGCTCTTCCGTGCCTGGTCGAGGCGGAGTTCCGCCGTACGGCCGCGCAGGACGAGCGTCATCAGCTGGTTCCCGAACCAGGGGCCGCC
>NZ_JAFLRJ010000631.1 GCF_017315755.1 Streptomyces beijiangensis
GGCTGCCGGGAGGACTGGCGGCTCCACTACCTCGCCGCACCCGCTGGTCGGGCACACGTAGTTGTACTGGGCGCGGTAGCGGCCCCACTCCACGCCGTTCTTGAAGGCCTGGCGGGCCTTGACCCAGCCGTGCCGGTCACAGTGCGCTTTGGGGCTCAGCCACTTCTCCCACAAGGGGTCGCGACCGATGCTCTCCAGCCAGTACACGACGTACGCACGATCACGGGACTGCGGAGCCCTCGGCGTCCCGAACCGGGGAGTGGCATGCATGGAGTTGAGGTAGACGACGCGGACCTTGTAGCGCATGGCCTTGATGGCTTTGATCCACGCGTCGAAGAGGATCCAGTTGCGGACGTCGACGACGTTCTCGACGACACCGCCGAGGACTGCCTTGCCCCGGAGCCACATGGCTTCCAGGTAACGCGGGATGTCCCACATCGTGGCGCGAGATCGGACCGCGGCCTGGTCGGGCAGGACCTCCCCGAACAGGTCGGGCTGGCGGTCGAGGTCGGTGCGGACGCCACGGGCGATGGTGTGGTTGGTGCACTCCGGGGAACCCCAGTGCAGGTCGGTTCTGGGGTATCTGCGGAAGTCGATCTGGCTGATGTCGGCGCAGTCATGCTGGCAGTCCGGGAAGTTCTCGGCGTGGGTGGCTATCGCCAGGTCCCAGTGATTCGCGGCGATGACGACCTTGACGCCGGGCACACGTTCGGCGCCCTGGGTGCTGCCTCCAGCACCCATTGCGACGAACCTGTGGCCTGCGTCAAGGTCGTCATCGCCGCGAATCACTAGGACCTGGCCATAGCCACC
>NZ_JAFLRJ010000064.1 GCF_017315755.1 Streptomyces beijiangensis
CTCCAGCGCCCGCCCGATCCGGTGCAGCAGCCCCGGCGCATCCTGGGCCCGTACCTCGATCACCGTCGCAAGACGTGAGCCCGCCGCGGCCACCTTCACCCGGGGCGGCGGCGCCTGCACGCCCCTGCGGCGCGGGTACGCCGCCTCCCGCTCCGCCAGCTTCGCCCTGATGTCCAGGGATCCGTCCAGCGCCCGTACGAGATCCGCCCGCAGCCGCGCCGCCTGCGGCAGCGACCCGTACTCCGCCGCCACCCGCCAGCTCAGCAGCAGCACGTCTCCCGGGACGCCCAGTTCCCCGGGCAGTTCCACGGCCCGCAGGTCCGCCGCCCGTACCGTCAGCCGGTGCAGGGCGAGCACCCCGGCCACGGCGGGCAGCACCCCGGGCTGGTCGGGCAGCGCGATCAGCAGTTCCACGCCGACCGGTTCCGGCCGGCCGTCCTCCTGCGGGGCCTCCGTCTGGGTGTGCAGCGCCAGCACCGGCTCGCCTGTCCGCAGCGCCTCGATGGCGAGCCGCTCCTGCTCCGCGCTGGGCGCGGCCGGTTCCGGCTCCTCAGGGGCGTCCCCCGCCAGCACCGCTCCGACCCGCTTCACCAGATCCGCGACCAGCGAGCCCCGCCACGCCGACCACGCCGCAGGGCCGGTCGCCAGTGCGTCCGCCTCGGTCAGGGCGTGCAGCAGTTCCAGCGTCGATACGGATCCGACCTGCTCGGCCACCGACCGCACGGTCGCCGGGTCGTCGAGGTCCCGCCTGGTCGCTGTCTCGATCAGCAGCAGATGGTGGCGTACCAGCGTCGAGAGAACCGCGACCTCGCCGGCGTCGAAGCCGATCCGCGCCGCCACGTCCCGTGCGATGACTTCCCCGGCCACCGAGTGGTCCCCCGGCCAGCCCTTGCCGATGTCGTGCAGCAGGGCCGCGACGAGGAGCAGGTCGGGCCGGCCCACCCGACGGGTCAGCGACGAGGCCCGTACCGCCGTCTCGACCAGATGCCGGTCGACCGTCCAGGTGTGTACGGGATTGCGCTGCGGCCTGCAGCGCACCCGCTCCCAGTCGGGAAGGAGCTGGGTGATCAGCCCCTCGGCCTCCAGGGCCTCCCAGACCGGAATGGTCGACTCCCCCGCCCCGAGCAGCGTCACCAGTTGCTCGCGCGCCTCGGCCGGCCACGGCACCGGCAGCGGCTTCGCGGCGCCCGCCAGGCGCCGTACGGCATGCAGCGAGATCGGCAGACCCGCCTGCGCGGCCGCGGCCGCCGCCCGCAGCGGGAGCACCAGGTCCTTCTCGGGCTTGGCGCTGCGCGCGAGCACGACCTCGCCCTCCAGCTCCACCACACCCTCGGCGAGCGGGGTCCGTTCGGCCGCCGGGGGCTTCCCGCCCAGCATCGTCCGCAGCCTGGGCCGCGCGGACCGGGCCCGCAGGACGCGGTTCACCTCGCGCCAGGTCACATCACTTGCGTACGACACCGTGCGCGCGGCCTCGTACACCTGCCTCAGCAGCACATCCGCGTCCAGCAGGCCCAGTTCCGCGGCCACTTGATCCTGTTCCTGCAGGGCGAGCCGGTCCGTGGCCCGCCCGGTCACCAGATGCAGCGCGTCGCGCGCGTCCATCAGCCGCCGGCGCGCCCCGTCAAGGCCTTCGCGCGGTGCGTCCGCCAGCCAGGACGCGGCCACCGCCCGCAGCGCCGTAGCGTCGCGCAGCCCGCCGCGCGCCTCCTTCAGATCGGGCTCCAGGAGGAACTGCAGCTCGCCCTGGCGCTCGGCGCGCTCCGTGCACAGTTCGTAGAGCTCGGGGAGCCGCTTGGGCGCCTGGTTGCGCCAGTCCGCGAGTACGGCGGTGCGCAGGCCCGTGGTCAGTCCCAGATCGCCGGCCACATGGCGGGCGTCGAGCAGCCCCAGCTGCACCTTCAGATCGGAGCCCGCGGTCTTGCGGGCCTCGCCGGGAGTCCGTACGGAGTGGTCCAGTGCGAGTCCCAGGTCCCACACCGGGTACCAGATCCGGTCCGCGAGTGAGGCGATCGCACTCGCGTCCGCGCTCCCGTCGTGCAGGAGCAGCAGGTCCAGGTCGCTGCGCGGCGAGAGCTCCCCGCGTCCGTACCCGCCCACGGCCACGAGGGCCGCTCCCCGCACGCCGGCCGCCTCGGCGGCCGGCGTGAAGAGTGCCTCCACCCAGTCGTCGGTCAGCCGGGAGAGGGCAAGACGGCGCGGCGGCCCGGACTGCGCCTTCTCATTGAGGAGGTGCAGCCGGGCCGCCGCGTAACCGCTGGGTGCCTCGGGCTGTTCCGGACGATCGGGCTGTCCCGTCGTCGCATCGATGCTCGTCACCCAGCAGTTCCCGTCTCTTGTCGTGTGCTCAGAGGGCGTCCGGGCCGCGTTCGCCGGTCCGCACGCGGACCGCCGTCTCGACCGGCACGCTCCATACCTTGCCGTCACCGATCTTGCCGGTTCGGGCCGCCTTCACCACGACATCTATGAGTTCCTCCGCGTCCGCGTCCTCGACGAGCACCTCGATGCGGATCTTCGGTACGAGGTCCACGGTGTACTCGGCGCCGCGGTAGACCTCGGTGTGCCCGCGCTGACGGCCGTACCCGCTGGCCTCCGTGACGGTGAGTCCCTGTACCCCGAAGGCCTGCAGGGCCTCCTTGATCTCGTCCAGCCGGTGCGGCTTCACCACTGCGGTGATGAGCTTCATGCGTCCACCTTCTTCGTCTGCCCGGCCGTACCGGCCGTGGGCACTGCTGCCGTACGGGGAGCCGCGCCGCCGCCGGCCCCGCTGAAGTCGTAAGCGGTCTCGGCGTGTTCGGTCTGGTCGATGCCCGAGACCTCGACGTCCTCGGTGACCCGCATCCCGATCGTCTTGTCGAGCAGGAAGGCGAGGACCGCGGAGACGACCAGGGAGTACCCGAGGACCGAGCCGACACCGATGGCCTGGATGCCGAGCTGGTGGAAGCCGCCGCCGTAGAAGACACCCGCGACGTCCGACTGCACTCCGCCGGTGGCGAAGAAGCCGATCAGCAGGGAGCCGACGACACCGCCGACGAGGTGGACGCCGACGACGTCGAGCGAGTCGTCGAATCCGAAGCGGAACTTGAGGCTGACCGCCATGGCGCAGAGCACACCGGCGATGGCGCCGACCGCGATCGCGCCGAGCGGGGAGACCGCACCGCCCGAGGGGGTGATGGCGACGAGTCCTGCGACCGCGCCGGAGGCCGCGCCCAGCGTGGTGAAGGAGCCGTGGCGGATCTTCTCGTAACCGAGCCAGGCGAGCATGGCGGCGGCGGTGGCGACCTGGGTGTTGATGAACATCACCGCGCCGACGCCGTCGTCGTTGCCCAGCCAGGAGCCGGCGTTGAAGCCGAACCAGCCGAACCACAGGAGCGCTGCGCCCAGCATCACCAGCGGGAGGCTGTGCGGGCGCATCGGATCCTTCTTGAACCCGACGCGCTTGCCGATGACCAGGATCACGCCGAGGGCGGCGGCACCGGCGTTGATGTGGACCGCCGTACCGCCGGCGAAGTCGATGACGCCCTTCTTGAAGAGCCAGCCGTCGGAGGCCCAGACCCAGTGGGCGACGGGGAAGTAGACAACAGAGACCCAGAGGGCGATGAACAGCGCCCAGGCGCTGAACTTGACGCGGTCGGCGAGCGCGCCACTTATCAGGGCCGGTGTGATGATCGCGAACATCAGCTGGAAGACGGCGAAGACGTAGACCGGGATGGTGTATCCGGGCCAGAGCTCGGTCAGGCCGATACCGCTGAGGCCGAAGTAGCCCTTGGTCCAGCCGAAGAAGCCGTTGCTGGCGCCGAAGGCGAGGCTGAAGCCGTAGAGCACCCAGAGGATCGTGACGATCCCGAGGCTGATGAAACTCATCATCAGCATGTTCAGGGTGGACTTGACCCGGACCATGCCTCCGTAGAAGAAGGCCAGGCCCGGTGTCATGACCATCACCAGGGCGGAGCAGATGAGCATGAATCCGGTGTTGGCCGAAGACAGCGTTGGGGCGTCTGCGGCAAGCGTCGTGATGCCTGGGGGCATCGGCGTCTCCTCGTCGTTGGTACGGCCTGTGCGGGCGAGCAGGTGCGAAAAGGGGTGGCCGGTTATGGACGTTGAGGTTTGCGCAGCGCGGTTTCGGACGATGCCGCACGATGTTTCACCGCAGTGACGAAGAGGCGGGGCGTGTTACGCCCCGGTGAATTGCCGGATCAGTCCGGTTGCCCGGCGATACCCTGCGCACATCGCAAGCCGGCCGCGGCTCTCACCCGCTGACCTGGCGTGGGGGAGCCGAGTCGGGCTGTACGGGGTGAGTGCCGCGGCCGGGGTCTGTGGGACCGGGACCGTACTCAGACCGCTTCCGCGGTCTCGGGGAGCTGCACGGCCATCAGCTCGGTCAGATCGATCACTTCGGGTACGTCACCGAAGTCGCGGACGGCGGTGTCGACCGTCTTGCGCAGCCGGGTGTTGACGCGCTCGGACCGCACCCGCCTGGCGATGTCCACGGCGCGGGCCGCGAGGACCGTGGACTGCTCGGGCTCGCGCTTGAGCAGGTGGACGGTGGCCATGCCGATCAGGTTCAGTGCGTACGAACGCTGGTGCTCGTCGTCCTTGCCGAAGAGCTCGACGGCTTTCTCCATCACCGGTTCGGCGAGCGAGGCGTACGTCGGGGAGCGGCCCGCGACATAGGCGAGGTCGCGGTAGGAGTGGGAGTTCTCGCCGTTGAGCTCGGCGTCGGAGAAGAAGCGGATCCAGTCGGGCTCGGGCTCGCCGTCGAATCCGGCGTCGGTGAAGGTGTCCTCGGCCATCCGCACGGCCCGCTTGCACTTGCTGGGCTGGCCCATGTTGGCGTACGCCCGCGCCTCCATCGCATACAGCATCGCCTGGGTGCGGGGCGTCGCGCAGTCGCGGCTGCCGTACTGCGCGAGATGGATGAGCTCCAGGGCGTCGTCGGGGCGGCCGAGGTGGATCATCTGGCGGCTCATGGACGACAGGACGTACGAACCGAGCGGCTTGTCGCCGGCCTCCTTGGAGGCGTGCAGGGCCAGGACGAAGTACTTCTGCGCGGTGGGCTGCAGCCCGACGTCGTAACTCATCCAGCCGGCCAGTTCGGCGAGCTCGGCGGCGCACTTGAAGAGCCGCTGCGCGGTGGCCTCGGGCTGCGGCTCCTGCAGGAGGTCGGTCACTTCGTGGAGCTGGCCCACGACCGCCTTGCGGCGCAGGCCGCCGCCGCACTGGGCGTCCCACTGGCGGAACATCGCGGTGGTGGACTCCAGGAGGTCCAGTTCGGGCCTGGAGAGGCGGGAGGGGCGGCGCGAGAGCGCCTGGGCGTCCAGGACCTTGGGCTCGGCGGCGGGCGAGGGCACCAGCCAGCGCTGCATGGGCTCGATGAGCGCGGGGCCGGCGGCCAGCGCCAGTGAGGTGCCGAGGAAGCCGCGCCGCGCCAGCATCAGGTCGCTGCGGGAGAACTCGCTGAGCAGGGCGACGGTCTGCGGGCCCGCCCAGGGCATGTCGACCCCGGACACCGAGGGCGACTGGTGTGCCGTGCGCAGTCCGATGTCCTCGATGGCGACGACCGAGCCGAAGCGCTCGGAGAAGAGCTCGGAGAGGATGCGCGGGATCGGCTCGCGCGGCTGCTCGCCGTCGAGCCAGCGGCGCACCCGGGAGGTGTCGGTGGAGATGTGGTGGGCGCCCATCTGGCGCGCCCGGCGGTTCACCTGGCGCGCCAGCTCGCCCTTGGACCAGCCGCTGCGCATGAACCACGAGCCCAACTGCTCGTTCGGGCGCTTGCCGGCCTGTGTGCCGCTCTCGCCACCCTCGCCGCTGCCGCCCACTGGAATGCCCCCATCCCGCTGATACCTCTGCGCCCCGGGCCCTCGGCCCGAGCACGTTCACATCCGAACCCCTATCAGAATGCCGTGAGTTGGGGCCTCTGTCTGGGGCTTGCACCCCTTCGAACAGGAAACCGAGTTGCCTCCGGCATACCCACGCGTGCACAGCGCCCCAGGGTTCGTGTACTGAAAGTAATCCTACGATCACCCCTCTCGCGAGGGCGATTCCATAAACGCCACCATTCGCCACCCCTCCGAGTGAACTCGCCTGCCGCCAGGCGCGATTCACTTGACATACGACGATCAGGAGCAGTTGGAGCGATGTGCGCCGGGGCGTGCGTCTTGACCCGCACCACCCCACGCGTCACTCCACGCCGCCAGATCCGGGCCGTTGGCAACAGAGCGTCACCAGTACGCTCCACGTCGTAACCACCGGCGCGTTCACCCGTTGGAGGGGGCATGGGCTTCACGATCGGCGGAATCCGGGGCACCAAAGAGACCAGGCCCGGCGCGAGGCGCCGGGGCCGTACCGCGTCGGACTGCACGGCGGTGGCGGAATACACCGGCCTGTGGGGCTGGGACGTGGCACCGGGAGCGAGGGCCGCAGCGGGCAACTGCTCCTGCGGAAGCCCTTCGTGTACGTCCCCGGGCGCCCACCCCCTGGACTTCGCCAAGGGGGTTCCCGCGGGCGCCACCCTCGACGAGGTGACGGAGGCCTGGTCGGAAACGCCTGGCGCGGCGGTCCTCCTCGCGGTGGGCCGGAGCTTCGACATCATCGACATCGCGGAGGCGGCGGCCCGCCGTGCCCTGGTCCGCCTGGAGCGCATGGGGCTCCCGCTCGGCCCGGTGACGGTCACCCCGACGGGGCGCGCCCAGTTCTTCGTGGCGCCAGGCGCCGCGGCGGAGCTCCCCGCGCTGCTCTACCGCATGGGCTGGGACGACGCGGGCCTGGACCTGCACGGCCTGGGCCCCGGCGCGCACATCACGGCACCGCCGTCGGACCTGAGCGGCCTCGGCCCGGTCAGGTGGCTGCGCCCGCCGACCCTGGAGACTTCGGCCGGTCCCCCGCAGGCCCGCCTGCTCCTGGGCACCCTGGCGTACATCTGCCACCGCCCATATTCCTGACGCACGTGGGAGGGGCCCGCCACACCTGCACCGTGTGACGGGCCCCTCTCTCCTTCTTGACGCGCACCTCGCACCGCTTCGCGGGCTTCGGTGCGCTGCGGCGGACGCTGTCCGCCGACCCACAACCCGGGACCTCAGTCCCCGATCAGCGCGTCCACGAACGCCTCCGGCTCGAACGGAGCCAGGTCGTCCGCGCCCTCGCCCAGACCCACCAGCTTCACCGGCACGCCCAGCTCACGCTGCACCGCGATCACGATGCCGCCCTTGGCCGTGCCGTCCAGCTTCGTCAGGACGATGCCGGTGATGTTCACGACCTCCGCGAACACCCGCGCCTGCACGAGGCCGTTCTGGCCGGTCGTCGCGTCCAGTACGAGCAGCACCTCGTCCAGCGGACCGTGCTTCTCCACGACCCGCTTGACCTTGCCCAGCTCGTCCATCAGGCCGGTCTTGGTGTGCAGCCGGCCCGCGGTGTCGATCAGTACGACGTCCGCGCCCTCGGCGATACCCTCCTTCACCGCGTCGAAGGCGATCGACGCCGGGTCGCCGCCCTCGGGGCCGCGCACCGTACGCGCACCGACCCGCTCGCCCCAGGTCTGCAGCTGGTCGGCGGCGGCGGCGCGGAAGGTGTCGGCCGCGCCGAGCACCACGCTGCGGCCGTCGGCGACCAGCACGCGCGCCAGCTTGCCCGTGGTGGTGGTCTTGCCGGTGCCGTTGACCCCGACGACCATGACGACACCGGGGGTGTCCACGCCGCCCTCGGTCTTGACGGTGCGGTCGAAGTCCGTACCGAGCAGCTTCAGCAGCTCCTCGCGGAGCAGCGCGCGCAGATCCTCGGGCGTACGGGTACCGAGCACCCTGACCCGCTCGCGCAGCGCCTCGACCAGCTCCTGGGTGGGAGCGACGCCGACGTCCGCGGTGAGCAGGGTGTCCTCGATCTCCTCCCAGGTGTCCTCGTCGAGGTTGTCCCGGGACAGGAGCGTGAGCAGCCCCTTGCCGAGGGAGTTCTGCGAGCGGGCGAGCCGGGCGCGCAGCCGCACCAGGCGGCCCGCTGTCGGCTCGGGTACTTCGATCTCGGGGGCGGGCGGCGCCGCGACGACAGGGTCCTCGACGGCGGCGGGCTCCGCGACGGCCTCGTCGGCCGAGACGGGAAGTTCGACTTCCTCGATCGTCCGGCGCGGCTCGTCGCGTGGGGGTGCCGCGTCCTCGCCGACCTGCGGTTCGGCGGGAGGGGCGGTGATGGTCGGCGCGGAGGGCGGGGCCGGGGGCAGCTGCTTCTTCTTGCGGCTGGTGACCACGAGCCCGCTGATCGCGACGACGGCGACCAGGGCGATGACTACAACAAGGATGAGGATTTCCATAACCCGACCAGTATCGACCATGCCCCGCCAGGACAAGGGCGCTTGTAGCTTCCCCCAAAGAACAAAGGGCGATCTAGGCCATATGACGTATTAAACTACGATGGAGCCGACCCTATCAACGCGCGTAGAGTCCAAAGCGAAAACCCCCCACCGGCTCAATGTCGAGCCGAGCGAGAGGCATGGACCCCCACACCATGAGCACCACTGCCGAAACCGAAGGCGCCATCGAAGGCGCAATCGAGACACGCGGCCTCGAGCCCGTGCCCGACAGCGAGCGCACCGGCCGCGTCCGTGACCTCTTCCCCACCTGGGTCGCGGCGAACATCAGTGTGCTGCTGCTCACCATGGGCGCCAGCCTGGTGGCCATCAACGGGCTGAACTTCTGGCAGGCGCTCATCGTGGCGGTCGCCGCCCCGATCGTCAGTTACGGCCTCGTCGGCCTCATCAGCATCGCGGGCAAGCGCGGCGGCGCCCCCGGCATGGCGCTCTCCCGCGCGGTCTTCGGCCAGCGCGGCAATCTGCTGCCGGGATCGCTGATCTGGGTCGCCCGCTGGGGCTGGGAGACCATCAACGCGGTGACCGGTGCGTACGCCCTGCTCACCGTGCTCGACATCTGCTTCGGCATCAAGAGCAACGACTTCCTGATCATCGTCACCCTGCTGCTCTTCGTGGTCGTCACCTTCGCGATCTCGGGCCTGGGCATCAACGCCGTCCAGAAGTGCAACAAATACGCGACCTACTTCTTCGGCGCCTTCTCGCTCCTGGTGCTCGGCTATCTCATCGCCACCACCGACTGGTCCGCGGTCTTCGACCGGCCCGCCGGCAAGACGGCCCTGGTGGTCGCGGGCATCGGCACCATCGCCGCGGGCGGCGTCAGCTGGATCCCCGCCGCCCCCGACTTCACCCGCTACCTGCCGCGCACCGCATCGGCCAAGGCGATGGTCGGCAACTCCGTCGGCGGCGCCGGCATCGTCGTCCTGCCGATGGTCCTGATGGGCGCGGTCATGGCGGTCTCCACCCCGGACCTGGCCACGGCCCAGGACCCGGTGTCCTTCCTCGGCGACCTGCTGCCGATGTGGATCGCCGTCCCGTACCTGCTGATCGCCCTGGTCGGCATGCTGCTGATCAACGCGATGTCGATGTACTCGGCCGGATTCACCGCGCAGACCCTCGGCTTCAAGATCCCGCGCCACTGGGCGGTCTCCATCAACGCGGCGATCTCGCTGATCTTCGGCGGCATCCTGATGCTGGCCGCCACCGGCTTCATGGGCAACTTCATCGCCTTCCTCTCGCTGCTCGCCGTGGCGTTCTCCGCCTGGGTCGGCGTCTTCGGCGCGGACATGCTGAGCCGCAAGGAGTACGACGGCGAGGCCCTGCTCGACACCACGCGCACCAGCGCCTACTGGTACAAGGCCGGTTTCAACCCGTCCGCGGTCGTCGCCTGGGCCGTCGGCCTCGTGGGCGGTCTGCTCTTCACCACCAGCCAGTGGTTCACCGGACCGCTCGCCGCCAACAACCCGGTCGGCGAGTACGGCCTGGGCTGGGTGGCGACCATCGTCATCTCCGGCCTGCTCTACCTGGCGCTCCCCCAGCAGAAGCCCACCGCCACCGAGGGCGCGGTCGAGGCCCAGGAGCCCGAGCCCCTGGCTGTCTGACGCCGCGTCAGCTACTGTCCCCCCTCGCCAACTCCCACCCGGCGAAGGGGGACTTTCCCGTCATGGCCTTCACAGTGGTCCGCTTCAACCTGATCGATCCCGACGCGACCCCCGAGACACTCTCCGCCCGCTATCGCGCCGCCATCGACATGGCCGCGTACGCGGACACCCATGCGGTCGACACCCTGCAGACCGAGGAACACCACGGAGCCGCCAACAACTGGCTGCCCTCACCCCTCACCTTCGCGGGCGCCGTCTTCGGCGCGACCAAGCGCATAGCCGTCACCGTCTCCGCGGTCATCGGCCCGCTGTACGACCCGCTCCGCCTGGCCGAGGAGATCGCGGTCCTCGACCTGCTCAGCGCGGGCCGCCTGGTCACGGTCGCGGGCATCGGCTACCGCCCTGAGGAGTACGAGCAGCAGGGCGTCGAGTGGGGCCGCCGAGGCAAGCTGCAGGACGAGCTCCTGGAGACGATCCTGGAGGCCTGGAAGGGCGAGCCCTTCACCTTCCGCGGCCGTACGGTACGCGTCACCCCGCGCCCCTTCACCCAGCCGCACCCGCTCCTCCTCGTCGGCGGCTCGTCCAAGGCCGCGGCCCGCCGCGCCGCCCGCCTGGGCCTGCCCTTCTTCCCCAGCGCGCACATGCCGGATCTCGAGGCGTACTACAACGAGCAGCTCGCAGAGCACGGCACCGAGGGCTTCTGCATGATGCCGACGGCCGAGATCCCGCTGCTGCACATCTCCGAGGACCCGGACCGCGCCTGGGCGGCGTACGGCAAGCACTTCCTGCACGAGGCGCTGACGTACTCCTCCTGGCAGTCGAAGGACATCCACTCGGCGGTGCGCTCCGGCGCGGGGACCGTGGAGGAGCTGCGCACCGAGGGCGTCTACCGCATCGTCACCCCCGACGAGTGCGTGGCGCTGGCGACGGAGGGGGGCGCCGAGAATCTCGTACTGCACCCGCTGTGCGGCGGCATGCCCGTCGAAGAGGGCTGGAGCAGCCTGCGGCTCTTCGCGGAAAAGGTGCTGCCCCGGCTCAAGTAGACCTTGAGCCGGGGCAGTTTCCGCAGGAGGAGGGGGCAGCGGGGGGTTAGCCCATCTCCTCCAGGGTCTTGCCCTTCGTCTCCTTCACGAACTTCAGAACGAAGGGGATGGAGAGCGTCGCGAAGGCGCCGTAGATGATGTACGAGCCGCTCAGGCTCCACTCCGACATGCTCGGGAAGGTCTTGGTGATCGCGAAGTTGGCGAGCCACTGGGCCGTTGCGGCGACACCGAGCGCGGCGGCTCGGATGCGGTTCGGGAAGATCTCGCCGAGCAGGACCCAGACCACCACACCCCAGGAGAGGGCGAAGAAGAGCACGAAGGCGTTGGCGGCGATGATCGCCGTCAGGCCCTGGCCGTTGGGGAGCGAGACGTCCGAACCGGAACCGGTCTTGTACGAGAACGCCCAGGCGCAGGTGAACAGCGAGACCGCCATGCCCGCCGAACCGATGATGGCGAGCGGCTTGCGGCCGATGCGGTCGACGAAGATCATCGCGATGACCGTACCGATGATGTTCACGATCGACGTCTCGAACGAGTACAGGAACGAGCTGCTCGGGTCCTTGCCGACCGACTGCCACAGCTGGTTCGAGTAGTAGAAGATCACGTTGATGCCGACGAGCTGCTGGAAGACCGAGAGTCCGATACCGATCCAGACGATCGGCAGGAAACCGACCTTGCCGAGCAGGTCCTTGAACGTGGACTTGTGCTCGCCGGCCATGCCCGCCTCGATCTCGGCGACGCGCGCGTCGAAGTCGACGCCGGTCCCCTCCACCTCGGCCAGCACCTTCTTGGCCTCGACATCGCGGCCGACGGAGACCAGGAAGCGCGGCGACTCGGGGATCACGAAGGACAGCAGTCCGTAGAGAACAGCCGGGACGACCATGACGCCGAGCATCCACTGCCAGGCCTCGAGACCGCCGAGCTTGCCGCGCTGGTCCCCGTCGGCCATGTTCAGAATGCCCCAGTTGACGAGCTGGGAGACGGCGATACCGATGACGATGGCAGCCTGCTGGAACGAGGCGAGCCGGCCTCGGTAGGCGGGCGGGGCCACCTCGGCGATGTAGGCCGGGCCGATCACGGAGGCCATGCCGATACCGATGCCGCCGATGAAACGCCAGCACATCAGGTCCCAGACCGCGAACGGCAGGGCCGAGCCGACGGCGCTGACGGCGAAGAGAACCGCGGCCATCTGCATGACGCGGATACGGCCGATCCGGTCGGCGACCCGGCCCGCGATGGTCGCGCCGAGGGCACAGCCGAGCAGTGCGATCGCGGTGACCCAGCCGAGAGTGTCGGCGCTGAGTTCGAACTTGTGCTGGATGGCCACCGTCGCGCCGTTGATCACGGAACTGTCGTAGCCGAAGAGGAAGCCGCCCATCGCAGCCGCCGCCGTGATGAAGATGACATGGCCGAGGTGGTCCGGGGCGGCCGAGCCGCCTCCGGACGACGGTGCCTGCGCTGTGCTGGTCACGTTGACTCCTGGGGCCCGACAACGGTGACGGGCATGGGGGGACGAGCCCTTCTAGTGGCGCACAACTCGCCGTCAGCCACCACTTGAAGGTAAAAGCAACGCTGCAGAGACTATGCCTTCAAGTTCCGAAGTCAATAGTCGGCATGCTGTGAGTTTTTAGGCATGATGAGGCGACTTGCGTTCAACACTTGAACTTAATCAGCGGAGGCGCTGGCTGATGACCTTGGAGACGCCGTCGCCCTGCATGGAGACGCCGTAGAGCGCGTCGGCGACCTCCATCGTCCGCTTCTGGTGCGTGATGACGATCAGTTGGGAGCTCTCCTGAAGCTCCTCCATGATCCGGATCAGCCGCTGCAGATTGGTGTCGTCGAGGGCCGCCTCGACCTCGTCCATCACATAGAACGGGCTCGGCCTGGCCTTGAAGATCGCCACCAGCATGGCAACGGCCGTCAGGGATCGCTCGCCTCCCGACAGCAGCGAGAGCCGCTTCACCTTCTTGCCCGGGGGACGGGCCTCGACGTCCACGCCGGTGGTCAGCATGTTGCCGGGATCGGTGAGGACCAGACGCCCCTCGCCGCCCGGGAAGAGTCGCGCGAACACCCCTTCGAACTCCCGCGCCGTGTCCCTGAACGCCTCGGTGAAGACCTGCTCGACACGCTCGTCGACCTCCTTCACCACCTGAAGCAGGTCGATCCGGGTCTTCTTCAGGTCTTCAAGCTGCTCCGAGAGGAACTTGTGCCGCTCCTCCAGCGCCGAGAACTCTTCGAGCGCCAGCGGATTCACCTTCCCGAGCTGCTGATACGCCCGTTCGGCCGCCCTCAGCCGCTTCTCCTGCTCACCCCGTACGAACGGCACCGGCTGGTTCCTGGGGTGTTCCGGATCATCCGGCAGCTCCTCCCCCTCCGCCGGGGGCGAGGGCGGCACCAGCTGCCCCGGGCCGTAGTCGGCCACGAGCCCCGCCGGTTCCACACCCAGCTCTTCCAGCGCCCTGGCCTCCAGCTGCTCGATCCGCATCCGCTTCTCGGCACCGAGCACCTCACCGCGGTGAACCGAATCGGTGAGCTTGTCGAGCTCCGACTTGAGGTCCCGCCCCTGGCCACGCTCGGATACGAGGTCCTGCTCACGCTCCGCCTTGGCCGCCTCGGCCGCGGCCCGCTCGGCATCCGCCCGTACCAACGACACCTCGACATGCGTGAGCAACTGCCGCGCACCGTCCGCGACGGCACGCGCCACCCCGGCCTCGTGGAGCAGCCGCGCCCGCCGCTGCTCGGACCGGGCGCGCGCCTCGCGCTCGACCCGTGCCCCGCGGTCGAGCGCCTCGGCCCGCCCGGCGAGCCCCTTCACCCGCTCCTCGTGCGTACGGGCCTGGAGGCGCGCCTCCATCTCGGTCTGCCGCGCGTTGGCGCCGTCGGCCGCCAGCCGGTCCCGTACGGAGGTGTCGGGCTCCTCCTCCGCCGGCATCTCCTCGGCGACCAGCAACCGCTCGGCCAGCACCTCGGCCTCCTCGGCCGCCCGCTCCAGCGCCTCCTGCGCCTTGGCCGTCGCCGCGGCCGACCGCTCGGCCTCTCCCGCCGCGCCGCGCGCCTGGCCCGCGAGGCGTCCCAGCTGCTGGGCCACCCCCGACTTCTCCCGCTCGGCGGCCCTCCGCCGCTCCCCCAGCTCCTCGACGAGCGCGGCGGGAGAGGCCGAGCGGTCGGC
>NZ_JAFLRJ010000632.1 GCF_017315755.1 Streptomyces beijiangensis
GAGGCTGCCGCGGGGCGGGCGGGGGCAGGTGCGCCGGCCGCCTCGGCTGCCGCCCCCTCGGCGCCGCCCGGGCCGATTGCCACCCCGATGCCGGCGCTGACTCCCACCGCCCCGGCCGCGGCGAGCAGGGTGCGGCGGTCGAGTCCGGCCGTAGGACGTGGGCGTATGCGTGACATGGCGCGGTCTCCCGGTGCGATCACATCTGCAAGGCCGCGGGGCGAACTCCCCGCTCCTCTTGGATGGTTGACACCGGGCGTGACCTGCCCGTGAACGCGACGGCAACAGGCAGCGCCGATCACCGCACAGGGATCAGTCGCGGTTGCGAACCGTCGTGCACCCTTCGCCGGCGGGCC
>NZ_JAFLRJ010000633.1:0-2852 GCF_017315755.1 Streptomyces beijiangensis
GCGGCGGAGGCACACCGGCACCGGGTCAGCGCACCTCTCGTGCGTACGGCGCCACCGTGATCCGGTCGATCAGCGGTGCGTAGCGGGAGCGGAGCGGTACGCCGGGGAAGGTGTCCGAGGCGTAGGTGGTGCCGTCGAAGTTGGGCAGTTCCTCGGAGCCGAAGGCGATCGTGTTCCGGCCCTTCTCCAGGTGGACGGGGACCGTCAGCTCCCAGAAGTTGTTCTGGTGGAAGGTGTGCGGGAAGCCGACGCGGACCGGCTCACCGCCGTTGACGGTGATGTCGGCGTGGCGGGCGAGCGGGTCCGGGTTGTAGTGGGTGGCCTCGGCCTGTTCGGGGTTGGAGTAGCGGATGCGCAGGGCATAGAGGCCGGCCTTGTCCGCTGCGACCGCGAAGGTCGCGGTGT
Organism: Streptomyces beijiangensis; assembly: GCF_017315755.1. Lineage (GTDB taxonomy): Bacteria > Actinomycetota > Actinomycetes > Streptomycetales > Streptomycetaceae > Streptomyces > Streptomyces beijiangensis. The sequence continues at coordinate 406 of NZ_JAFLRJ010000633.1, forward strand.
TGGTGTTGCCGGGGTCGCCTCCGATACCGGTGATCGCCGTTCCGGCGGTGGCCAGGGAGAGGGGCGTGAGTGTCGCGGAGCCTGCGATCTCGGCATCGGCTGCCTCGTACGAACGCGCCGGAAGCCTGTCCTGGGTGGGGGTGACCTTGAGGCGGTCGACGAGGGTGGCCGATGAACTCCCGGTCAGGGTCACCTTGTTGAGTCCGCCCGAGAGGGAGACCGCCACGCGGTTCTTCTTCTTGGTCAGGTGCAGGACGTCGTGTCCGTTGACCGTGAGGCGGGCGCTCGTGCTGCCGAGGGTGTCGACCTCGAGGGTGGCCTCGCGGTCGGCGGGCGAGTAGACCCAGAAGGTGGCGGTGCCGCCCTTCGAGAGCCGGACCGCACCGGAACCGCTCGCCGGGGCGGCGCCGGGCAGGGTGTAGACGGGTTGTGCCCCGTCGCCCAGCCAGGCCAGTTCGCCCTCGTACGTCCATGTGCCCGCCGATGCCCCGGGGAGAGTGAGGGTGAGACGGTCGACGATGGCGTCACCCTGCGTGGCGCGCGTGCCGTCGGCGCTCTGCGCGGCGAGCGTGAGGGTGTGCCTGCCCTTGGTGAGAACGACCTTGGTGTCGGTGTGATCCCAGACCACCCATTTGTAGCCCAGCGGCAGATTCAGTTCCTGTTCGCTGCTCGCCGCGTCGTCCACGCGCAGGAAAACGTTGGTCGGGCCCTGGTCCTTCACCTTGTCGTAGGTGTTCAGGGAGTTGGCGAACACGCTCAGGTCGTAGGTGCCGTCCTTGGGCACGTCCACGGTGAAGTCGAGTGTGACGTCCGAGCCGGTGCGCAGGCCGCCGACGTCGTAGCCGCCGGAGGTGTAGAACTTCGACACGTCGCCGGTCGAGCCCTCGGGGCCGTTCTTGGTGTAGCCGGTGCCGGTGTGGGCGGCGTCCTCCGCCTCGTACGATCCCTGCCAGCTGTCGGTCGGGGTCTGTGTCGCCTTCGCGTGGCCGGCCGGGCTGAGGACGATCTCGTACGCCGAGGACTCCTTCAGCTTCGGCAGCGTACCGTCGCCGAAGTCGACCACCACCGTGCCGTCGTCACCCACCTTCAGGTTCTTCTCGGTGAGCAGCTTCGGTCCTGACGAGTCGCCGATCTGCCCGCTCCAGCCGATCTCGCGCACCCAGGCGTGGACGGTCTGTCCGAAGAGGTTCTTGGGGACGTCCGCGAAGGTGATGTGGCCGTTGCCGGTGGACCCGCCGAAGAGCAGCCGGGCCTGCCGCTTGTCCTTGTCGAGGGTGGCGACGCCCTGCATGGTGTAGTTCGCGCCGGGGAACGGCGGGGTCACGGACAGAGTGTGCCCGCTCATCGATGCGTACGAATTGAGCAGCCACCACTGGCCGTTGCCGCGGTTGGACTGCACCGCGGAGTCGGAGAGATTGCCGTCGATGTTCCAGTACGCGATGTCGGCGTCCACCTTGGACTCCTCGATCGCGGAGACCCACTGGACCATCTGGCCGGGTACGGAGGTGTGGTAGTTGAAGGCGTACTCGTTGATGTTGACGGGGAGTTGGGTGCCCTCGCGGTCCGTCCCCTTGAACAGGTCCTTCTCCCACGAACGGTAGGTCGCGACGCTCTCGCGCACCGCCTCGGGGTGGCTCAGCTCGTGCCAGGTGATGACGTCGGGGAGGGTGCCGGTGGCGAGCGCGTGGGTGAGGAAGCCCTTGACCTGGGAGTAGAGGACGCTGGTGTTGGGGCCTGCGATGCGGGCGGTCGGCATCTTGCCCTTGATCAGGCGGTACGCGTCGTCCCAGGCGGCGAAGTAGTCGTCGGGGTCGGTGAGCCAGCTGACCTTGTTGTAGCTCCACTCGCCGGTGCCGAACATATTGCCCTCGGGCTCGTTGAACGGCACGAAGACGATGTTGTCCCGGTACTGCTCCGGCAGCTTCAGGACCTGGTCCACCTGGGCCGCGATCTTCTCCTTGTAGAGCTTGATCTTCTCCGCGGGCGTGTCGCCAGGCCACTGGTACGGGAATCCGCGGTGGATGTCGGTCATGTAGATGTACACGTCGCCGTCGGTCGAGTCGGCGAGCGGCTTGACGACGTCGAGGGCGTCGGCGCCGGGGTGCTGCGGGCCGTCCTGCGCCTTGGTGGAGACGGTGCGCAGGCCCATGCCCTCGATGAGGTTGTTGGTCGGGACGTCCGGNNGAGAAGGACGAGCGGACCGCGGCGGGGAGCGAGGGGGCGGTCCCGGTGCTCGTACGGAGCGTGAAGGACGTCTGCGAGAGCGCGGTCAAGGTGGGCGGGGCCGCGACCGTGCTCGCCACCTGGTCGGCGCTGAGCGCCGCGTGCCACACGGTGAAGTCGTCGATCGCGCCCTTGAACAGGGGGTCCGCGTAGAACGACTTGCCGATGTAGCCGGCCGCCGTGGCCGAACTCTCCAGCAGATCCGCGGTCTTGACGCCGGTGGC
>NZ_JAFLRJ010000633.1:2985-4180 GCF_017315755.1 Streptomyces beijiangensis
CCGCCGGGCAGGGCGAGCGCCTTGCCTCCGTCGGCGCCTGCGACGGACTGGGCGGTGGCGCCGTTCACCAGGGTCGCGTCGAGCCCGTTTCCCGAACTGTCGGCGATCTCGCCGGTGGTGAGGTCGTCCTGGTCGAAGGTGTAGCGGGCGGCGGGCTGCAGGCTGTCGGCCGCGTGCGCGGGCGTGGAGGGTGCGGCCAGCAGGCTCGCACCGAGGGCCAGTGCCACGGCGGCCGGGACCCGGCGGCGGGCGGATCTTTCAGCGGAGGGCATGGATTGCATCCTCAATCCTTGGGGCGGGGCGCGGAGTTGAATACATCGAACCGGTTCGCATGGATGCGCGGCAGCGGCTGGGGTCGGAAGGCGGGGAGGGTTCCGATTGCCGGGAGGATCACCTCCTCGAACCGGTTCGACGAAGCTAGCACCGGGAGCGTGGGCCAACAATCCCTCCCGCACGGGTAGTTCACCGCTGTTGCCGACGGGTTTCGAATTTCGATCCGGGGTGTTGACAGCCGATCGGGCAGTTCCTACCGTCACTTCACGCGAACCGGTTCGACACAAAGTCGAACCGGTTCGACATTCGATCAAGGAGTCGCCGTGAACATCGGTGAGATCGCCCGGCGGGCCGGAGTCTCGCGGAGCACCGTTTCCTACGCACTGAGCGGCAAGCGCCCGGTCTCGGATGCCACCCGCCGCAGGATCCAGCAGGTCGTCGACGAGCTGGGATACCGGCCGAGCGCCAGTGCCCGCGCCCTGGCCAACGGACGCACCAGCACGCTCGGCCTGGTCTTCCCGCCCGCCGGGAACCACTACACGGGCATGCAGCTCGACTTCATCGGCAGCGTGGTGGAGGCCGCCGCCGCCTACGACTACGACGTACTGCTGTCCCCCAGCGGCGTGGACAGCGACCGTTCCTTCCAGCGGATGCTGGGTGAGCGGCGCGTCGATGGTGCGATCCTGATGGAGATCCGCCTAGAGGACGACCGGGTGGACCATCTGACCGCCCTGGGCTTCCCCTCCGTCGCCATCGGCCGTACCGCCGACCCCGCGACCGGCTGGTGGGTGGGGCTCGACCACACCGCACTGGTGGAGGCGTGCGTCCACCACCTGGCAGATCTCGGCCACCGCCGGGTCGCCTTCGTCAACCGGCCCGAGCAACTGCTGCGCACGGGTTACGAATCCGCGCACCGCGGCCT
>NZ_JAFLRJ010000634.1 GCF_017315755.1 Streptomyces beijiangensis
ATAGGTGGTGATCCTGCCGGCCACGCTGTCGAGGGTGACGGTGACGGTCCGCCACTGGTCCGCGGGAAGCTTCGCATAGCCGTTGACCTGCGCCTCCGCGCCTCCTCCCCCGGTGGTCACGGAGGTGCGCAGCAGTCCGCTGTCGTTGGACGGGGTGACGAAGAGGTACTTGGTGGTGTTGGTGCCCAGGTCGAAGATCCGCTGCCAGGGCGAGGCGTCGCCGCTCCACTGCACGCGGGCGGAGACCGTGACGTCCGTCGCCGCGCCCAGCACACCACGGGGAAGGCGGACGTACGCGCCGTCCGAAGTGGGCGCCCCGCCGGGCAGGGCGAGCGC
>NZ_JAFLRJ010000635.1 GCF_017315755.1 Streptomyces beijiangensis
CCGCACCGAGCCCCTGGAGCGCCCTGAAAGTGATCAACTGCCCCATGTCCTGGGCGAGTCCGGAGAGTACGGAACCGACGAGGAAGACCACGATCGAGGCCATGTAGCTGCCCTTGCGGCCGTACAGATCGCCGAGCTTTCCCCAGATGGGCGTGGAGACGGCGGCGGTGAGGAGGTAGGCCGTCAGCACCCAGGAGAGATGGTCGAGTCCGCCCAGGTCGCCGACGATCGTGG
>NZ_JAFLRJ010000636.1 GCF_017315755.1 Streptomyces beijiangensis
CCAGGTCGCCGACGATCGTGGGGAGCGAGGTGCCGACGATGGTTCCGTCGAGTGTCGCCAGGATGATGCCGAGCAGCAGGCCGAAGACGGCGAGGCGTGAGAGCGCTGGTGGGGCGGTGTGCGTCATGGTTCTGTTCCCCCTGGTGTGCTGATGGGCAGTCAGGCTGCGTACGGACGGACCGCCTTGGCGTCACGCAGGGCGTGCGCCCACCAGGTGAGCTGGTCGA
>NZ_JAFLRJ010000637.1 GCF_017315755.1 Streptomyces beijiangensis
GTCTGGAAGCAGGCCGTCGGCAGCGGCACTCCCGCGCAGGACTTCTCCGTCTCCACCAGCCCGGCATCGGGCAGCGTCAACCCGGGCGCCAGTGTGACCAGTACGGTGAACACGGCGACGGTGAGCGGCTCCGCGCAGACCGTCGCGCTGTCGGTCGCGGGCGCACCCAGCGATGTGACCGCGAGCCTCAGCCCGACGTCCGTACAGTCCGGGAGCTCATCGACGCTCACCGTGCAGGCGGGCGCGAGCGCCCCGCAGGGTACGTACACCCTGACGGTCACCGGATCGGGAACGGTCAGCCACAGCACCACCTACACGCTGACCGTCGGCGGCAGCTCGACCTGCACGCCGCGCCAACTGGTCGTCAACGGCGGCTTCNNCGACCAGGCCGGTGAATCGCCGCGCAGCGGGTCGTACATGGCATGGCTGAACGGCTGGGGATCCCCCCGCACGGACAGCGTCTCGCAGTCGCTGGCGATTCCGTCCGGGTGCTCCGCCTACCGGCTCTCCTTCTATCAGCACATCGACACCGACGAGACCGAGAACGTCGCCTATGACGTCTTCACCGTCTCGGTGGGCGGCCAGACGCTGGCGAGCTATTCCAACCTGGATGCCGCATCCGGGTACGTACAGAAGTCGTTCGACGTCTCCCGCTTCGCCGGGCAGACCGTCGTCCTGAAGTTCAACGGAGTGGAGGACCAGGCTCTGCAGAGCTCGTACGTCGTGGATGACGTCACCCTCCAGGTGAACTGACCTGTTCCCGGGCGCCGGGAGCACCCGCTCCCGGCGCCCGGGTCCGTCATGTCACCCGAGGAAGTCCGCCGTGACCGCCACGAACCGGTCGGCGTCGTCGACCCAGGGGTAGTGGCCCGCCCCCGGCTGCACCACGTTCGACGCGTCGGGGAACAGCCCGGCGAACTCGGCCACCGACCGGGGAGGACTGTTGAGGTCGAACTCCCCGGCGAGCAGCAGGACGGACGCCTCGAAGCCCGCGAGCGCAGCACGCGTGCGTGCCGGGTCGAAGGCGCCCTCGGCCCCGAAGAGCGCGACGGCCTCCTCGTTGTCCGGCTGTCCCGCCGCGTGGTGCGCCTGGGCCGCGGCGTCCCAACGGCCCCAGGAGAAGGGGGCGATGGCCTCCCAGTCGCCGCCCCTTCCTTCGGTGAGGGCCTCCAGGGCGGCGTACGCCTCGGGGAACCACGGCTCGCCCTTCCTGAGCAGCGCGAGATCGCGCCGCGTCTCGCCGGTGATGTCGATGCCGACAGCGCGCACACCGGGCGTGATCAGGGCGAGCCTGTCCACGCGCTCCGGGAACCGGGCCGCGTACTGCGTCACGACATTGGCTCCGGCGGAGTGGCCGAGCAGCCGAATCCTGTCCAGGCCGAGGTGTGCGCGCAGCGCCTCCAGGTCGTCGACCAGGCGGTCACAGCGGTACGAAGAGGTGTCCTCGGGGATCGCCGACGCACCGGTGCCGCGCAGATCCGGCACGATCAGCCGGTGGTGCGCGGACAGGCCGCCGAGGTCACCGAGGTACGCGGAGTCAGCAGGACCTCCGGGGACGCAGACGACCGGTACGCCGTCGCCGGTCACACGGTAGGAGAGCAGGGTTCCGTCAGTTGCGGAGAAGAAGGGCATGGCTCGATGGTCCCAGTCATAACCGCGTTATACAACCTGGTTATGACCGGGACCCGTCAGCGGTGTATAACCGAGTGGTGGCAGGCGAAGAGGGAAGTCAGCAGAGCCCCGGTGCACTCACCGAGGCGCAGGCCGGGCGGATGCTCGCGCACATGAACGACGTCATCCGCGCCGGCGAGGACATGCGGAAGCTGCGCACCGAAATGATCAAACTGTTCGCCGGCCTCGGCTGGACCCAGGAGAAGATCGCCGGACTCACCGGCATGAGCCAGCCCGCCGTGTCCAAGCAGATGGCGAAGCACGGGTCGGACGATCCGCTCCCGCCGATGGGCCTCGCACTCGACCAGCACGACATCCCGTGGCTCGAAGGACGGCTCTGGGGCCTCGCCGAGGAGATCTCCGAGGCCTTCTACGACACCGCCCGCTGCACGCGCTGTGTCGACGCCCTCGCCCGGGGAAAGAAGCGCTTCACCCCCCAGAACGTGGACGAACTGCGGCGCCTCGTGGAGGAGGACCTGAGGGCCCACCCGGACCGGACGGACGCCGGTTACCAGGCCGCGTACGACGAGATCAGCCGCGGTCTCGACGTCCCCGCGAAGACGCCCCCGGCCACCGCACCGGCCTCGGTGCGCCGCACGCTCGCCCATCAGCTCCAGCGCGACCGGCTCAGGGGCGAATCCTGAGAACTTCCCCCTCTTGCTTGCTGCGACGCAGCTGCGCCGAGAGATGGTGCTGCAAGGGCTGTCCGACCGCCTCGAGGTCGTGGGCGAACGCGAGCGTGCCGTCGTCGGCGAGGGAGTAGCGGCGGCGCGTGGCGTTGACGTCCTTGGCGGTGGGCGTGAGGGCGACCTCGTGCGTGGACAGATCGACCGAGTTGCCGTCGGCCGTGCCGACCAGAATCTCCGCGATGCCGGTGGGCTGGGTGATCAGAGCCTCCACCCGCCCGTCGGGCTGAAGCCGCCACCAGCCGCTCTCCCTGGCCGACGGGCGCAGCGGAGCACCGTCGGCGTCGAGCAGCCAGGCGCGGGCCTCGTAGCGGAGGAAGGGGCGACCGTCGTGCGCGAAGGTGACCTCCTGCGCGTACGTGAACTCCCCGTCGATCGTGGGGTATTCGCCCTGCCCCCGGCCGCGCCAGGTTCCGATGAGGCCGATCACGGGAGCGAGCAGCGCGTGCGGTGCGGGCGCCTCGTCCGGTCGGTGGCTCTCGGGGTACGGGTACTCCGGTGCGGGGTCGAACACGGTGTGCGCTCCTGGGATCGGGGCCGGTGGCGAGTCGAAGCCTAAGGCTTCGGTCCGCTTCCGCTACCGACCGGCGGGGGCGCCTGCCTCGGCCTCATCCGGTGCGAGCTTTTCGATCTTGAAGCCGGTGATGCCGTAGATGACGCTCAGAATGGGGCTGGCGTAGTTGAAGATCGCGTACGGCACGTACGACAGCGTGGGTACGCCGAGCACGGCGCCCATGAACGCCCCGCAGGAGTTCCACGGAACGAGCGCAGACGTGACCGTGCCGCTGTCGGCGGCGAGCCGGGACAGGTTGGTCGGTGCGAGCTGTCGCCTCTCGAACTCCAGCCGGAACACCCGCGAGGGCAGTACGAGAGCGATGTACTGGTCACCCGCGACGATGTTCAGCCCGAAGGCACAGGCGAACACGGTGACGAAGAGCCTTCCCGTGCTCTTGGCCGAGTGGATCAGCGGATCGACCAGCCGGGCGATGAGGCCGAACTCCTCCAGGAGCGCGCCGAAGGTGACCGCCCCGATGATGAGCCAGAGTGTCAAAAGCATGCTGTCCATACCGCCCCGGGACAGCAGGGCGTCGATCTGCGGGACACCCGAGGCGATGTCGAACCCGTTCG
>NZ_JAFLRJ010000638.1 GCF_017315755.1 Streptomyces beijiangensis
CGCCTCCCGGACTGCGGGGGCAGGTGCCCGTCGCCGTACGGACAGATTGGCCGGATACCGACCCTCGCCCGGTGCCCCTCCGGCAGCCAATTGGCATGTACCGGGGGCGCATTCGCTTTTTGGCGCGCGCTCCCCGTAGCCACTCCTGTACGCCGTTGTCGTGGCAGCATGGTGCCCGACTGGTTGTCCACAGCCTGTGGAGGCGGCGCGATGCGGTGGTTGGTGGGGTGGAGCAGTATCGCCGCGCACTTCGGCACGTCCGCCACGGGCGCAGTGACGGCCGGGACGATCGGCGAGGCCCATGAGGGCCGTACCGTCCATCCCGTCGGGTCCCAACTCCTGTGGGGAGACCCCGATCCGCTCTGGGCGGTCGGCGACTGGCGGCCCGACGAGATCCGGGTGATCTCCGTCGACCCTTTCACGCACCTTGCCGTACTGGGCTGTTGCGCGGCCACCGACGAACAACTGCGTGTCGGACTCTTCGCCGCCCGCG
>NZ_JAFLRJ010000639.1 GCF_017315755.1 Streptomyces beijiangensis
CGCCACTTCACCGCCGTGGACACCCGCCTCCGCCGCACCGCCCTCGGTAAACGCATCCAGCACCGGATCGCCGCCACCGGCCTCGACCTCACCCCCGGCGAGTTCTTCGTCTACGCACTCCTGGCCACCGGCACCCTCTGGGTTGTCGCCTCCACCTTCCTGGCCCCCTTCTTCGGCCCGGTGGCAGCCCTCATCGCCCTGTGGGCGGCCAACACCTTCCTCAACTGGCAGCGCCAGAAGCGCATCGAGGCGTTCATCAGCCAGCTCCCCGAGCTCTCCCGCATCCTCGCCAACGCCACCGCCGCAGGCCTGGCCCTGCGCACCGCGCTCTCGATGGCAGCCGACGAACTCGAAGCCCCCGCAGGCGAGGAGCTGGCCACCGTCGCCAACCAGCTCGCCCTGGGCCGCTCCATCGACGAGACCCTCACCGAGCTCGCCGACCGCCTCCCTTCCCGCGAACTGGTCGTCCTCGTCACGACGCTCGTGCTCTCCAACCGTGCGGGCGGCACGGTCGTCGCATCCCTCCGTAACCTCACCACCACCCTGGAGGAGCGCAAGGAAACCCGCCGCGAGGTGGTGACGATGCTCTCCGAGGTCAACGCCACCGCGTACACGCTCCCGCTGCTCGGCCTGGGCGCGATGGTCATGCTGAACTCCATGGCCCCCGGCAGCCTCGCCCGGATGACCGGCTCGACCATCGGCCAGATCGCGGTCGTGGTGTCCATCGCCCTCTACGTAGTCGGCTTCATCGCCATGCGCCGCCTCGGCAAGATCGAAGTCTGAGAAGTGATCCGAGAAGTGATCCGAGAAGTGAGAAGAGAGAAGGGCGAAACCGCACCATGACCGGACTCCTCCTGGCCGCCCTCTTCGGCCTCTCCCTCGCCGGCATCTTCACGGGCATCCGCATGTACCGCACCGAGGCCAAGATCCCCGAAGACCTGGCGATCGCCCTCGAAGTCGGCGCCACCCGCGTGAAGGGCCTGGAGGCGGCGATAGACCGCGCAGGCATGCGCTTCGCGCCCTCGGTCCTCAAGACGATGGGCCCCCGCCAGGTCGAGAAGAAGCGCCGCCGAATCGACATGGCGGGCAACCCCGGCGGCCTCACCATCGACCGTTACGCGGCCCGGCGCGCGGTCTTCGGGATCTTCGGCGGCCTCGCGGGCTTCGCGCTCCTCACCAACGGCATGCTGATCTTCGCGATCGTCGCCCTCGCGTACGGGGCTTTCGCCGCGGACGCCACCATCTGGCAGGCGATACGCCACCGCAAGGAGGTCATCGAGCGCACGCTCCCGGACTTCCTGGACGTCCTCGCCGTGGTGGTCTCCGCGGGCCTGGGATTCCGCCAGGCCCTGGAACGCGTGTCGGACAAGTACGCGGGCCCCTGGGCCGACGAACTCCGCATCACCCTGCGCCAGATGGACATGGGCGTCAGCCGCCGCCAGGCCTTCGACGAACTGCGCCGCCGCAATGAATCCGAGCAGGTCTCCCAGTTCGTCACGGCGCTCCAGCAGGGCGAGGAACTGGGTGCCCCCATCGCGGACACGCTCATCCAGATCGCCAACGACATGCGCCGCACGGACGCCCAGAACTCCCGCCGTCGCGCGGCCAAGGCGATCCCCAAGACCACGATGGTCACCCTGATCTCGATGGTCCCGGCCACGCTGATCCTGATCGTGGCGAACATGTTCCTGGGTTCGAGCACCGACTTCGGCCAGCTCTTCGGCAACTGAGGGGGAGGCACTCGTGGGACGAAACATCCGCCCCGGGCGGGCGAACCGAGCAGAGCCGAATCCAGCCCGGCCAGGGGGTCCCCCCGGACGAAGTCTGGGGGAGCTTGAGGAGCGGGGGGCCGGCTGCGGAGGGCTGAGCCCCCGAAAAGGCGCTGGCTCAGCCCTCCGCAGCCGGCCCC
>NZ_JAFLRJ010000640.1 GCF_017315755.1 Streptomyces beijiangensis
GAGCCGACGCCCTGCAGGGCGCGTGCGGCGAGCAGCCAGGCCGAGTCGGTGGCGAGGCCGCCGAGGAGGGACGCGAGGGCGAAGAGCGCGGCGCCGGCGGTGAGGGTGCGGCGGCGGCCGGCGATGTCGCCGACGCGGCTGCCGAGCAGCAGTAACCCGCCGAAGGCGAGGGTGTAGGCGTTGAGGACCCAGGAGAGCCCTGACGGGCTGAAGCGGAGGTCCTGCTGGATGTCGGGCAGCGCTACATTGACCACAGTCGAATCGACGCCGACCATGAGATAGGCGGTGACGATGACGGCGAGGACGACTCCGGGCCGCTGCAGGGGTCCTTCGGATGTCTGCGGTGGTGAGGCGACGGACGAGGTGGCCATCTTCAACTCCCGGTGTGAGGGCAGTACTTACTGCCCGCGAGGAAAGCGGGGACTGTCTCCGTTTAGTACTCGCCAAGATACGGAGACGGTCCCCGCTTCGCAAGGAGTGTCAGGACGAGGAGGAGTTCGCCGATGCCCAAGCCGATGCGCGCCGATGCGCGCCGCAACTACGACCGCCTCCTGGAGGTGGCCGCGGTCGCCTTCGCCGAGCGCGGTGCGGACGCCTCGCTCGACGACATCGCCAAGCGCGCGGGCGTCGGATCCGGCACGCTGTACCGGCACTTCCCGACCCGGCGCGACCTTCTCGAAGCGGTCTACCTCGAAAGCATCGACGAACTCACCGACCGGGCACTGGAATTCGCCGTGTCCGACAGGCCCCCGGGCGAACTGCTGACCGAGTGGCTCCAGCTCCTGGCCGAGCAGATGATCCGGCTCAGCGGCCTCAAGACGCTGCTGGGCGAGGTGATGACCGATGGCAGCTCACCGGTGATCTCGGTCTGCAGCGGCCGTCTCAAGGGTGCGGCGTCGGATCTCCTCGCCGCCGCGCAGAAGGCGGGTGCCGTACGGGCCGACCTGGAGCCCACCGAGCTTCTGCGGCTCACCCATGCGGTGGCCACCGCGACCGAGCTGGGGACGGGGACGCCGCAGCAGGTCGGCCGCTATCTGTCCCTGATGCTGGACGGCATCCGTTCGGTCACACTGACCGGGTGACCCAGGAAACGGAACTTCTGCCCGATTCCGCGCCGGAGGGCGTACGCCGCCCGGTGCGGTGCCGCATGTGCGGACGCCCGCTGAAGGGAAAGGCTTCACGCAGGACCGGACTCGGTCCTGCGTGCGATGCGAAGATGCATCCGGGGGCGGGTCCGGAGATCAGGACGCGGCGTCATGAGGTGACGCAGGATCCACTGCCGGGGACGGACTAGGCGGCGGGCTCGATACCGCTCGCACGGATCGCCGCCGCCCACTCGACCAGCAGGACTTCATAGTCCTCTGCCGGCCATTCGCTGTCCGCCGACTGTGCGTCGACGAACCGCCTGATGGCGTCGTTCGCCTCGGAGGCGGAAGGGTTGGTGGGCATAGAACAAGGTTACGGCCTGCCACTGACAGTTAACCACCATCTGCACGTGGTATCCGTCACGCGTTTCCTGAGCAACCCAACCGTTCGAACACCGCATCCCCCAGCTGGAGTTCGAGCGCGCCGAGACTCTCGTCCAGCTGTCCGACACTGCTCGCCCCGACCACCGGAAGCACCGCCGGATCGCCGCGCATCAGCCACGCCATCACCACCTGATTCACCGTCGCGCCCAGCTCACCGGCCACTTCGCGCAGCACGGCGATACGGTCATCCGAGTCCGGGTGGTCGTACTCGGCGGGGACCGGCTTCGCCGGATTGGAGTACGCGCCGCCGAGCTGTGGTGAGTAGGCGAGCAGCGTCAGTTCCGGCTCGGTGCGTACGTAGTCGAGCAGCTCATCGGTGGCGAACGGATTGACACCGCCGTCGGCCCCCGGCCGCGGCCGCAGATAGGTCAGCCGCTGCTGGACCGCGCTGTACGGCGTCGCCCCGAGCTCCCTCGCCGCCGCCTGGGACTTCTCGATCCGCCAGGTGGCCAGATTGCTGCAGCCCAGTGCCCGTACCTTCCCCGCGTCGACCAACTCCCCGAAGGCGCCCATCGTTTCCTCCACCGGCGTGCCCCGGTCCTCCAGGTGCGCGTAGTACAGGTCGATGCGGTCGGTGCCCAGGTTCCGCAGACTCGCCTCGGCCTGCCTGCGGATCACCGGCGCGGAGAGTCCTTCCGCGTTCCCCGGCCATGCGTCCAGGGGCCCGGTCGGGAGTCCGCCGACCTTCGTGGACAGTACGACCTGATCGCGCACCCCGCGGCTCGCCAGCCAGCGCCCGAGCAGTAGTTCGCTCTCGGGCCCTTTGCCGCCGTCCGCCCAGAACGCGTAGCAGTCCGCCGTGTCGATGAAGGTGCCGCCGGCCTCCAGGAAGCGGTCCAGAACGGCGAACGAGGTCTTCTCGTCCACCCAGGTCCCGAACCCCATCGCTCCCAGGCAGAGCCCGCTGACCTTGCCCGCTCCGCCGATCACTCGCTGCTTCATTCCGTACCCCTCCGTCGCGTCGCCCTGTCGGCTACGCGTCGGAGTCTGCGTGTTCGTGCGCACGCGAAGTCAACAGGAACTTCTCGGCCGGGAGTTCGCCTCCCGCGACGGCCAGACAATCGCCGGGACTCATGGTCAGTACGGCATCGGGAGCCCCGGGTGCGGGTCCGTCGCCGTACAGGGGCTCGCCGCCCCCGATCCGTACATGGAAGACGCCCTCGTCGAGGTGTACCTCCACCAGACCCTCGACCAGCCCCTCCAGGCGGCGTGCCAGCGGTACGGCGAACCAGTGCGCCCGCACCGCGTCCGTCGGCCGCCGCTCGGCCAGCGCGGGCGCGCCCCACTCGGCCAGGGCGGTCAGGACGGGCAGCAACTCCCGTCCGCGCCGGGTGAGTTCATAGACGAATGCCGAGGCGGGAGCCGGAAGCTTCCGCCGGGTCGCGAGCTCCTCCCGCTCCATGTCCTTCAGCCGCGAGGCCAGTACGTCCGTGCTCACCCCGGGCAGGTCGGCGTGCAGGTCGGTGTAGCGTCGCGGACCCGCCAGGAGCTCGCGGACGATCAGCAGGGTCCAGCGGTCGCCGACGGAGTCGAGGGCCCGGGCGGCGGCGCAGTACTGGTCGTAACTTCGGCGTGGCATGGCACGCAGTCTAAACAAGAAGTTGGACTTTCCAAGCTCAGGCTTGGTAAAACCAAGTAACGCAAGTGAGACCTGGGAGGGCCACGACATGGAGTTCCGCCAGTCGAGCAAGTTGAGCGAGGTCTGTTACGAGATCCGCGGCCCGGTGATCGAGCAGGCCAACGCGCTGGAGGAGGCGGGTCACAGCGTCCTGCGCCTCAACACCGGCAACCCCGCGCTCTTCGGTTTCGAGGCACCCGAGGAGATCGTCCAGGACATGATCCGGATGCTCCCTCAGGCCCACGGCTACACCGACTCCCGGGGCATCCTCTCCGCCCGCCGCGCGGTCGCCCAGCGCTACGAGGCCCTCGGCATCCCGGACATCTCCGTCGACGACGTTTTCCTCGGCAACGGCGTCTCCGAGCTGATCTCCATGGCGATGCAGGCCCTGATCGAGGACGGCGACGAAGTCCTCATCCCCGCACCGGACTTCCCGCTCTGGACCGCGGTGACGACCCTCGCCGGCGGCAAGGCGGTCCACTACCTCTGCGACGAGCAGGCCGAGTGGTACCCCGACCTCGACGACATGGCGTCGAAGATCACCGACCGCACCAGGGCGATGGTCATCATCAACCCCAACAACCCCACGGGCGCCGTCTATCCGCGCGAGATCGTCGAGGGCATGCTCGACCTGGCGCGCCGTCACGGTCTGCTGGTCTTCGCCGACGAGATCTACGACCAGATCCTGTACGACGACGCGGTCCACCACAGCGCCGCGGCCCTCGCCCCCGACCTGGTGGTCCTCACCTTCTGCGGCCTCTCCAAGACCTACCGCGTCGCGGGCTTCCGCTCCGGCTGGCTGCTGATCACCGGCCCCAAGCAGCACGCCAAGTCCTTCATCGAGGGCCTGACGATGCTCGCCTCGATGCGGCTGTGCGCCAACGCCCCCGCGCAGTACGCCATTCAGGCGGCGCTCGGCGGCCGTCAGTCCATCCGTGAACTCACGGCCCCCGGCGGGCGCCTCCACGAGCAGCGTGACAAGGTCTGGGAGAAGCTCAACGAGATCCCCGGGGTCTCCTGCGTCAAGCCCAAGGGTGCTCTGTACGCCTTCCCCCGCCTCGACCCCAAGATCCACAAGATCCACGACGACGAGAAGTTCGTGCTCGACCTCCTGCTGCGGGAGAAGATCCAGGTGGTCCAGGGCACGGGCTTCAACTGGCCCACCCCCGACCACTTCCGCATCCTCACCCTCCCGTACGCCGACGATCTCGACGCGGCCATCAGCCGCATCGGCCGCTTCCTGAACGGATACCGCCAGTGACCTGCAGCACCTGTGCGGCCCCGGTCCGCACCCAGTTCGCGTCGCCCGGGCTGGTCGGGGCGATCGTCGAGGACGGCCTGGACCCGGCGTCGGACCCGGACTGGCAGACCTCGGGCGCGGCCTCCCTCGCCGACTACGCCCGCTGGTGCGGCCATCTCTGCGGGGTGACCTGTCTGCAGATGGTCCTGGGGGAGACGGCCCCCGACCTCTTCGCGCTCCGCGACGGCGCGCTGAAGTACGGCGGCTATACGGAGGAGCCCGATGGTGCGATCCGGGGCCTGATCTACGCCCCCTTCGCCGATTACGTACGCAACGAACACGCCGTGGCCGCCACGGTCCATCGCCATCTCACCCTCGACGAGGTCACGGCCCACCTCGACGAGGGGCGCCGGGTCATGGCATCGGTCCACTACGCGATCAGGCGCCCGCACGACCCGTCCCCGGGCAAGGGCGGACACCTGGTCCTGCTCACTGCCCGTACGCCCGCCGGAGGCGTCCACTTCCACAACCCGTCGGGGACCGGCCCGGATACCCGGGCGGCCGACCTCTCGCTGGAGGACTTCGCCCGCTACTTCGCGGGCCGCGGGGTGTCCTTCGGCGAATGAGCGGGGGCGGGCCTGTCACCCGACCCGTGCCGAGACGACTGCCAGCCGTGGATCAGCAGATCGAACACGGTCTCCACTGTCGCGCGTGAATGGTGCCGGCCCGTGGCCAGGGACGGGATCTCCAGGACGAACCGGGCGAGCGCCGAGCAGGCGAGATCGTCGGTTTCCCGGCCGAGTTCCGCCGCGATCGCGGCGCCGAGGGCGCCCGCGTGCCGCATCCACATGCGCTCCCCGTACTCGCGCAGTGCGGGTGTCTGTTCCACCAGTGCGGTGAACCCGTCCCGCCGTGGATCCGACGCCATCCGCACCCAGGACGTCAGCGCGTGCGCGCGGAGCGCCTCGACCACGTCCTGACCCGCGGGCCGTTCGCGGACGGCGGCGGTCAGTGCGGCCTCGACTTCCGCTTCGCGGTCGAAGACCAGCGCCTCTTTGGCCGGGAAGTGCGCGAAGAGAGTCGTCGTCGATACGTCGGCTTTCTCGGCGACGTCGCGGACGCTCACTCGTTCGAATCCGTGCTCCAGGAAGAGCTCCAGGGCGGCATCGGCGATGGCCTGCCTGGTCGCGGCCTTCTTGCGCTCGCGGCGGCCAACGGCCGGAGTGTCGGTCATGGCGTCACCGTACCTCATGGGTGAAACGAAGCAGAAACTGGAATGGTTGCACTTATTGACTCGTTTCTGCTTTGCTGGGACCCCGACCGACGAAAGGGATCCACCGTGGACTCTCCGACACCCGCGAACGCGCGCATCAGCATCATCGGCGCCGGCCCTGGAGGCCTCACCTGCGCTCGTATCCTGCAGCGGCACGGCATCGCGGTGACCGTGTACGACCGTGATCCGGATGCGAACTCCCGCAACCAGGGAGGCTCGCTCGACCTGCACGAGGAGGACGGCCAGCTCGCACTCCGCGAAGCGGGCCTCCTGGAAGAGTTCTTCGCCCTCGCCAGGTTCGAGGGGCAGGAAATGCGCATCCTGGACCCGGCGGGAAGCATCCATTCCCACCATGTGCCGGACGAGGGCGAAACGGCCCGCCCCGAGATCGACCGCGGACAGCTGCGCGATCTCCTGCTGCGCTCGGTCGCCGCGGGAACGGTTCAGTGGGGGCGCACTCTCGAATCGGTGAGCGGACCGGCCGACGGACCGCGCACCATGACGTTCACCGACGGGACGGCCGCTGAGGCCGACCTCGTGATCGGTGCGGACGGCGCTTTCTCCCGCGTCCGCACCGCGGTGTCTTCCGCGACCCCGCAGTACACAGGGGTCAGCTTCCTCGAAGCGCGCTTCGACAACATGGAGAGCGCGCACCCCGAGCTCTCCGAACTGGTCGGGAAAGGCAGCGCCCACGCCGCCGACGGGGAGCGTGGCCTCTTCGCGCAGCGGAACAGCGGCGGCCACATGCGCGTCTACATCATGCAGCGCGTCCCCGCGGACTGGATCGCGGCGCAGGGGCTCAGCCCCGACGACACCGAGGGCATCCGCGCGTACCTGCTCGGCGCGTACGCGGGCTGGTCACCCCAGACGCTCCGGATGATCACCGACAATGACGGTGCGTACGTCGACCGCCCGCTCCTCGCCCTGCCGGTGCCGCACACCTGGGAGCACTCGGCCGGCGTGGCGCTCCTCGGGGATGCCGCACATCTCATGCCGCCGCTCGGCGTCGGCGTCAACCTCGCCATGCTCGACGCCAGTGAACTCGCGCTCTCGCTCGTGCGCTCCTCGACCGTCGACGACGCCGTGCGCGGCTACGAGAAGTCGATGCTCCCGCGCTCGGCCGACATAGCCCAACTGCTCGAAGGCGGCGCAGAGTCCCTGCTGGACGTGCCCGGCCCGGACGACGAGGAGGAGCGGTCGCGGCAGCCGGCTTCCGCCGCCGCGACCGACCTTGCCTGCCAGGTGCCTACAGCGCTCCGGCCGCCGGCTTGACCATGCCGCGGACCGTGCGGGACTTCACGAAGTCCCCGATCGCCGTCATCTCCCACTCGCCGGAGAACTGGCGGATGAGCTTCGCCATGATCACGCCCGTCTGGGCCTCGGTGTTCGTCAGGTCGAAGCGGACCAGCTCTTCGCCCGTCGCCGCGTCCAGCAGGCGGCAGTACGCCTTGGCGACCTCCGTGAACTTCTGCCCCGTGAAGGAGTTCACCGTGAAGACCAGGCCCGTCGCCTCGGCCGGGATACGGCCCAGGTCGACCACGATCACCTCGTCGTCACCCGCGCCCTCGCCCGTGAGGTTGTCGCCGGAGTGCTTGACGGCGCCGTTCAGGATCGAGAGCTTGCCGAAGTAGCAGCTTTCGAGGTGGTTGCGCTGGGGGCCGTACGCGATGACCGAGGCGTCCAGGTCGATGTCCTTGCCCCGGAACGCGGGCTCCCAGCCGAGGCCCATCTTGACCTGGGTGAGGAGCGGCTGGCCGCCCTTGACCAGGGAGACCGTCTGGTTCTTCTGGAGGCTTACGCGGCCCTTGTCGAGGTTGATCTTTCCGGAGCCGGGGGCCGGTGCGGGGGCGGCAGGAGCCGGGAAGGAGGGCTGCATC
>NZ_JAFLRJ010000641.1 GCF_017315755.1 Streptomyces beijiangensis
CGCCGCTCCTCGGGGGTCAGCGGCCCGTCCTTGCGCAGCAGCCGCGTCGGCACCCCCAGCTTCCCCACGTCGTGCAGGATCCCCGCGAACCGCAGCACTTCGAGCCGCTCGCCGTCCATCCCCAGCTCGCGCGCGATCATCGCCGAGGCGTGCCCGACCCGTTCGCTGTGCCCGCGGGTGTACCGGTCCTTGATGTCGACGGCCTGCACCAGCGCCCGGATGGTGGCCTGGTGCGCGGCCCGCTCCCGGTGGTACTGGGCATAGACCCAGCTGGAGATGTACATGGGCAGCAGGACGAACAGCGCCGCCCCCGGCCCGTACACACTCCGCCACAGCACGGCCATCATCAGCCCCGCGAGCCCGTGCACCAGGTGCGGCGCCAGCGAGGGGAGCACCAGCCCGCGCCAGGCCTTGCGCACCGGCAGCCGTTCGGCGGTGGCGAGTATCCCGCCGTCCAGTGCGGTCAGGGTCAGGCAGAAGGCGAGCGTGGTGACGAGCGCGGGCATCAGTACGTACGGGAAATCAACCGCGCCCCGCACCCCGACGATCCCGTACACCTGCGCCGACACCCATACGGCGAGGGCGAGTTGGGCCGCCCGCCAGACGCGCCGCACCGCATAGGGCCGGTCCTCGACCTTCCCGGCCAGCGCCCCGGGCACGGCGACCAGCGCGGCGGCAGCGGGCGGCAGCAGCAGGGCCGCGGCCAGCAGTACGGGGATGAAGGACCCGGCGCCCAGCGACCGTCTGCCGAGCAGCTCGCACCCCGCGTACAGCGCGGCGAGCAGGGCGACGGCGCGCCACGGCGTACGGTCCGCCGAGAAGGCTGGCAGGGCGCACCCGACGGCCCCCAGCACGGCGCACACCACATACACGCGCGCCCCTGCAGGCAGTCCCCGCATCAGCCCTCACCCTCTCCTCATCCTTTCCTCGTACAGGACCGGGAGAATAGGCGCGCGGTGGTCGCCAAAGTGCGGATTCGGGCAATGTGCAGCACCTTCGGGTGACAGGCTGCCACTTTCCAGGAGCGCGGAAGAGGCCGTGACACGAGCGTCACGGCCTCTTCTCACGCTGCCATATCCCTTACCGAAGGGGGCAGTTCACTCCTGGGCGACGGCCGGCAGATCCGCGTCCGTCAGCGTCACATCCTGTTCGGGCACGGCCTGCCCCGACCGGATCAGGTCGATCCGTCCCATGACCTTGGACCGCAGGTCGGCAGGGACGTCGTCGCTGCCGCAGCAGCGCTTCACCAGCTTCTTCACGGCCTGTTCGAGGCCGTACTTCTCCAGGCACGGCGAGCACTCGTCAAAGTGCACCTCGAACTTGGTGCAGTCCGTGTCGGGCATCTCATGGTCAAGAAACTCATAGAGATGGTCCAGGACCTCGGAGCATTCCGTCTCGTGCGGCTCTCCGCAGCTCATGAGCCCGAGCCTTTCGCTTCGTCCGACTCTCCGGCGCCCGCCGGAACCAGCCCCCGGTCACGGGCATAGTCCTCGAGCATGCCGCGCAACTGACGGCGGCCGCGGTGCAGTCGGGACATCACCGTTCCGATGGGTGTCCCCATGATGTCTGCGATCTCCTTGTACGCAAAGCCCTCTACGTCCGCGAGATACACGGCGATGCGGAATTCCTCCGGGATCGCCTGCAGCGCTTCCTTCACGTCCGAGTCCGGCAGGTGGTCGAGCGCCTGCGACTCGGCCGACCGGAGTCCGGTCGACATGTGGGACTCGGCACGCGCGAGCTGCCAGTCCTCGATCTCCTCGGCACCACTGCGCAGCGGTTCGCGCTGCTTCTTGCGGTAGGAGTTGATGAAGGTATTGGTCAGAATGCGGTACATCCACGCCTTGAGGTTGGTCCCCTCACGGAACTGATGGAAGGACCCGTAGGCCTTCGCATACGTCTCCTGTACCAAATCCTCCGCATCGGCGGGGTTACGCGTCATACGCAGCGCAGCCGAGTACATCTGGTCGAGGAACCCGAGAGCATCCCGCTCGAAGCGCGCATTGCGCTCGGCGGTCGTCTCCTCCGCGTGGCCGTCTTCGGTCCCTGTGTCGGTACCAGTGACCGGACCCACCTCCTCCAACGCCGTGGCGGGTCCGAACGCGGACCCACTCGAATCGGAGGATAGACGAACATCCATCCCGTCCGCCGCCTGAACGGAAGTGACCTTGGCCCCCGAAAGCACCGTCCACTCCAGGTCAGCGGTGCGCGGGCGGCGCGGGCAGATGGTCGAACCCATGCGACGGACTCCCTCTCCACGTACGAGATCCATAAGACTCTGAACAGCCTGATGTCCCGCACAACAGTGGTCTCGCGCTCAACATTCCCGGAGCATCCGCACCCACTCGCTCACACCGTCCGTGATGACCTCCAGAGCCTGCTCCTGGGTCAGGGAGCCACGCTTGGGCACGGAGAACCCATGATCTCCGCCGGCGACCTCGACCAGCCGGTGCTCCCCTTCGGGGAACTCGCCCGGCTTCCCGAAGGGATCGTTCCCGCCCTGTACGACCAGAGTGGGCACCCCCGCCCCGAGCAGCTCCGCGCTGCGGGACTTCTCGGGCCTGCCCGGGGGATGCAGCGGAAAACTCAGCGCGAGCACCCCACAGGCCCCCAGCTCACCGGCTGTGCGACAGGCCACCCGGGCCCCGGCGCTCCTGCCTCCCGCGACCACGGGCAGCCCTGGCTTCTCCAGTACGGGCCACACCCCGCGCCAGCCCACATCGAGGGTCTTCGGGGCGGGAGCGACCTTCTTCCCCGCCACCCGCCACGGCTGCTCCACCAGAGCCACGCTCACCCCGAGCGCGGGCAGCACCCCGGCAAGGGCCTGCAGGTCCCGGGCCTCGATCCCGCCCCCGGCCCCGTGCCCCAGGGCCACGGCCAGCCAGGCCTGCTTCCCGGGGAACCAGGTGACGCGGGCTTCCCCGGCGTCCGTCTCCACACTCTCGACTCGACTCACACAGCACATCCTGCCGGTGCGCGCCCTCAGAACAGCGTCCCGACCTCCGGCCCGTCCAGCTCCGTCACCAGCTCGGCCCCGTTGTTACGGACATTGCTGACCGCCGTCGACACCGGATAGGCGCGCACCAGCCGCGCGGGCGGCGGCACCAGCAGCCCCCGTACCTCCTCGGCGTCCGTGAGCGACGGGTCCAGCCACGCCGACCACCGGTCCTGCGGCAGCATCAGCGGCATCCGCGGATGGATCGCCGCCAGCGAGGAGGGCCCCGACCCGCCGTATCCCGCGAGGGGTGTCGTCTCCGCCTCGGTCGTCACGATCGTGCACGTCGACCACCAGGCCAGCTCGTGGTCGTCAGGGAGCGTGCGGTCCCGCCAGAACTCGTACAGTCCCGCGAAAGCCATCACCGAACCGTCGGCAGGAGTGACGAAATACGGCTGCTTCCGGGCCCGCTTCTTCTTCCCCTCGACCTCAAGATCCCGCTCTTCGGCGGCGGTCACCCACTCGTAATAGCCGTCCGCGGGCACGATGCAGCGCCGGGCCGCGAAGGGCCGCCGGAACGACGGCTTCTCGTGGACGGTCTCGGCCCGCGCATTGATCATCCGCGCCCCGCCCTCGGGTGACCTCGCCCACGAGGGCACCAGACCCCACTTCACCGTCCGCAACTGCCGAACCGGACGATCGTCCCCGGCGTCCTTTACAGGGCGCTCCAGAACCACGTAGACCGACTTCGTCGGCGCCACGTTCCAGTCCGGGGCCAGCGCCTCCGTCGGATCCCATTTTTCGATCTCAAAGGTTCCTGCGAGATCCTCGGCCTTACGACTCGACGCATACCGTCCGCACATACGTCCAAGCCTGCCATCCCCGAGGAGCCCCCCGCAGATGGATCGCATCTTCGGCACCCAGCCGGATCCCGACCAGTGGCTGGTCATAGGCACCGCCGCCATCGCCCTGGCCGCGGTGATCCCCCATCCCCTCTGGCGCCTGTCCCGCAACGCCGTCACCATCGCCCACGAGGGCGGTCACGGACTCGTCGCCCTGCTCACCGGCCGCCGCCTCGACGGCATCCGGCTGCACTCCGACACCTCGGGGCTCACGGTCAGCCGGGGCAAGCCGCACGGCCTCGGCATGATCCTCACCGCCGCCGCCGGCTACACCGCCCCGCCGCTCCTGGGCCTCGCCGGCGCCGCGCTGCTGGCCTCGAACCACATCACGCTGCTCCTGTGGGTGGTCAGCGCGCTGCTCATCGCGATGCTGATCATGATCCGGAATGCGTACGGCGCCCTCACCGTGATCGCGACGGGAGCCGCGTTCGTCCTGATCTCCTGGCTCACGTCCGCGCAGGTGCAGGCGGCCTTCGCGTACACGGCTGTCTGGTTCCTGCTCATCGGCGGCGTACGTCCCGCCTTCGAGCTCCAGGCCAAACGGCGCCGGCACAACTCCGGCGACTCCGACGCGGACCAGCTCGCCCGCCTCACCCACGTCCCCCCGACGCTCTGGCTCCTCCTTTTCCACATCGTCTCGCTCTGCTGCCTCATCGGCGGCGGCCGCTGGCTCCTCGGCTTGTAACCCAGCCGGTGACCCGACAGGCTGCTTACATCGGGGACTGCAACATCAGCGGCTCCGCCGCCGATGAGGCAGCAG
>NZ_JAFLRJ010000065.1 GCF_017315755.1 Streptomyces beijiangensis
CCCGCGCCCCGTCCCGCCGCCCTGACCCCCGCCGAGGTCCGCGCCCACGCGGCACGGGCCCGTACGGCATCCCGCACACCCGAGAGGACCCGCACATGACAGTTCAGCTCACTCGCGCCCGAAGCGGGGCACGATGTGGGGGAGGAGGCGACGCCATGACCCCCAGCACCGCCGAGCACGCCCAGATGTCCGTCGAGGAGTTCGAGCAGATCGCTCACCACGCCCCCGAGACGGTCAAGCTCGAATTCATCAACGGGAAGCTAGAGGTNNCAGGCGCTCTGCATGCAGAGCCGCCCCGAACTGGGGCTCTACGGCTCCCGGGGCCTCAAGGTGGAGTCGTACCGCAAGGGCCGGGCCATCCCCGACGGGACCCTGGCCCCCCGGCGGCACTTCGCCGGGCACGGCGAGTGGTCCGATGCCGACGGCGTCCTCATGGTCGTCGAAGTCACCTCTCACGACTCCGACACGGACCGCCGGGATCGCAAGGACAAACTCGCCGGTTACGCGGAAGCAGGCATCCCGGTCTACCTCCTCATCGACCGTGATGCCGACACGCTCACCGTGTACAGCGAGCCGAAGAACGGGGCGTACCTGGAGTCCCCTTCCTATCCCTACGGTGCCACCGTCGAGCTCCCGGCCCCGGTCGGGATCACTTTGGACACCGAAGAGCTCAAGGACTACACCCTCTAAGCCGCCTGCCCCGCTCCACGTGCGCCCCCGGCCCCCCGCCCGCATGGTGGAACCATGGCTGACACGAACATGAACAGCGTTTCCAAGATCTCCTGGACCGAGTTCAGGCCCCAGCAGCGCACTCTCGCCACCGGTGCCGTCCTCACCGGTCTGGGCGCGCTCACCGCCACCGTGGGCATCGGTGTACTCGTCTACGAGCTCGCCCGCGCAGGGCGCAACTGGACCGGGACCTGGGACGTCCCGCCCGCCGAGCTCGCCGCCCGCACCCTGCACCAGGCCCAGAACGCCGCACAGAGCGCCGCCCAGGCCGGGCGCGACTCCTGGCGCAGTCAGGGCTGAGGCCTACCGGCCCTGACCGCACCCAGGAGCGACGGTCAGCTGAGGGACTTGAGCGCCGACGGGTCGTACGCCGCCAGCTCGTCCAGCCTGCCGTCGAGGACCTTCGCCGCCCACTGCGGGTCCTGGAGCAGCGCGCGACCGATGGCGATCAGCTCGAACTCGTCGCTCTCCAACCGGTCCAGCAGGTCGTCGATGCTCCTCGCCGAAGACCCCTCGCCCGCGAACGCGCGCAGGAAGTCGCCGTCGAGGCCGACCGAGCCGACGGAGATGGTCGGCTTGCCAGTGAGCTTCTTCGTCCAGCCCGCCAGGTTCAGGTCGGAGCCCTCGAACTCGGGGATCCAGTAGCGGCGGGTGGAGGCGTGGAAGGCGTCCACGCCGGCCGCGGCGAGCGGGGCCAGGATCGCTTCGAGCTCTTCGGGGGTCTCGGCGAGACGGGCGTCGTACGCCTGCTGCTTCCACTGCGAGTAGCGGAAGATGATCGGGAACTCCGGGGAGACGGCGGCGCGCACCGCGGCCACGATCTCGGCGGCGAACTTCGTGCGGGCCACCGCGGAGCCGCCGTACGCGTCGGTGCGGCGGTTGGTGCCCTCCCAGAAGAACTGGTCGACCAGGTAGCCGTGCGCGCCGTGCAGCTCGACGCCGTCGAAGCCGATGCGCTCGGCGTCGGCCGCGGCCTGGGCGAACGCCGCGATGACGTCGTCCAGGTCCTGCTGGGTCATGGCCTTGCCGGTGACCTCGGCGTCGGCGGCGGTGACGCCGGAGGGGCCGACGGCCGGGGCTTCCGCGTAAGGGGGCTGGCCCGCCTGGCGGACCATGCCGATGTGCCACAGCTGCGGCACGATCGTGCCGCCCGCCGCGTGCACGGCGTCCGCGACCTTCTTCCAGCCCGCGAGCTGCTCCTCGCCGTGGAAGCGCGGGATGCGGTCGCTGTCACCGGCCGAGTCGTGGCCCACGTAGGTGCCCTCGGTGACGATGAGGCCCACGCCCGCGGCGGCACGGCGCGCGTAGTACGACACCACGTCCTCGCCCGGGGTGCCGCCCGGGGAGAACTGCCGGGTCATGGGCGCCATCACGATCCGGTTGGGGACGGTGAGGCCGTTGAGCTGGACCGGGCGGGAAAGGATCTGCGCGGCGCGGGTGGCGGCGTCAGCGGGTGTGGCGGCAGCGGTGGCATCGGCGACGGTCACGTGGGGTGCTCCTTGAAAGGGGGCGCGTGGATATGTGCGTATGCATGCATCGACTGCAACTGGCGCGCGTTCCCTCGCATTCCGCTTCTGCGGACCGTCCCGTTGTGACCCCGGATACGCCCGAGGGCGGCACCCCCACAATGGGGGGTGCCGCCCTCGGTTCGTACAGCAGCCGAAGCTGACAGGAACTACCGATCCTCAGGGGATCAGAAGTCCATGTCACCGCCGGGCATACCGCCACCGGCCGGCGCGGACGCCTTCTCCGGCTTGTCGGCGATGACTGCCTCGGTGGTGAGGAACAGCGCGGCGATGGACGCGGCGTTCTGCAGGGCAGAGCGCGTGACCTTCGCCGGGTCGATGATGCCCTCGGCGATCATGTCCACGTACTCGCCGGTCGCGGCGTTGAGGCCGTGACCGATCGGGAGGTTGCGGACCTTCTCGACGATGACTCCGCCTTCGAGACCACCGTTGACGGCGATCTGCTTGAGCGGGGCCTCCAGCGCGAGCTTGACCGCGTTCGCGCCGGTCGCCTCGTCGCCTTCGAGCTCGAGCTTGTCGAAGACCGCGGAGGCCTGGAGAAGCGCGACGCCGCCACCGGCGACGATGCCCTCTTCGACGGCCGCCTTGGCGTTACGGACGGCGTCCTCGATGCGGTGCTTGCGCTCCTTGAGCTCAACCTCCGTCGCGGCGCCGGCCTTGATGACGGCCACGCCGCCCGCGAGCTTCGCCAGGCGCTCCTGGAGCTTCTCGCGGTCGTAGTCCGAGTCGCTGTTCTCGATCTCGGCACGGATCTGGTTGACGCGACCGGCAACCTGGTCGCTCTCGCCGGAGCCGTCGACGATCGTCGTCTCGTCCTTGGTGATGACGACCTTGCGGGCGCGGCCGAGCAGGTCGAGGCCCGCGTTCTCGAGCTTGAGGCCGACCTCCTCGGAGATGACCGTGCCGCCCGTGAGAATGGCGATGTCGTTCAGCATGGCCTTGCGGCGGTCGCCGAAGCCCGGAGCCTTGACGGCGACGGACTTGAAGGTGCCGCGGATCTTGTTGACGACCAGCGTCGACAGAGCCTCGCCCTCGACGTCCTCCGCGATGATCAGCAGGGGCTTGCCCGACTGCATGACCTTCTCGAGCAGCGGAAGGAGGTCCTTCACGTTGCCGATCTTGGAGTTGACGATCAGGATGTACGGGTCGTCGAGCGACGACTCCATACGCTCCATGTCGGTGGCGAAGTACGCCGAGATGTAGCCCTTGTCGAAGCGCATGCCCTCGGTGAGCTCAAGCTCAAGGCCGAAGGTCTGCGACTCCTCGACCGTGATGACGCCTTCCTTGCCGACCTTGTCCATCGCCTCGGCGATGAGCTCGCCGATCTGGGTGTCGGCGGCGGAGATGGAGGCCGTAGAAGCGATCTGCTCCTTGGTCTCCACGTCCTTGGCCTGCTCAAGGAGAGCGGCGGAGACGGCCTCGACGGCCTTCTCGATGCCACGCTTGAGGGCCATCGGGTTGGCACCGGCGGCTACGTTGCGCAGACCCTCACGCACGAGCGCCTGGGCGAGAACGGTGGCGGTGGTCGTACCGTCGCCGGCGACGTCGTCCGTCTTCTTGGCGACTTCCTTGACCAGCTCGGCGCCGATCTTCTCGTACGGGTCCTCGAGCTCGATCTCCTTGGCGATGGAAACACCATCGTTGGTGATCGTGGGGGCGCCCCACTTCTTCTCAAGGACAACGTTGCGGCCCTTGGGGCCGAGGGTCACCTTGACGGCGTCGGCGAGCTGGTTCATGCCGCGCTCGAGACCGCGCCGGGCCTCCTCGTCGAACGCGATGATCTTGGCCATGTGAAGTGGTCCTCCCGGACAGGGGTGGCGTTCTTCGTGGATCGCGCCCGTGCCCGCGACGGACGGCCTCAGCCCGTGTGGTTCCTTGCCCCACCCGGCCTGCGAGCCTCACTGACCCGATCCAAGTTCTGTCACTCTCACCTGGAGAGTGCTAACGCCAATGATTAGCACTCGACCCATGCGAGTGCAAGCGGGTCTGATGGATCCACTACACCCGCGCGGTACTCGCGGGGTACCCGCACGGCGGCCTCGAAGGGCCCCGACACGCACGTAGGGCTCGCATCCCGGCTGGGATGCGAGCCCTACGTGCGTGAGTGCGTCGGTGGCCGATCGCGCCGAGATCAGACGGCGAGCTTGACCATGTCCGCCTGCGGACCCTTCTGGCCTTGCGAGATCTCGAACTCCACTCGCTGACCTTCTTCAAGGGTGCGGTAACCGTCCATCTGGATCGCGCTGTAGTGGACGAAAACATCCGCACCACCGTCGACCGCGATGAAGCCGTACCCCTTCTCCGCGTTGAACCACTTGACGGTGCCCTGAGCCATGCCTAACTCCCCTATTACTGGCCCTTACACAGGACCCGCACTTCGCGGACCCGGGTCAGACCTTGCGCCGTAACGCGTCGACCGCGGCTGAATGTATCTGCCCAACTGCCCTCTGCAACAGGTCAATCGGACGAGAATTCTGTGCACGGACGAACGGAAGAATGGGCGGAATTCAGGAGATGACAGGGCAACTCGGGCCAGGCAAAGGGCACTTACGGCGCGAATGGCTCGAACACATTGCCCTCACCTTGTCGCGATCTCATATGCACGTGGCACGGGCGACGAAGGGGGCTGCCCCAACTGTACCTCTTTTAACCATACAGAATTGCCCCCTCCGCTTCTCGGGCGGAGAGGGCAATGCTGTTGCGGAGAAGGGTTGTTCAGCCCCCGGCACTGTGCTGGATGGTCAGCCTCCGGCGACGGCCGGGATGATCGAGACGCCGGCGCCGTCCGGGGTGGGGGCCTCAAGGCCGCCCTCGAAGCGCACGTCGTCGTCGTTCACGTACACGTTCACGAAGCGGCGCAACTTGCCCTGGTCGTCCAGGACGCGGGCCGCGATGCCGTTGTGGTTCTTCTCCAGGTCGGCGATGACCTCGGCGAGGGTCGTGCCCTCCGCCGGGACCTCGGCCTTGCCGCCGGTGTACGTACGGAGAATGGTCGGGATGCGAACGTTGACGCTCATACGAGGCCAGCCTCTCGGAAAGAGTCCAGGGTGGGGCGGATGGTGGCGGAGAGACCCGTGCTGTCGGAGAGACCGTCCAGGGTCTTGAGGCCGTCGCCGGTGTTGATGGCGACCGTCTCCTCGGCCGGGTCGATGACACCGGCTTCGAGCAGCTTGCGCAGGACGGCGAAGGTGGTGCCGCCT
Source organism: Streptomyces beijiangensis (assembly GCF_017315755.1). Classification (GTDB taxonomy): domain Bacteria; phylum Actinomycetota; class Actinomycetes; order Streptomycetales; family Streptomycetaceae; genus Streptomyces; species Streptomyces beijiangensis. The sequence goes on from NZ_JAFLRJ010000065.1 coordinate 5,456, forward strand.
GCCGTCTCCGCGAAGACGCCCTCCGTGCGGGCGAGGAGCTTGATCGCGTCGACGATCTCGGGGTCGGTGACGTCCTCGACCGCACCGCCCGTGCGGCGCGCGATGTCGATGACGTACGGGCCGTCGGCCGGGTTGCCGATCGCGATCGACTTGGCGATGGTGTCCGGCTTGACCGGGCGGATCGCGTCGTGACCGGCCTTGTACGCGGCGGAGACCGGGTCGCAGCCCTTGGCCTGGGCGCCGTAGATCTTGTACGGCTTGTCCTCGACGAGGCCGAGCTTGATCAGCTCCTGCAGCCCCTTGTCGATCTTCGTCAGCTGGGATCCGGAACCGATCGGGATGATCAGGTTGTCCGGGAGCCGCCAGCCGAGCTGCTCGCAGATCTCGTAGGCGAGCGTCTTGGAGCCTTCGCCGTAGTACGGGCGCAGGTTGATGTTGGTGAAGCCCCAGCCCTCGCCGGCCGGGTCGCCGATGAGCTCCGAGCAGAAGCGGTTGACGTCGTCGTAGTTGCCCTCGATGCCGACCAGCTCGCCGCCGTACACGGCAGCGGTGATGATCTTCGCGGGCTCCAGGTCGTGCGGGATGAAGACGCAGGACTTGAGGCCCGCGCGTACGGCCGCCGCACCCACCGCACCGGCCAGGTTGCCGGTGGAGGAGCAGGAGAGCGTGGTGAAGCCGAAGGCGCGGGCGGCCTCGACGGCGATCGCGACGACACGGTCCTTGAAGGAGTGCGTCGGGTTGCCGGAGTCGTCCTTGACCCACAGGCCGCCGGTGACACCCAGCTCGGCGGCGAGCCGGTCGGCCTTGATCAGCTTCGTGAAGCCGGGCTCGAGGTTCGGCTTGGTGGCCACGTCGGCGGGGACGGGCAGCAGGGGCGCGTAACGCCAGATGTTGTTCGGGCCCGCTTCGATCTGCTTGCGCAGACCCTCGGGGTCGCCGCTCGGGAGGTTGTACGCCACTTCGAGCGGCCCGAAACACTCCAGGCACACGAAGTTCGGACCGAGGGGGAAGCGTGCGGAGCATTCGCGGCAGGAAAGCGCGGTCGCGGGTCCGAGATCAACCGTCTCGGCAGCTTCGGGGGAATCGGTGGCGCTTGCAACTGTTTCTACAGCCATGATGGCGAGGCCCTTTCTCCTCATCTTCCTCACGACGCACTTCGCCGTAAGACGGAATTGGCACCTTCCCCACCTGACCTCGCGGTCGGCGGGATGGTTGCCGGGACTTCAACGGGCCGTTCCCTCAGTCCCTCTGGATGAGCGCTATGACCACGGGCCCAAGGGCCCGGGTGTTTGTCCGCGCGGCGACCCCGACATGCGACAGTCATCCGCGTTGTTCAAGACTGTAACCGAAGCCCCGGATCGTGGAGAGGGCCCGTCCGAACCGCGAGATGGCCACTGCCGAGGAGAAACACCCGTGCTGGATGAGGTGGAGCGCTGGCTGAGCAGGCGTTCCTGGTCGGCCGCCGACCGTCCGCTGGACCGCCTGATGGCAGCCAAACGTGAGAAACACGGCACATCGGTGAGCGTCGTCCTGCCCGCACTGAACGAGGAGGAGACGGTCGGGGAGATCGTCTCCGTCATCCGCCGCGAGCTGATGTCCCCCTCCGCGCCCCTCGTCGACGAGCTGCTGGTGATCGACTCGGGCTCCACCGACCGCACCGCCGAGGTCGCGGAGGCGGCCGGCGCGCGGGTGGTGCACCGGGACTCGATCCTGCCCCGGATACCCGCCCTGCCCGGCAAGGGCGAGGTGCTCTGGCGCTCACTCCTCGTCACCACCGGGGACATCGTCTGCTTCGTCGACGCCGATCTGAAGGACTTCTCGGCCGACTTCGTCTCGGGCATCGTGGGACCGCTGCTCACCGACCCCGGCGTCCAGCTGGTGAAGGCGATGTACGACCGCCCGCTCGGTGACGCCCCAGGCCAGGGCGGTCGCGTAACCGAGCTGGTGGCCCGCCCGCTGCTCAATCTGCACTGGCCGCAGCTGGCCGGATTCGTCCAGCCGCTCGGCGGCGAGTACGCGGCCCGCCGCTCGCTCCTGGAACAGCTGCCCTTCCCCGTCGGTTACGGAGTGGAGCTGGGCCTGCTCGTCGACGCACTGCACACGGTGGGTCTGGACGCGCTGGGCCAGGTCGACGTGGGCGTACGCAAACACCGGCACCAGGACGGGCAGGCGCTGGGCCGGATGGCGGCGGCGATCTACCGGACGGCACAGCTGCGGCTTGCGCGCGGCCATCTCGTACGGCCCGTGCTCACTCAGTTCGAGCGGGGCGCGGACGGCTTCGTGCCGCGCACCCATCAGGTGGACACCGAGGAGCGGCCCCCGATGGCCGACATCAAGGAGTACACGTCCCGACGCGTGGCGTAACCGTAACGAATCATCCTTTTTGCCTACATTCTCTGTTATGCGGCTTAAGGAAGCAGTGGTAGGAGTGCGGCGCCTCGGTGCCGCGGCGGTCGTCACCGCCACGGTCGCGGTGGGAGTCCTCTCCACCGCTGCCGGGCCCGCGGCAGCCGAAGTGGTCGACCCCTTCGCCAAGCGCTACGACGAATCGCTGTACGGCGACTTCAAGACCATCGGGAACACGGTCATGGGCTGCCCCACCAGCCCGGCGGACATGGTGCAGCGCTGCGCCATCGCCTCCCAGGGGCTGGGCAAGGACAACAACAACACCTTCGACATGGAGCGGGTGAACCTGGCCGGAGGTGCGGCGGGCTTCGGCTCGAGTACCGGCGAGGTCACCGTCCCGCCCGGCGCAGAGGTGGCCTACGCACGGCTCTTCTGGGGCGGCAACGACGGCTACTACAAGTTCGGCAAGAACACCCTGAAGCGCTGCGACGTCTCCGGCGCCGACGTGGTGCGCTCGCCCGGCGAGCCCAAGGACGCGGTCCCGACCATCAGCGTCGAGGGCAAGGCCGCCTCGCCCGTCTCGGTCGAAGACATGGTGACGGATCCCGACGCCACGAACGGCCCGCACTACTACACCGGCGAGTCCGACGTCACCAGTGCCTTCCAGGGCGTCACCACCGGCTCCCCCGTGCCCGTAGGCGTCGGCGGCATCTGGGCGCCCAACGGGCGTGGCTGCGTGGCCGGTTGGTCCCTGACCGTCGTCTACAAGTACAACGCCCCCAACGACACGTACGCTCCCGACCGCCGCAACGTCTACATCTACGGCGGCCACGTCCTGCAGCGCTCCCAGGACCCGGACACCTCCATCACGGTGGACGGTTTCTACCGGTCCACGGGTCAGGCGCGGGCCAGCGTGACCGCGTACGAGGGCGACTGGAACATCACGGGCGACCGCTTCCTGGTCGACGACCAGAACGTCACCGAGGGCCTCACCGGCAACACCAACAACTTCTTCGTGAGCGCGGCCGACGGTTCACTCGCCCCGGCCTACCGCAACAACCTGAGCATCGACGCCAAGGACTTCACCATCCCCGACGGGGCGGTCCCGGAAGGCGCCACCTCCGCCAAGCTGACCTTCCGCACCAAGGGCGACACCTACGTCCCGTCCGCCCTCGCCTTCTCCGTACCGGTGCCCGACCTGGAGGTCACCAAGACGTCCAGTCCGGCGACGATCAAGCCGGGCGGCACGCTGACGTACACGGTCAAGGCGAAGAACGTCAGCAAGCTGCCGTACCCGAACGCCAAGTTCACCGACGATCTGACCGACAACCTCGACGACGCGACGTACAACAACGACGCGAAGGCGACGAGCGGCACAGTCTCGTACAAGCAACCGAAGATCAGCTTCAGTGGTGACATCCCGGCCGGGGAGACCACGACGGTCACCTACTCGGTCAGGATCGACGACCCGATCACCGGTGACGGCAAGCTGAAGAACAACGTGGACGTCGAGTCCCCGCGCTCCAACTGCGAAAACGGCAGCACCGACCCCAACTGCGGGGCGGCGCCGGCCATCGAGGAGCCGGAGCCCCCCGTGCCGCCGATCACCATCGAAAACGAGCCCACAGATCCGGTCGTGCCGGCCTGCGGCTCCACCAAGAACACGATCACCATCAAGAACGCGTCGGGCACCGAGCGCACCGGCGCACAGATCAGCTGGCCGGTGACGGCGGGCACCGCCCCCGTCCCCAGTTCCGGCAAGGTCACCAAGCAGGGCAGGACGTACGTGTGGAAGGGCGACGTCCCCGCCAGGGGCACGGTCACCATCACCCAGCGGATCAAGGTGTCCTGCACACCAGGTGAGGTCACGCTGATGACGGTGACCGCCCAGGGCCCGAACACCAACTGCTCCGCCGACCGGCGAAGTCTGCGCGGCGGCGACAACCCGTGCACCTCGGCGGTCGTTGCCAAGCGCGTGCAGGGCCGCCCCGGGCCCTCCGGTCCGGTCGAGCCCGGCCCCTCGATGGCCGAGACCGGTGGCAACGACCACCAGCTGCGGGTGTTCGGCGGGGCGGCGGCCGTGCTGACCGTCCTCGGAGTGCTCGCGGTCGCGATCAGCCGCAGCCGCAGGCGCCACTGATCAGCGGCTGATCAGTACTCCGTACGCGACTGACGCAACGGACGTCACGGCCGGGCTCCCCCGAGGAGCCCGGCCGTACGTTTGAGCGTTTCCAGGATGGGCTAGGTTCCGCTACATGGTCTCCGAGCAGGTCGCACAGGTCCTCGTCGCGTCGAACCGCGGCCCCGTCACGTACACACTCGGCGAGGACGGCTCGCTGGACGCCCGGCGCGGCGGGGGCGGGCTCGTCTCGGGGCTCAGCGCCGTCGACGACAAGCTGTGGGTGTGCGCGGCGCTCGGGGACGGCGACCGGGAGGCGGTACGGCGCGGGGTGGGCGAGCCCGGGGTGCGGATGCTCGACATCGACCCGGACGTGCACGCGGCCGCGTACAACGACATCGCGAACTCGGTGCTCTGGTTCGTCCACCACATGCTCTACCAGACGCCGCTGGAGCCGGTCTTCGACGCGGAGTTCCGGAGCCGGTGGGAGTCCTACCGCGCCTACAACCGCGCCTTCGCCGAGGCGCTGGCGGAGGAGGCGGGCGAGGGGGCGGCAGTGCTGGTGCAGGACTACCACCTGGCGCTGGTGCCGGGCATGCTGCGCTCGCTCCGCCCCGATCTGCGCATCGCCCACTTCTCGCACACGCCGTGGGCCCCGGTCGACTACTTCCGGATGCTGCCCGACGCCGTCGCCGGCGAGCTGCTGTCCGGGATGCTCGGCGCGGACCGGGTCGGGTTCCTGACCCGCCGCTGGGCCGACGCCTTCGAGGCGTGTGCGGTGGACCGGCTGGGCGGACTGAACGGCACACAGGTCTCCGTGCACGCGCTGGGGGCGGACGCCGACTTCCTGCGCGCGCGGTCCCGTGAGGCGGACGTGGAGGAGCGGATGGCGGCGCTGCGGGAGCAGATCGGCGGGACCGGCCGGAAGACGGTCGTACGCGTCGACCGCACCGAACTGTCCAAGAACATCGTGCGCGGGATGCACGCCTACCGTGAACTGCTCGACACCCGTCCGGAGTGGCGGGAGCGGGTGGTCCATGTGGCCTTCGCGTATCCGTCGCGCCAGGACCTCGCGGTGTACCGCGCGTACACGGCGGAGGTGCAGCGGGTCGCCGATGCGATCAACTCGGCGTACGGAACGCCTGGTTGGACCCCGGTGGTCCTCCACGTCAAGGACGACTTCGCGCGGTCGCTGGCCGCGTACCGGCTGGCGGACGTGGCGCTGGTCAATCCGATCAGAGACGGCATGAACCTGGTGGCCAAGGAGGTGCCGGTCGTCTCGGACGACGGGTGCGTGCTGGTGCTGTCACGGGAGGCCGGGGCCTGGGAGGAGCTGTCCGAGGACGCGATCACGGTCAATCCGTACGACGTCTCGGGAACGGCCGACGCCCTGCACGAGGCGCTGACCATGCCGGATGGCGAGCGTGCCGAGCGGACGAAGCGGCTGGCCGCGGCGGCGACGGCGCTGCCGCCGAAGCAGTGGTTCCTGGAGCAGCTGGAGGCGCTGGGGGGCTAGTTGCGGCAGCCGGTCCTGATCGGTGTGAAGGTGAACTTGGCGCCTTCCTTGATGCCCGAGGCCTCGCTGTAGGTGCCGGACGAGACCTCGTACCAGACGTCGTCCTTCTTGGGCTTGCCGTTGACGTTGTCGAGTTCGACGCACCAGCGGGCGGGGCGCAGGACGCGGTTGTACGTCTCGGTGCCGTGCTGGACCTTCCTGCAGTCCTGCGAGGTCTCGGTGGTGTACCAGGTACGGGTCTTGCGCTTCTTGCCGCTGCCGCTGGACGAGGTGTGCTTGATCCTGCGGGTGTGGCTGCCGCTGCATTCCTTCACCATGTGCGGGCGGGTCGCGCGGGTGGACCGCTGCGGGGTGCTGCGGAGGTCGTCGCGCAGGCCGGTGACGGTGTAGTCGGAGCCGCCCGACGAACCGGATGAACCGGATGAACCGGAGGACCCCGATGAACCGGAGGACCCGCCCGAGCCACCGCCGCAGGCGGTGAGCAGGGCGGTGAGAGTCAGGGCGGTGGCGGCGAGGGCCGCGTGTACGGGGCGCATAAGGCTGTGATCGTAAACAAGCGCCGCCAGGCCCCCGTCACCGCCCCGGGGCTGACGCCTCCGCGAGGGCGGCCAGGAAGTCGACGACGGCGGCGGGTCCCGGCACCAACAGATCCGCACGCGAGGCGAGTTCGGTCACCTCACTGCTCCCGCTGCAGACGGTCAGGCCCGGAATGCCGTCCGCGCGGAGCTTCTCGACGGCGGCGAAGGCAGGGAGGTCACCGAGGTCGTCGCCCGCGTACAGGACGGCACGGGCGCCGACCTCGCGTACGTACTCCTCCAGCGCCACGCCCTTGTCCATGCCGGGCGGCCGCAACTCCAGGACCATCCGGCCGGGTTCGACGATCAGTCCGTGCCGTGCGGCGAGCGCGGCGAGGGGCTCGCGCAGGGCGTCGAAGGCGGCCTTCGGGTCGGTGGCACGGCGGGTGTGGACCGCGAGGGCCTGCCCCTTCTCCTCGATCCAGGTACCGCGCCAGGCTCCGAACTTGTCGAGTACGCCGGGGAGTTCGGCCCGCGCGGCGGCGACGCCGGGGTTTGGGGCGGGAGCGCGGACGGTCCCGGTGACAGCGTCCCAGCGCTCGGCGCCGTACTGCCCGAGCACGGTGAGGTGTTCGAGCCCGGGGACGCCGGCGAATCCTCCGTACCGTACGGCGACGACGGCGGGCCGCCCGGTGACGACGGCGACGGACGCCACGCGCGGCGCGAGGGCGGCGAGCGCGGGGACGGCGCCGGGGTGGGCGCGGGCCTGTTCGGGGTCGGGGACGATCTCGGCGAGGGTCCCGTCGAAGTCGAGCGCGACGACGGCGTCCCGAGGGGCGGCGAGGACCGCGGCCAGGCCTTCGCGGCCGGCGGGGGTGGTCGGAGTCGGAAGGGTGTGCGAGTGGCTGCCCATGGGATCGACCCTATCCGGGGCCGCGCATGGCCGGGGCCGCCCCTGGCAGACCCCGCCCTGGGGCTCCGCCCCAGACCCCGGTCCTCAATCGCCGGACGGGCTATGAATAGCCCGTCAAGGGGGTCCCCCCTGCTCGAGCGAAGCCGAGAGCTTGGGGGAGATTGAGGACAAGCGGCCGAAGGTCGCTTACGGGGGCGCAGGGGCGAAGCCCCACGAACCACCGGCCCGCTACCTGGTCCCCCGCCTCGCGTCGCGGACCCGTCGCAGCCGATTCACCGTCACCGGATCCCGCGCCAACGCACCCTCGTCGTCCAGCAGCGCGTTCAGCAGCTGGTAGTAGCGCGTCGGGGACATCCCCAGCCGCTCCCTTATGGCCCGCTCCTTCGCGCCGGGGCCGGGCCACGACTCCCGTTCCACGGCGAGGACGGAGTCCACCTCGTCTCCGGTCATACCGGCCACGCTACTCGGCGTTCTGCGCGGCCGTCGCCGTCGTCTGGAGCTGGCTCAGAATCGTCGCCGGCTGCTTCCCCGGCTCCACGGCCTTGCCGATGTTCTTCTTGATCGCGTCGCTCACCGTCGGCCAGGACGTCTTGTCCACCGGCGGCAGCTGCGAGGTGGCGAGCGCGTTCAGGAAGGACTTGAGGTCCTTGTGCTCGGGGTCGGTGGCCATCGCGTCCGAAGCGGAGACGGTGGCCGGCAGCAGGTCGTACTGGCCCGCGAAGCCCAGGACGTTCTTGTCGCTGAAGACGTCGTCGAGGAACTTGCCGATCTCCGCGCGGTGGCCGTTCTGCTTGAAGCCCATGATCCAGTCGGCGACGCCCATGGTCGCCTTGGTCGGGCCTGTGGAGCCCGGCATCGGCACCATGCCGACCTTGATGCCCTTGGCCTCGGCCTGCTTCACCAGCGTGGGGTGCCCGTTGAGCATGCCGACCTGGCCGTCGATGAAGGCCTTGTACGCCGCCTTGCGGTTGAGCTTGCCGGGGGCGACAGGGCCGGTCAGGCCCGCACCCACCAGGTTGTCCTTCAGCCAGGAGAAGGTCTTGATGTTCGGGGACGAGTCGATCGTGTACGTACCGACGCTGTCCGTGTAGCCGTCACCGCCGCTGAGCAGCCACTGCATGGTCTCGGCCTGCGCCTCTTCCGCGCCGAGCGGAAGCGCGTACGGGTAGGTCACGCCCTTCTGCTTGAGCATCCCGGCGTCCGTCCTGAGCTCGTCCCAGGTCTTCGGCGCCTTGGATATGCCCGCGTCGGTGAACAGCTTCTTGTTGTAGAAGAGCAGCCGGGTGGAGGCGACGAAAGGCATTCCGTACTGGGTGCGGCTCTGCTCACCGGCGTCGCTGAGATTGGAGAGGAAGTTGGCCTGGACCGGGACGGAGAGCAGATCGTCGGCGCTGTAGAGCTTGCCCTGGGCGGCGTAGTCGGAGTAAGCGCCGATCTGAGCGATGTCGGGGGCGTTGCCCGCCTTGACCATCGCCGCGACCTTGGCGTCGACGACCGTCCAGGAGTAGACCGTGACGTCGACCTTGATACCGGGGTTCGCGGCCTCGAAGGCGGCGGAGAGCTTGTCCCAGTACTCCTTGGTGCTCGGCCCCTCGTTGGGGTCGTAGTTGGCCGCGACCACCTTCAGGGTCACATCACCCGACCCGGTGCCGACTCCGCAGCCCGCCAGTGTCACTGTCATGCCGAGCGCGGCAACAGCCGCCGTCAGACCCACATAGCGCCGCTGCACCACAGCTCTTTTCCACCCTTAGAGTTCCAGTCGGTCCCCCGTGACGTCCTGTCGCAATGAGCTGCGATTTTCCCTCACGTGAAGCTATGAGGTCTACACCACCCACATCTCGCTTCTGCAACGCACCCCTTGCTTTCCCTTTGCTTTGTATGGTTGCGCAACAATCCAGCACAGTGGACTAGACCTCTCATAGGTTTACGGGCGACACTGAGCCCGTGAGACATGTCATCGCCCTTGATGTGGGCGGCACCGGTATGAAGGCCGCCCTGGTCGGGGCCGACGGCTCCCTCCTTTACGAGGCCCGGCGGGCGACCGGCCGCGAACGCGGGCCCGAAGCGGTCGTCGAGTCGATCCTCGGTTTCGCCGCGGATCTGCGCGCGTACGGCGAGGAACACTTCGGCGAGAGCGCCGCCGCGGCGGGCGTCGCCGTCCCCGGCATCGTCGACGCCAAGAACGGCATCGCGGTCTACGCCGCCAACCTCGGCTGGCGGGACGTCCCCATGCGGGAGCTGCTCTCGGCCCGGCTGGGGGACGTGCCGGTGGCGCTCGGCCATGACGTACGCACCGGAGGCCTGGCGGAGGGCCGTATCGGTGCGGGCAAGGGCGCCGACCGCTTCCTCTTCCTTCCCCTCGGCACCGGGATCGCCGGCGCGATCGGGATCGACGGCCGGATCGAGGAGGGCGCGCACGGTTACGCGGGCGAGATCGGCCATGTGGTCGTACGCCACCAGGGTGTTCCCTGCGGCTGCGGACAGCGCGGCTGCCTTGAGCGGTACGCCTCCGCTTCGGCCGTGTCCATCGCCTGGGCCGAGGCCTCCGGCGACCCCGCCGCGGACGCCGCGGACTGCGCCAAGGCCGTCGAATCGGGCGATCCGAAGGCCGCCGAGGTCTGGCAGAACGCGGTCGACGCGCTCGCCGACGGTCTCGTCACCGCGATCACCCTCCTCGACCCCGGGACCCTGATCATCGGTGGCGGACTCGCCGAGGCCGGGGAAACCTTGTTCGTACCCCTGAGGGCGGCCGTCGAGGAGCGTGTGACGTTCCAGAAGCTGCCCCACATCGTCCCGGCGGCCCTTGGGGACACCGCCGGATGCCTGGGCGCAGGGCTGCTCGCCTGGGATCTTCTCTCCACGGAGGTATCGGCCGATGTCCGCTAGCAAGGTTCTCTCAGGCGCTCGCGTCGTACTGCCGACCGGGACCGTCGAGGGCGGGCGGGTCATCATCGAGGGCACCCGCATCGCGGGGGCGGCCTCCGAGAACGCCGAGACCCTCGACCTGACCGGGCACTGGATCGTCCCCGGCTTCGTCGACATGCATGTGCACGGCGGCGGTGGCGCGTCCTTCACCTCGGGAACGCCGGAGGAGATCCTGCGCGGCGTACAGACGCACCGCGAGCACGGCACCACGACCATCGTGGCCTCGACCGTGACCGGCGAGATGGACTTCCTGGCCGAGCGGGCCGGGCTGCTGTCCGAGATCGTCGAGCAGGGCGATCTGGCGGGCGTGCACTTCGAGGGCCCGTTCATCTCGCCGTGCCAGAAGGGCGCGCACAGCGAGGCGCTGCTGCGCGACCCCGACCCGGCGGACGTACGCAAGCTGATGGACGCGGCACGCGGCACGGCGAAGATGTTCACGCTCGCCACCGAGATGCGCGGCGGCCTGGACTCGGTGCGGATGCTCGCCGAGAACGGTGTCATCGCCGCCATCGGCCACACCGACGCGACGTACGAGCAGACCGTCGAGGCCATCGAGGCGGGCGCCACCGTCGCCACGCACCTCTTCAACGCGATGCCGCCCCTCCACCACCGCAACCCCGGCCCGATCGCAGCCCTCCTGGAGGACGACCGGATCACGGTCGAGCTCATCAACGACGGCACGCACCTGCACCCGGCATCGCTGGAGCTTGCGTACCGCGCGGCGGGCTCCTCGCGGGTCGCCTTCATCACGGACGCGATGGACGCGGCGGGCTTCGGCGACGGGACCTACCAGCTCGGGCCGATGGAGGTCGAGGTCAAGGACGGCGTCGCACGGCTGGTGGAGGGCGGCTCGATCGCGGGCTCGACCCTCACGCTCGACACGGCGTTCAAGCGCGCCGTGACGATCGACAGGCTCCCGGTCGAGGACGTCGTACGGTCCATCTCGGCCAACCCCGCACGGCTGCTCGGTGTCGACGACAGGGTCGGCTCGCTGGAGCCGGGCAAGGACGCGGACCTGGTGGTGCTCGACGCGGAGTTCACGCTGGTCGGGGTCATGCGCAAGGGTGAATGGGTGGTTGACCCCAAGTAGGGCGAATTGCCCCTTGGTCGAACGGAAAGCGGTTGTCCCGGAGGTCTGGGCCAACCGCTTCCGCTTTGACATGATCAGTTACGTGATCCTGACCGTCACCCTCAACACCGCACTCGACATCACCTACCGCGTCCCGGCCCTCGTCCCGCACACGAGCCACCGCGTGGACGCCGTCACCGAGCGCGCGGGCGGCAAGGGCCTCAATGTGGCCCGGGTGCTGGCCGCTCTCGGCCACGAGGCGGTCGTGACGGGCTTCGCGGGCGGTGCCAACGGCGAGACCCTGCGGTCCCTGCTCGCGGCGGCACCGGTGACCGACGCCCTGGTCCACTCCAGCGGGACCACGCGGCGCACCATCGCGATCGTCGACGCGGCGACCGGCGACACGACCCAGCTCAACGAGGCGGGACCGCTGATCTCCGCCACCGAGTGGGAGATCTTCCTGGCCCGGTACGGAAAGCTCCTGGCCGGCGCCTCGGCCGTGGCCCTCTGCGGCAGCCTGCCGCCGGGGGTGCCGGTCGGTGCGTACGCCCAGTTGGTCCGCCTGGCCCGCACGGCCGGCGTCCCCGTCCTCCTGGACACCAGCGGCGAACCCCTGCGCCGGGGCCTCGCGGCCCGCCCCGACCTGGTCAAGCCCAACGCGGACGAACTGGCCCAGCTGACGGGCTCCCGCGACCCGTTGCGCGCCACGGCCGACGCGCGCCGGCGGGGCGCCCGCACGGTGGTCGCCTCACTGGGCGCCGAAGGGATGCTGGCCGCCACCCCCGAAGGCACCTGGCAGGCGCTGCCTCCGGCCCGTCTGGCGGGCAATCCGACGGGCGCGGGCGACTCGGCGGTGGCGGGGCTGCTGGCGGGGCTGGTCGAGGAGCTGCCGTGGCCGGAGAGGTTGGCGCGGGCGGTGGCGCTGTCGGCGGCGACGGTGGTGTCGCCGGTGGCGGGGGAATTCGACCGGAAAACGTACGAGGACCTGCTTCCGCAGGTCCTCGTCACTGAACAGGTACGCGCCGCGTAGGAGCTATCCCTTTACGTTGCCCGCCTTGAGCGTGACCTGGTCGAGGTTGACCCCGCACTTGTCGCCCGCCTCGCAGGACACCTTGATGGTGTTCGACCCAGCCTTGAGGTCGAACCACGAGTAGGTCGTCCCCCAGGTCTTCGACGGGTCGTCGCTCTTGCTGTAGTTGTCCATGTTTATCGACGCGGGTCGCGCGGTGCCGTTGACCGTGAGCGTGGTCTTGGCCCCGTCCTTGGTCGCCAGACCGAAGCGCGTGAACATGGTGTACTTCCCGGCCGTCGGCACATTGACGGTCCAGGTCGCCGAGTCACCGGGCTGCGCGATCACCGCGTAGGTGCCGCCCGCGCCCTGCGCGCCCTGGATGTCCTTGCCGGTGGTCGCCGCGCCGCCCAGTTGGAGCGTCGCCGCGTCCTGCTTCGGGAGGTCTGCGGCCGCCGACTGCGACGCGGGGTCGCTCGGCTTCACGGACTGGCCCGCGCCGGCCGAGGACGTACTGTCCCCGCCCGCCTGGCCCTTCTTCGTGTCGCCGTTGCCGTTCATCAGCGCGACCGTGATGCCGATCACCACGACCGCGACCACCGCGACCGCGCCGATCAGGATGCCCTTGTGGTTCGGGCCGCGGCCACGGCCGCCGTCGTCGTCCCGGTACTGCGGCTGCTGGGGCGGGGCCCCGCCGCCGTACGTCTCCGGGGCCGCGTACTGCGCGGTCGGCTGCGTGTACTGCTGGGGCTGCTGGCCGTACTGCTGCTGCGGCTGCTGCCCGTACTGGCGCTCGCCGACCGTACGCACCTGGTTGTACGAGGTCCGGGGCACCCCGGGCTGCTGCTGGCCGCCCGCGGACGGACCCGGGTAGCCGTAGCCGCCGCCACCGGGCGGCGGGACGGCGCCTGCCGCACGGCCGTCCTCGTACAGGTAGCCGAACGGATCGTCGTCCTCGGGCGTGCTCATCCCTAGTACTCCTCACACATCGCTGACGCGGGCGAGCCTACCCCGTACGGATTAACCCGCTCGCCGATGGATCTTGGCACGGGACCGCTTCTCCACATACATGCGCTGGTCAGCCGAGCGCAGTACCTCTTCAACGGACATTCCGCATTCCGCCCAGCCGATGCCGAAGCTCGCCCCGACACGGACCGCGCGTCCGTCCACCCGTATCGGCGGGATGATCGCGTTCCGCAGGCGGACCGCCAGGTCGGCCGCGTCCGCCGCGCCCAGGCCGTCCGCGAGGACCACGAACTCGTCGCCGCCGAGCCTGGCGACCGTGTCGCCGTCGCGCACGCCCGTCGTCAGCCGGCGGGCGACCTCGATGAGGACCGCGTCACCCGTGTGGTGGCCGAAGCGGTCGTTGATCGACTTGAAGCCGTCGAGGTCGCAGAAGAGGACCGCGAGCCCCTTCGTGCCATCGTCCACGGCCGTCGACGTCGAGGGTGCGACGGTGTGCACATGGTGGTCGTACGGTCCCGGGCCCGCCGGGCCCGTCCCGAAGTCGAATCCGTGCGTACGGGAGACGGACGACTCGACGGCGCCGCCCTCGTAGGCCGCGTCCAGCGCCTCTATGGCCGTCTCGCGCACCGCGTACGGCCGCGCGCAGAGCCGGGAGCTGAGGCGCGAGCGGAGCTCGGCGCTGTTGGGCAGGCCCGTCAGCCCGTCGTGCGAGGCACGGTGGGCGAGGTGCAGCTCATGGCGCTTGCGCTCCTCTATGTCCTCGACGTGGGTGAGGAGGAAGCGGGGGCCGTCGGCGGTGTCGGCGACGACCGAGTTGCGCAGGGAGACCCAGACGTACGTCCCGTCGCGCCGCCCGAGCCGCAGCTCGGCCCGCCCGCCCTCGGCGGAGGTGCGCAGCAGCGTGCCGACGTCCTCGGGGTGGACGAGGTCGGCGAAGGAGTAGCGGCGCATCGCGGAGGCGGGGCGGCCCAGGAGGCGGCAGAGCGCGTCGTTGGTACGGAGCAGCCGACCGTGCTGGTCGCCGCCCATCTCGGCGATGGCCATCCCGCTCGGTGCGTACTCGAAGGCCTGGCGGAAGGACTCCTCGCTGGCACGCAGGGCCTGCTGCTCGCGCTCCAGACGGACCAGGGCGCGCTGCATGTTGGCGCGCAGCCGGGCGTTCGAGATGGCTATGCCCGCCTGGGACGCGTACATCTGCAGCGCCTCCTGCCCCCAGGGGCCGGGGCGGCGGCCGCCGCGCGGGTTGTCGACGGATATGACGCCGAGGAGCTCTCGGCCGCTGCCGGTCGCGTACATCGGGGCGTAGAGGCGGTCGCGCGGGTGCCACTCGTCCTCGAAGCGCGGCTCGGGTCCTTCGGTGTGCCACTGCGGTACGTCGTCCTCGATCAGCACCCAGCCCTCGGTGTGCGGTATGAAGACGAGATCGCCCCAGACCTCGCCCATCGAGAGCCTGCGCTCCCAGGAGGCACGGGAGCCGACGCGGCCGGTGATCAGGGATTCGGCGGCGGCGGAGCCTGCGAAGGCGGCGACGACCAGGTCACCGTCGGGGCGTACGAGGTTGACACAGGCCAGTTCGTACCCGAGTCCCGCGGTGATGCCGTCGGCGACGGTCTGCAGCGTGTCCGCCAGGCTCCGGGCCGTATTGAGGTCCGTGACCACCTGGTGCAGTTGCCGCAAGGTCGCAAGGCGGACATACGGCTCCGACTCGGTCTCCATTACTCGCACCCCCCGAGACCTCGACAGCTACTCCTGGGTTCTGATCGGCACACTCTTGTTGCAGCTTCACGGCCACTGAATCACAGGGAGCTGTGCACCCGGTACACAGGGTCAACAAATATTGGCTTACGTGACTCAAGTCACATCAGGGGATGAAGGGTTTTGGACGCGGATGGGAGCGCTCCATCGGTTTCTTGGCTGCATCATCCCGGGGGACGACCCCCGGACCCCCAGCCGGACCAACGGTCGCCCCGGCCGCCAGAGGCTCCCTTCGCTTCTTGAACACAGTTCAAAACAGTGGGTCCTAGGACTCGAGACCCGTCCCAGCGCCCGATGTGGCGCTATGTCTCCCCGCACTAGCGTTGCCCCTGTGCTTCAGACGACCCCTGCCCCGCGAACCGAGCCCGTCCCCCATCCTGAGGGGGTGAGCAACGAGGAATTCCGCGCCGCCATGTCCCGGCTGGCCGCCGGAGTGGTGCTGGTGACGGCACACGACCCGGACTACGGACCGCGCGGCGAGGACGTCGGGATGACGGCGACCGCCTTTCTGTCGGTGTCGCTGGAGCCGCCGCTGGTGATGGTGTCCGTACGCAATGGCTCGCGCATGGACGACCTGCTGGCCGAGCAGCCGCTCTGGGCGGCCTCGCTCCTCTCCGAGAGCCAGCGCCATGTGGCGGGGCGTTTCGCGATGAAGGGCCGGATCAGCGACCGGCTGCTCTTCGAGGACATCCCGTACGTACGCGGGAAGGAGTCGGGGGCGCCGCTGGTGGGCGGGGCGCTGGCGACGCTGGAGTGCCGTACGGAACAGCGGGTCGAGGCGGGCGACCACACGCTGTTCATAGGCCGGGTGCTGACCGCGGACCTGCCGAGCGCGGACGGCGGCCCGCTGACGTACTTCCGGGGGCGCTACCGGCAGCTGGGCTAGCCCAGCCGGTCGCGTTTCAGTCCCAGCCCCCGCCGGTGCGGCCCTTCTTCGTGTCGCTCCGCTGCTTCTTGTTGCGCAGCCGGCGCTCGTTGATCCCCCGGGGGATCTTCGTGGCGCGGCGCGGCTTGGGCGGCGGCGCGGTCGCCTCGGCGAGCAGCGCGGCGAGGCGGACGAGGGCCATCTCACGGTTGCGCCACTGCGAGCGGTGCTCGGACGCCCGTACGGAAATGACCCCGCCGACCAGCCGCGAGGCGAGGCGCTCCAGGGCCCGGTCCTTCCAGACCTCGGGCAGCGCCTCGGTCTTCGCGAGGTCGAAGCGGAGCTCCACCTGCGAGTCGCTGGTGTTCACATGCTGGCCGCCAGGTCCCGAGGAACGCGAGAAACGCCACATGAGCTCGGCCTCGGGAAGAGAGACGGAGCCTCGAATGACGTGTTCGCGACTGGACATGTGACCCATGGTCGCCTGTCCGCGCCCTTTCCGTCACCCTCTTTTCGCGCAGGTAAAGAAAGTAAAGGGCGTCAGGAACCTCTGAGGACCCTCCCTGCGTTATGTCAGGTGACGGTAGCTTCGTGACCACACGAAGCCCGTTCACCAAGACGGAAAGGGACCATCCCATGGCTGTAAGCCTGTCCAAGGGCGGCAACGTCTCCCTCACCAAGGAGGCCCCGGGCCTGACCGCCGTCACGGTCGGCCTCGGCTGGGACGTCCGCAGCACCACCGGCACGGACTTCGACCTCGACGCCTCGGCGATCGCGGTGAACACGGCCGGCAAGGTCTTCTCCGACGCGCACTTCGTCTTCTTCAACAACAAGGCGACCCCGGACCAGACCATCGTCCACACCGGTGACAACGTCACGGGCGCCGGCGACGGCGACGACGAGCAGATCAAGGTCAACCTGGCCGGTCTGCCCGCCGACATCGAGAAGATCGTCTTCCCGGTCTCGATCTACGACGCCGAGAACCGTTCGCAGAACTTCGGCCAGGTGCGGAACGCCTTCATCCGCATCATCAACCAGGCCGGCGACGCCGAGATCGCCCGCTACGACCTCAGCGAGGACGCCGCCACGGAGACCGCCATGGTCTTCGGCGAGCTCTACCGCAACGGCGCGGAGTGGAAGTTCCGCGCGGTCGGCCAGGGCTACGCCTCGGGCCTGACCGGCATCGCCCAGGACTTCGGCGTCAACGTCTGACGTACGCCCCTGTCTGTATGAACCGAGCCCCCGGCGCCTGACTGCGCCGGGGGCTCGGTGCGTGTGCGGAACCGGTTCTCCGGTCCGGGCGTCGAAGGGCCATGGCCAAGAGAGCTGTGCCGATCGCGCTCGTTTCCGTACTGGTGGCTGCCGCGGGGTGCATCGGGGGCGGCGGAAAGGCGGAGGCGACACGTCCGGCGCCTTTGGTGTCGTCGCCGTCCGCTTCGTCGCCGTCCGCTTCGTCGCCGTCCGCTTCGTCGCCCTCCGCTTCGTCGTCGCCGCAACCCGCCCGCGTCATGCGCTTCGATCTCTACACGCACTGCGGGATCGACGAGGCACGGATCGGCTCGGCGTACTTCGAGGCCGGTACGCCGCTCTCCGACGGTTCGGGGAATCCGCCCGAGGGCTGGGACAACCCCTACCAGCGCGGCACGATGACCCTGAAGTCCGCGGCGGAAGCGGTGTTCACCGACGCCGCGGGGCACGCGGTGACGTTCCGCGCCCGGCCTGGGGCGAGCGCGTTCAAGCGCGTCTGCCAGTGACTCAGAGGACGACGATGCCCAACGGGCGTACCCCTGCGGGCAGTCGGCGGGTGTCGCCCGAGTCGAGGTCGACGACCGTGATGCCGTCCCAGGAGCCTTCGCGGGTGAAGCCGCCCGTGACGTAGGCCGTGCGGCCGTCCGGCGAGACGGCGACGTTCTCGTGCGGGCCCTGCAGCGGGATGACGCGTTCGCGGCCGTCCGGGCTGCGGACGGTGAGCGAGGGCGGCTCGCCGTCGGTGACGGGTCCCGTGCCGACGACCAGGAGGGTGCCGTCGGGGGTGATCGTGACGCCGTGCTGGTGGGTGTCGGCGGTCATCGGGTCGATGGTGACCTTGCCGGTGCGCGGGTCCAGGACGGCCAGACGTTCGCCCTCGAAGGGCAGGAGGAGTGCGCCGTCGGAGGGACGTACGGCCGCGTAGTGCGGCTTGAGCCAGGAGCCCAGGCCGCCTTCGGTGCCGTACGGCGCGACTTCGTAGGTGCGCGGGGCGAGGCTCGCCGTGTCGACCTTCGTCACCGAGAAGGAGTCGTGGTTGGTCGCGTAGACCTCGCGGCCGTCCCGGGAGACGTCCACGTCGAAGGGGCGCCGGCCGACGGGGACGGTGTCCGACACCGTGCCGGAGGTGGTGTCGATGACCTCCAGCACCCCTTCGCGGTCGGGGACGGTGACGCCTACGTAGGCGTGCCTGCCGTCGGGGGCGAGCGCGATGCCCATGCCGCCGCCGCGGTACTCGCCCAGGGTGGGGCGACCGGTTTCGGTGTCGTACGGAATGAGGGCCGTACGGGTCCGGGTGGCGGTGTCGACCACCGCGACGCCCTCCGCGGTGGAGACCCAGGCCCGGCCGTCGCGGCCGAGGGCGATGCCGTAGGGAGCGAGGCCGACCTTGACGGATCCGACGGGGCCGCGGGCCGGGTCGACGAAGGTGACGGTGTCGCTGTCGAAGTCGGCGACGAGCAGCGTGCCGCGCGGAGTCGCCGTGGGGGTGGAGGCGGAAGCGGACGGCTTGGGCGGCTTGGGCGGTACTGGCGTCACGGTCGACTTCCGCGGGCGCTCGGGAACGGACTCCGCCGCGCCCTGTACGCAGCCCGCGAGGGCCGCCGTCACCAGGGCGGCCCCCACGATCCGGCGGATCATCCCGCGCCCCGCAACAGCGCGGCGATCTCCTCGAAGCCGCGCCGGTCCGCGTGTTCCAGAGCCGTCACGCCGTCGCCGTCCGCGAGGTCAGGCGTGGCGCCCGCGGCGAGCAGGATCGCCACGATCCGGCGGTGCGCGGTGCCGCCGTCGCCGAGGATCACCGCCTCCAGCAGAGCCGTCCAGCCCAGGCGGTTGACGTGGTTCACGTCGATGTCCGTCTCGGCCAGCACCGCCTTCACGTACGCGACATGACCGCGCTCGGAAGCGGGGATGACCGAGACCCCGCCGAAACGGTTGCGCAGGGTCAGGTCGGGGCCCGCCGGGAGCAGCGTCCGCATCATGGCGACGCTGCCCGTCACTCCGGTGACCAGCCATGCGCTGTCCTCGCGGCTGTCCTGGGCGTTGACGTCGGCCCCTGCGGCGACCAGGACTCCCGCCGCCTCCACGTGGTCGCCGAGCGAGGCGATCAGCAGCGGGGTGCGCAGGTCCGTGTCGCGTACCTCGACGCGGGCTCCGGCAGCGAGCGCGGCACGTACCGCGTCGGTGTCGCCGCGCTCGGCGGCGGTCAGCAGGGTGCGGTCGGCTTCGCTGTGGGAGGGCATGGCTGTACTCCTGGCCTGGGTCTGTGCGGGGCGCTCATCGCGGCGCCCCGCCGTCACATCGGTGGAGAGTCTTACTTGTCGAGCGCGGCCACACCGGCCTGGGCGAACTTCTCGTCCTGGTCGCCGGAGGGCGCACCGGCCACGCCGATGCCCGCGATCGGGGCACCCTTGGCGGTCACGGGAGCGCCGCCGCCGAGGAAGAGCGTGCCGGGGATGTCCTTCAGCGTCGGGGCGTTCTCCAGGCGCTTGGCGAGCTCGGAGGTCGGGGCGTTCCAGGAGACGGCGGTGAACGCCTTCTTCTCGGCCGCCTCGTAGGCCTGCGGGCCCGCACCGTCGCCGCGCAGGGTCAGGATCGTGTTGCCGTCGCGGTCGACGACGGCGACGGAGACCTTCTGGTTGTCCTTCTTCGCGGCGTCGAGCGCGGCCTTGGCGGCCTTGGTCGCAGAGTCCAGCGTCAGGTGCGTGGTCGTCGTGGTGGTGTTGCTCTTGGCGTCGGCGGCGACAGCGGCGGGAGCGGCGGCCGGGCCGGAGGCGCTGGCGGTGACCGCACCGAAGGTGCCTGCGGCGACGGCGGCGAGGACGGCGCCGCTGGTGACGACGGTGGCGCGGCGGGAGAGCTTCTTCATGGGGGACTCCTTGGGAGAGTGGATGTGGCCGGTGGTTCCTTCTGCTCTCAAGCCTGGGCCCGGAACCGGTGCGGGACCGTCGGCGTTCCGGCTGCTCACGGGCTGCCGAGCGGCCGACCTCTGGGTCATCCGATCGGTTGACCCAGAGGGCGCCGGGGCTCCGGACAATGGGAGTGTTTGCCCAGATCGGGGAGACAGTGCAACACAGCGGAAGGAGGTGCGGGAACCGTGCCGGAGAGCGAGCGCACGCATCTCGACCGGAGCTACGACACGGACACCCGGCGCCTCACCGCCGTCATGCACGCCGCGTTCTTCCTGCTGCTCGCCGTGGCCCTGGCCCGCTTCCTGCTGCGCCACCCCGGCGGCGCGGCCCGCACCCCGTGGATCATCGCGCTCTCCGCCGTACTGGCCCTGGTCTATTTCGCCGGGCTCGTGCGCGGCACCAGGGCGCGTCCCGTGGCGGAGCGACGGGTGTGGCTGACGCTGGTGGTCGCCGTGTGGGTCGTGCTCGTCGTGCTGGCGCCCAGTTTCGCCTGGTGCGCGGTGCCGCTCTTCTACACGGGCCTGCGTACGCTGCCGACCCGCGCCGCCCTGATCCTGGTGACGCTGCTGACCGGTCTCGTCATCGTCGCCCAGCTGCGGCTCGCCGGCCGCTGGGACCCTGACCTGGTGCTCGGGCCGCCCGCGGTCGTCCTGATCGCCACCGCCGTGTTCCTCACGATGGAGCGGCAGGCCGGGCGCCAGCGTGCGCTGATCGACGATCTGATCCGTACGCGCCGTGAGCTCGCCGCTGCCGAGCGCCGCGAGGGCACTCTCGCCGAGCGCCAGCGGCTGTCGATGGAGATCCACGACACCCTCGCGCAGTCCCTGTCCAGCCAGCAGATGATGCTCCAGGCCGCCGACCGCACCTGGGACACCGACCCGGCGGCCGCGCGCGGTCATGTACGGAACGCCACCTCCATCGCCGACCGCAGCCTCGCCGAGGCCCGTCGCTTCGTGCACGATCTGGCTCCGTCCGAGCTGGCCGACGGCGGCAGTCTGGAGGAGGCGCTCCGGACGCTGGCCGCGCGCGAGACGGCGGAGTCGGCGGTGGCGGTACGGTTCCACGCCGAAGGGGACCCGGCCGTACTCCCCGACCGGGTGCAGTCCGCGCTGCTGCGGATCGCGCAGGGCGCGCTGGCGAACGTACGGGAGCACGCGGGCGCGGCCGGCGCCGCCCTCACCCTCACCTACCTGGGCGACCAGGTGGTCCTGGACATCGCGGACGACGGCCGCGGTTTCGCGCCGGACGCGCCGGCCGCGCGGGACGCCGGGGTACGCGGGCATGGGCTGCCCGCGATGCGCGCCCGGCTGCAGCAGCTCGGCGGTGCGCTCACCGTCGAGTCCGCCCCCGGCGAAGGCACCGTGCTTTCGGCCGCGATCCCCCTGCAGACCCTGGAGACGACACCGTGAACGTCCGCATCCTGCTCTGCGACGACCACGCGGTCGTACGCGCCGGACTGCTCGCCTTGCTCGGCAGCGAGCCCGACATCGAGGTCGTCGGCGAGGCGGGCAGCGGCGAGGAGGCCGTAGCGGCGGCGGCGAAGCTGACGCCGGACGTGGTGCTGATGGACCTCCAGCTCGGCGAGGGCATCGACGGGGTCGAGGCGACCCGGCGGATCTCCGCCACGGGGGTGCATGTGCTGGTCCTCACCACGTACGACACCGATGCCGACATCACCCGCGCCATCGAGGCCGGTGCGACGGGTTACCTCCTGAAGGCCGAGCGGCCCGAGGAGCTCTTCGCCGCCATCCACTCGGCCGCCCAGGGGCGCACCACGCTCTCGCCGCCGGTCGCCAGCCGGGTGATGGACCGGATGCGGGGCACGGGCCGCCCCACCCTCACCGACCGGGAGCGGGACATCCTCGGGCAGCTGGGGCGGGGTCTCGGCAACCGGGAGATCGCCCGCGCGCTCTTCATCAGCGAGGCGACCGTCAAGACCCACCTGGGGCGGATCTACGACAAGCTCGGCGTCGACACGAGGGCGGGCGCGGTGTCGGTCGCGAAGGAGCAGCGGCTGCTCCCTTAGGAGAGCAGCGACTGCTCCCGTAGGAGAGCCGTCGTGGGCGTGGGACCATCGATGACGTGCTCGACATCGGCTACTCCCTCTCGCGTCGCTTCCCCGACCCCCCGCAGACCGACTACCGCCGTGCGGACGTCCGCGCGCTGCGGCACGACCTCTTCTGCGGGGACGTGTATCTCGCCGACACCAAGGCGGACCGGGAAGTGTCCACAGCCTGGGGATGGGTGCCGGTGCTCGACTTCGCTTGGGCCCTGTGCGACATCGTGGAGGAGATCGACCGGGATCCGCGCGGCAACCGGTCGGCGAACCGGCAGTACTCGGAGATCGATTTCACGGAGTCCACGGACCGGATGATCTTCGAGCGGCGGTTCGGGTGGGTGGATGTGGAGGCCGACTGGATGGATTCCGAGGAGCCGCCGCTTACTTTTGGGCATCGGTTGTTGCGGCGCGAGGCGCGGGATTTTCTGCATGATCTGATCGCGGATCTGACGGACATGCATGACGGGTTGGCAGACAATCCGGCGGTCTGGGCCTTGCAGGCCAAGTTTCCGCGGCTCTGAGGCGCGGGCCCTCCGGGTGGGGCTCCTCTGGGGCTCCGCCCCAGACCCCGCTCCTCAATCTCCCCCAAGCTCTTAAGGAGCAGGGGGGACCCCCTTGAGGGGCTTGAATTTGCCTGATGTGAGCCGAAAATGCTGAGCTCGGAACACGGTCCCAGCTCCACGGAATCCGGGTTGCCCGGCGCATGCCGGAACGGTCAGGCTTCCACCCGGACTCCGATCTGGGCCGCGAACACCGGGGCCAGGTCCAGTAGTTGGTCCGGGCTGATCACTGCCCCGGACAGGCGCTCCACCCCCCTCGCGATGTCCAGGACCGCAGCCCCGCGCAGGTCCACGTCCTTCAGGCGCGCCCCGCTGAAATCCACCTGCCTCAGCTCGCAACCGTGGAACTCCACCCGTTCCAGCTGTGCCGACCCGAAGTCCGGCTCGGAGAGCACGCAGTTCTCGAAGGTGACGTCCTTCAGCCGCGCCTCGCGCAGATTCAGATAGTCGATCTTCCCGCCCCGCACCACCACCCGCTCCAGCACCGCACCGTGCAGCTGGACCCCGCCCAGCCGTGCGTCCACCACCTCCACGTCCCGCAGCGAAGCCCCCGCCAGGCTCGTGCCGACACCCTTGATTCCTGTCAGTACGGAGTCGATGAACCGCGCCCGCACCAGATCCGTCTCGTCCAGCGAGCACTCCGTGAGCGCGCAGTCCATGAAGCGCGCCCCCGACCCGGCCTGGCCCGTGAAATCCAGTCCCCGGAACTCCAGACCGTCGTAGTCCCCGTCCGGTTCGAGGCCTCGGCCGCTGTACGGGCTCAGCGGGGGAAGCCGCACCTCGGGGCGTCTGATCACAGGAGTCTTCTTGCGTGCCATGTACCCATGCTGACCCACACCACTGACAACGACCTCTCCCCCATGTCACATTTCGGCGCCCCGGATCCGTCTCCCCTCTGTACGCAGCGAGAAAAACGGGAACGAGAAGGAGTCGGATCATGGACCGCATCACCGTCACCGTCGTCGGCGGCGGCTTCGCCGGGCTCACCGCAGCGATCACCGCAGCCGAGGCGGGCGCCGAGGTCACCGTCCGCGAGGCCCACCACACCCTCGGCGGGCGGGCCCGTACCGCCGAAGGGCAGTACAGGACCAACGAGGGCCCGCACGCCATCTACAGCGGCGGCCCGCACTGGACCTGGCTCAAGCAGCGCGGCCTGCTCGGCCCCCTCGCACCCCTTCCGCCCCGCGAGGTCCTGCGGATGCGCTTCCACCGCGGCGGCGCCCTGCGCCGCACCCCGCCTCTCGCGCTCCTCAGGCTCGGGCGCCACAAGGCCGAACAGGCCCCCGTCGACCAGGACTTCCTCACCTGGGCCACCGGCCTGGTCGGCGAGGAGGGCGCCCGCGCCGCCGCCCATTACGCGGCCGTCGCCCTCTTCCACCACGACCCCGGCTCCCTCTCCGCCGCCTTCGTCCAGGAGCGCTTCCGCCGCGCGAGCGCCCTCCCGCCCGAGGCGCACTACCCGCGCGGCGGCTGGGGTGCGCTGATCGAGCGGATGGCGGGTCGCGCCTGGGACCTGGGCGTACGGATCGAGACCAGTACCCGCGTCACCGAACTCCCCGCCCCCGGAAGCCCGTTGATCGTCGCCACCTCCCTCGACGCGGCCCGCCACCTCCTCCGGGACGAGACCCTCACCTGGACCGGTGGCCGCACCACCCTCGTCGACCTCGCCCTCACCACCCGCCCCGGCGACCCCTTCGTCGTCTCCGACCTCGACGCCCCCGGCTGGAT
>NZ_JAFLRJ010000642.1 GCF_017315755.1 Streptomyces beijiangensis
CCAGCCGCCGAGGAAGGCGCCCGCGACGCCGATGAGGGTGGTGCCGATCAGACCACCCGGGTCACGTCCGGGCAGCAGAATCTTGGCGATGGCGCCTGCGAGCAGGCCGAGGATGATCCAGCTGACGATTCCCATGGACTGAGCCTGCCTTCCGTACGGTCTTGTAAACAGAGACGTCGGGGGGCGTGGGCGTGGTTGCGTGGCTCGTTGAGGTGCGATGCACGGCACAACGCGGGGCACGTGTGAGGACACGCGGCCGAAGGT
>NZ_JAFLRJ010000643.1 GCF_017315755.1 Streptomyces beijiangensis
CGACGGGACAGTGCGCCGCGGATATGAGACCGCGGCGCACTGTCCCGTCGTCGTGATCCACCAGCAACCTCTCAAAGGACGGTGTCTGTGGGAGGCCGGCGCGGCACGGCGCCGCCGACCGGCCCCGTGCCCTGTGCCCCCGTACCCCACGAAGCGGTCGTGGGGCACGGGGGTGCAGTCGCGTCTGGCCGGGGAGGTTTTCCGGTCAGACCTGGCTGCTGCTGCCGCTGCGGCGGCGCGCGATGACGAGGGCACCGGCGCCGACGACGGCGACCAGACCGATCCCGGCGGCGATCTCGGTGCTGTTCGAGCCCTCGCTGGTCGAGCCGACACCGGTGTGGACGGTGCCCGAGGGGACCTTGGCGTCCGGGCAGAACCGGGCCGCGGTCGAGGCGGTCATGTTCATGTTCTGCTCGGCCTGCGTGACCTGGTCCTGCTGGGACTTGTCCGGGTGGCCGCCGTCCTTGATGACCTTCTCGTAGTCGGCCTTCGCGGCGTTGTAGTCGGACTCGGCCTTCTGGGCGTCCGCGGTCGCCTTCGAACACTCGGCCGTGGTCTGCGGGGCCGCGGCGTAGGCGGCCGGAGCGGCGAGGGCGAGGGAAGCACCGAGGACGGCCGTACCCAGAAGAGTGGTGAGGGAGCGCATGGTTGAACCTCCAGCGACCGCGGACGCGACACCTGTGTGCCGCAGTTGCGACGGAAATCCGTGCTCGCATCCCCGAGCACACCCCGCGCGCAGACGCACCGCCTGCTGACTGGGTGTCACTTTCGGCCGCACTTCTGTGCGTGTCATAGCCCGTATGCGCGGTATGCGCAGGTCAGTGTGGTAACGGGTTGTCACTCGATGGACCGTCAGACGGCTCGCCGAACGAGTGACCGGCCCGAGTGACCGGCCCGAGCGGCCGGCCCCAGTGGCGCGCGTCACATCCGTCCCTGTCACATCGGCCCGGTCCGTTCCGTCAGAGAGATGTACCCAGCAACAGCAGAGACCACTGAGGAGCCCACGATGGAAGCTCGACTGAACCTTTTCGCCAACCCGGTCGCGGGCAAGTTCCTGAGGCACATCAACACGGCGGGCCAGGCGCTCTCCGGTACGACGCTGCCGCACGCCACCCAGGAGCTGGTGAAGCTCCGCGCCAGCCAGATCAACGGCTGCGGCTTCTGCACCGACATGCACTCCAAGGACGCCGCGCACGCGGGGGAGACGTCGGTACGCCTGAACCTGGTCGCCGCCTGGCGCGAGGCCAAGGTCTTCACCGACGCCGAGCGCGCGGCCCTGGAGCTGACCGAGCAGGGCACCCGGATCGCGGACGCCGCAGGCGGCGTCACGGACGAGGCCTGGGCGAATGCCGCCAAGCACTACGACGAGGACCAGCTCGCCGCCCTGGTCTCGCTCATCGCCCTGATCAACGCGTACAACCGGCTGAACGTCCTCGTCCAGCAGCCGGCGGGCGACTACCAGCCGGGCCAGTTCGGCTGAGCGGCACCTCCGGCCATGGGCTGACACCGCCACTGCAAAGCCCCATGCTGTTGCTCCGGGCAGCCGGCCTGCCCGGAGCAGCGCACTTCCCGCTCCCCGAGCACCGAAGGACCGAAGGGACGACCGAAGGCGGCCGCGAAGGCCACCGACTCCGCCATGACCCACACGCGACCGAAGTTCACGGACGAGCAGCGCCGCCGGCGCCTCACCACCCGTCACCTGCTCACGCCCGCCGCCCGCGCGACCACACCGGAACAGGTCACCGAAGCGTTGCTCGCGCTGCACGCCACGGACCCGGCGAGCGTGTACCTGACGATGGCCGCCCGCATGGCCGACCCGTCGGCCGCGGAGCTGGAGCGTGCTCTATACGAGGACCACAGCCTGGTGCGGATGCTGTGCATGCGCCGCACCATGTTCGTCGTCCCGCGGGAGCTGGCCCCCGTCGTGGACGCCTCCACCGCCCGCACGGTGGCGGCCCGCGAACGCAAGAAGCTCCTCAAGGACCTGAACGACCAACTCGGCCACGACGAAGCCTGGTTCGCCGCCACGCAGCAGACCGTGCTCACCGCGCTGTCCGGCCTGGGCGAGGCCACCGCGGCCCAGATCGCCGACGCCGTACCGGAGTTGAAGGCGAAAATCGTGATGGCCGAGGGCAAGCCGTACGAGGCGCGTCCCCGTATCACCAGCCGCTTCCTGGGCGTGATGGCCGCAGAGAGCCGCATCCGGCGGGGCCGCCCGCTGGGCACCTGGGCGTCGTCCCAGTACCGCTGGACCGTGGCCGAACCGCACCCCGACCTGCCCGCGGACGAGGCCAAGGCCGAGCTGGCCACCCGCTACCTGACGGCTTTCGGCCCGTCCACCACGGAAGACCTCAAGTGGTGGACGGGCCGAAAGCC
>NZ_JAFLRJ010000644.1 GCF_017315755.1 Streptomyces beijiangensis
CCCCGGACCCCCGCTCCTCAATCGCCGGACGGGCTTGAATGGGCCCCCTGGCATTTCTCGGCGCGTACAAGCTTGCGCGTAGCAGGAGGGACAACATCGGGCGAAATCAAGCCCGTCCGGCGATTGAGGACAACGGGCGGGGGTCGCTCACAGGTACAGGCCCTCGTTCGTGCCCTGGTTCTGCGACGGCACCGCTTGCGGACTCGTCCCGCGCCGCAGCGCGTACAGCTCCGCCAGCGTCGCCCCCTCGCGGCCGATGCCTTCATCCGTCCCCAGCCATGCCACCGACTCCCGCCGGGTCAGCGAACCGACCTCGATGCGGGCCAGACAGCGGCCGGGGCGGACCACCGCCGGGTGGAGGCGTTCCAGGTCCTCGTTGGTGGTGACGGCCACCAGGACATTGCGGCCCTGGCCCAGCAGGCCGTCCGTGAGGTTCAGGAGGCGGGACAGCGCCTGGCCCGCCGTGCGCTTCGCCTCGCCGCGGATCAGTTCGTCGCAGTCCTCCAGGAGGAGCAGGCGCCAGCGGCCCTTCGCCGTGCCGTCGTCCTCGCCGATCGCGATGTCCATCAGGTAGCCGACGTCGTTGAAGAGGCGCTCGGGGTCCAGCACGCAGTCGACCTGGCACCAGTCGCGCCACGACCGGGCCAGCGTGCGCAGCGCGGACGTCTTGCCGGTGCCCGGCGGGCCGTGCAGCAGGAGCAGGCGGCCCGAGATGTCGTCGGGGGTCAGCTTCATCAGGCCGTCCATCGCTTCGGCCACCGGCGCCGTGTAGTTGGCGCGCACCTCGTCCCACGTGCCGGCGGAGATCTGGCGCGTCGTACGGTGCGGGCCGCGCCGTGGGGAGACGTACCAGAAGCCCATGGAGACGTTCTCCGGCTGCGGTTCCGGCTCGTCCTGGGCGCCCTCGGTGACCTCCTTGAGCACGGTGGAGGCGAGGTCCTCCGTGATCGCGGTGACCGTGACGTCGGCGCCCCGGTTCCAGCGGGAGATCAGGAGCGTCCAGCCGTCGCCCTCCGCGAGCGTGGCGCTGCGGTCGTCGTCGCGGGCGGCCCGCAGCACCGTCGCGCCGGAGGGCAGCAGGTCGAGCCCCTTCTTCACACGGTCGATGGACGAGCTGTGCGAGTACGGCTGCTCACCCGTCGCGAAGCGGCCGAGGAACAGCGCGTCGACGACGTCGGACGGCGAATCGCTGTCGTCGACGTTGAGCCGGATCGGCAGGGCGGCCTCAGGGTCTGCGGACATGGCGCCCATGATCCGGCACCGGGACCTCTCGTGCACCCGCTTTGTGCTCCGCGGCGTTACGTACCTTTTCCGGCGAACCTGCCGGAATGCCAAGTGCCCCCGATATCCTTGTTCCTGATGGGGCGTCAACGATGGATCTCAGTCCTGCTCCTCGGCATCGTGCTCACTGCCTGCAGCAGTACGCCGTCCACGCAGTCCTCGGCAGGCACAGGGCAGGGCGGCGGATCGAACACACAGTCGGAGCCGCCGCGTCCCGCGCTCGGGTTGGGGGTTCACGCACACCCAGTACAGCGCCGACCAGGGCGACGACACCGCGGTCGCGCGCGCCGGGCAGGCGATCATGGGATGGGGGGCCGACAACCCCGAACCCTCGCCGGGGACGTACGGCTTCGCCTCGCTGGACGGCCGTATCGACCGCATCCGCAGGACCGGCGGCACACCGCCGCGCGCGCGTTGCGGCCGAGCCGCGCCGGGTCGTGCGCGCCCTCGACGGTCAGTGAGGCGCCCATGTTGATGGCGAGGAGTTCGACCGTGCCGCCGATGGTCGCGGCGATGTAGAAGTACGCGTTGTCGGCGGAGCTGATCCGCGAGGCGACGACCACCGGGATCAGATAGACGACCGCGAGCGCGAAGAGCGAGCCCGTGCAGTCCCCGGCCAGGAAGCGTCGCAGCTACCGGTAGGACGGCGGTTTCGCGGTCTCGGCGGTCAGCGTCACATGGCGTGGCACCAGCCGCCGGAAGACCATCCATCCCAGTGGCAGCACGGATGCGGCGATGGCCGCGACCCAGGAGACGAAGACGCCCGTGGTCGGCAGTGCCACGGCGACCGCGACCAGCAGGAGCAGCTTCACCGCGGAGAAGACCGTGTTGCCGACGGGCACCCAGAAGGCGCTGCGCAGCCCGGTGAGCACCCCGTCCTGGAGGGTGAGCAGCGACCAGGCGACCACCGCGACGACGAAGCCGAGCTTGTTCACCGGATCGTGCAGTACGAGGGCCCCCACAGGTTCAGCGTCAGCAGGAAGACCACCGCAGCCGCTCCGACGACTGCCGAACTCCCCGCGTACGTACGGAAGATGAGCCTGCCCGTGTGCTTCCCGGCGACCGGGATGAAGCGGGCCGGCATCCCGGTCAGGGTCACGGCCGTGATGCCCGCGAGAAACTTCATCGCGGCGATGGCGGCCGAGCCCTGGCCGACGGCGGAGGCGGAGTAGTGGTGGGCCGCGGCCAGCCAGAAGCCGAGGCCCAGGACCGCGCTGATCCCCGTATTGATCATCAGCGCATCAGCGCATAGGCGTTGCGGAAGAGCGGGATCCCTCCGCGCCTCTTCTTCCCCTCCGTCCGCGGCGAGTTCGGCGGGTCGTCCACCTGGGTGGCTCGCGTGTCAGACACGACTCCTGGTGACCTTCCGGCCGGCCGACCTGGCTCTTCGGACCAAGGTGTACCCCTTGGTCAGGGCGCGGTCCCTGGCGAAGTTACGGGTGATCGCACGGCCTTCGACCAGCCGCTCGAACTCCTCGATGCCGGTGCTGCGCCTTACGGTGACCCGCTCCAGGGCGTAAGGCCCCTGCCCGCGCCCGGCGAGCGCGTTGCCCACGGCGAGGGCCTGGCTGAAGCCCGCCTCGCGGACCGTGCGGCGCACGCTCCGGGTGGAATAGCCGTAGGGGTACGCGAAGGAGACGGGCTCCGCGTTCAGCTCGTCGGTGATGATCTGCCGGCAGCGCAGCGTCTCGAACCACACCTGCTCACAGCTGAGTTGGTCCATCTGAGGATGGGTGTGCGTGTGCCCGCCGATCTCCGTCCCGGCCGCGGCCAGGTCGCGCACCTGGTCCCAGTCGAGCATGGTGTCCAGGGCGCCGCCGTCGTCGTACGGCCCGCGGAGCCATCCCGTCGAGACGAACAGGGTGGCCGCGAAACCGTGTTTGGCGAGGACGGGGAGCGCGTGCCGGTGCACCCCTTCGTAGCCGTCGTCGAAGGTGATCAGGACCGGGCGGTGCGGGAGCGCTCCCNNCTGCTCGCCGAACGCCTCGGGGGACACGGAAAGGCCGTGGGCCGCCCTGGCCGGGCGGTGACCGACCGCGTGGTACATCAGGATCGGTACGGACCCGTTCACGCGGCCTCCTCCTCCGTCTCCTCCCGCGCTTCCTGCCGGTCCGGTGCGGAGATCGGCGCCACCTGGAAGGTGGCGCCGCCGCGGCGCGCCCGCAGCGACCCCAGGACGTATCCGCCCGCCGCCACCGCGACCCCCGTCACGATCGCGCCCGCC
>NZ_JAFLRJ010000645.1 GCF_017315755.1 Streptomyces beijiangensis
GCACGGTGGGATGCACGGTGCGGACGATGAGGCCGTTTCGCTCCAGCTGACGGAGCGTCACCGTCAGCATGCGGCGGCTTATGCCGGGGATGCTGCGCTCCAACTCGGTGAAGCGGATCGGGTTGTGAGCGATCGTGAGCAGGATGATCTGCACGCTCCACTTGCCGGTGACGCTGACGAGGATGTCGCGGAATGAGCAGGACTCGGAGTGGATGACCTGCCCTGATACACCAGAGTCACTCTGTGACACGAAAGTTCCTTCTTCCGTCATTGGTCGGAGTCGCAGAACATGTAGCCCGATGAGCAAGCGAAGTGATCTGCCGTCAAACAACTCACGTAACCAGGCAGGCTTCGCACGCGCCAGGGGACTGTATCTCCCCTCATAACGATGGCGCCGTGTCCTCCTCCGGTGCCCGCCTCGCCCTGGAGGCGCGCGCCTTTATCTGTCCAGGTGCCCGCATCCTCGCTGCACGCGGGCATGCTCACACGAAGAGAAGGACTTTCTCATGGAAACTACCGCGACCGGGTCCCCGTCGAGGGCTGGAAGGCGGGAGTGGTTAGGACTGGCCGTGCTGGCCCTGCCGACTCTGCTGACATCTCTGGACACGAGTGTGCTCTTCCTGGCGCTTCCCCACATCAGCGCCGACCTGGACCCCAGCGGCACCCAGCAGCTCTGGATCGTCGATATTTACGCCTTGATGATTGCGGGCTTCCTGGTCACGATGGGAACGCTCGGTGACCGCATCGGCCGCCGTCTACTGCTGCTGTTCGGAGCCTCGCTCTTTGCCATGGCCTCGGTGCTGGCCGCCTACTCCTCCAGCGCGGAGATGCTGATCGCCACCCGCGCGCTGCTCGGAATTGCCGGCGCCACCCTGATGCCGTCCACCCTCGGACTGATCCGCAACATGTTCCAGGACTCCGCGCAGCGGTCGGTGGCCATCGCGGTCTGGATGAGCACCTTCATGCTCGGCATCGCCNNGACGCTGCCGGTCTTCTACGGCATCAAGGAACTGGCCGCAGACGGTCCGGAACTCCTCACGCTGGTCGCACTCGCGGTCGGCGCCACCTTCGGAGTCCTGTTCGTGAAGCGGCAGAACCGGCTCGCCTCCCCTCTGCTGGACCTCTCGTCCTTCAAGGACAGCACCTTCTCCTCCGCCCTGACCGTCATGCTCATCGGCTCCGCCGTAATGGGCGGCATCACCCTCTCCACCAGCCAGTTTCTCCAGCTCGTGCAGGGGATGTCCCCGATGCGGGCCGGCCTCTGGCTGTTGCCCGCCGCCGTATCCGTGATCGTCAGCGGCATGGCCTCACCGGGCCTGGCGCAGAAGCTGGGCGCCGGCAACGTCATCTGTGGCGGCTTGCTGTTCACCGTCACCGGCGGCCTGATGCTCTCCCAGGTGGACGATGCATCGAGCGTCGGCTACGTCATCACCTGCTTCTCACTCGTCTACTTCGGCATCGGCCCGATGTCGGCGCTGACCACGGACATCGTCGTCGGCTCCGTGCCGGCGGAGAAGGCCGGGTCCGCTGCCTCGACCTCCGAGACAAGTACCCAACTGGGTGTGGCCCTCGGCGTCGCCGGCCTCGGCAGCATCGGCTCGGCGGTGTACGGCGGCGAGGTCAAGAGCGCCATCCCCTCCGAAGCCCTGGGGGACGTGGCCGCGACCGCCCACGACTCGCTCGCCGGGGCCGTGTCCGTCGCCCCCCAACTGTCCGGCGACGCGGGCGCCTCCCTTCTTGAGGACGCCAGGGCGGCCTTTGTGAGTGGCATGGGCGCGGTCGGCGCCACCATCGGCGCCCTGGTCGCCGCCATGGTCATCCTTGCCGCGGTCAGGCTCCGAAAGGGCCCCGGCGCCGGTGGTCGGCCCG
>NZ_JAFLRJ010000646.1 GCF_017315755.1 Streptomyces beijiangensis
ACACCGAGTCGATGAAGACGGCCTTCACCGTCTCCGTCGACGCATCCGCCGCCCACGGCGTGAGCACCGGCATCTCGGCCGCCGACCGGGCCACCACGCTCCAGCTCCTCGCGAGCGGCACCGCAGAGCCCACCGACCTCGTCCGCCCCGGCCACGTCTTCCCGCTGCGCGCACGCTCCGGTGGCGTACTCGAACGCAACGGCCACACAGAGGCCGCCGTCGACCTCGCCCGCCTCGCAGGACTGCGCCCGGCCGGAGCCATCGTCGAGATCGCCGGCGAGGACGGCCGGATGCTACGCCTGCCCGAACTGATTCCGTTCGCCCGCAAGCACGGCCTGACGATCATCTCCATCGAAGACCTGATCACCTACCGCCGCACCT
>NZ_JAFLRJ010000647.1 GCF_017315755.1 Streptomyces beijiangensis
AAGTTGAGAGCTTGGGGAAGGTTCCGTCACGTTCGACGGAGAGCAGATCCGCCTGGAGTGGAACTGGAAGACCGAGGAGTCCAAGCGGGCCGCCGGGCCGGTCACGATCGCCCTCAAGGACGTGCAGAAGGTGAAGTGGCAGCCCTCGGCCGGGCTGGAGAACGGCTTCCTCCGCTTCATCGTCCCCCAGGCCGCGACCACTGCCCCCGCCAAGTACGACCCGCACGCCGTCGAGCTCTGGGGCTTCAAGAAGGACCCGCTCATGGCGCTCGTCGGGGCGGCCG
>NZ_JAFLRJ010000648.1 GCF_017315755.1 Streptomyces beijiangensis
TGGCGCTCGTCGGGGCGGCCGTGGCGGCCCGGCTCGACCGGGGCGTGCCCGAGCCCGCCGACCGTGCCCTGACACCCGCTCCGGCACCCGCTCCGGCGCTCCCGGCCGCCGACGACCACGACGCGCTGCTCCGCCGTCTCCGTGAGCTCGGCGAGCTGCACCAGTCCGGAATTCTCGATGCCGATGAGTTCAAAGAAGCGAAACAAGCCATCCTGAAGCGGCTCCAGTAGCTCCGGTAGAGCCGTTTGCCGTCACTTCTGCCCGAAAGCGGGCAGAAATCTTGCAAAGCTTCCCCTGGGCCAGCAGTATCAGCGGGTGCTCGAAACACGTCCGTCATACGACGACCTCATCGACCACCTGGTCCGCTCCACCGCGCTTCAGCGCGGCGAGGCCGCCCGGGTGATTCTCGATGTGCTCGCGTACTTCGACGAGACGACCGAGGAGTTCGTCCGCCGCCGCCATCGCGAACTGCAGGCACGCGGACTGAACAACCCGGACATCTTCGAGCAGATCTCGGGCGAGCTGCCTCATCGTGCAGTGGCGCCGCCCGAGCTCTCCCTGCGGCAACTGCGCCGCATGATCTACGGCTAGTACGACCTGCCAGTACGACCTGAAGGAGCGATATGTGCGGAATCGTCGGGTACATCGGAAAGCGTGACGTGGCACCGCTGCTGCTGGAGGGGCTGCAGCGGCTGGAGTACCGCGGTTACGACTCCGCGGGCATCGCCATCACCGGCCCCAAGGCGGCCGGGCTGAAGACGGTCAAGGCCAAGGGCCGGGTCCGTGAGCTGGAGTCCCGGATCCCCAAGCGCTTCGCGGGGACCACCGGCATCGCGCACACCCGCTGGGCCACCCACGGCGCCCCGAGCGACGAGAACGCACACCCCCACCTGGACGTCGAGGGCAAGGTCGCCGTCGTCCACAACGGCATCATCGACAACGCCTCCGACCTGCGCGCCAAGCTGATCGCCGACGGCATCGAATTCGCCTCGGAGACCGACACCGAGGTGCTGGTCCACCTGATCGCCCGCTCCACCTCCGAGACCCTGGAGGAGAAGGTCCGCGACGCGCTGCGGATCATCGAGGGCACGTACGGCATCGCCGTGCTGCACGCCGACTTCCCGGACCGCATCGTGGTCGCCCGCAACGGCTCCCCCGTCGTGCTCGGCATCGGCGAGAAGGAGATGTTCGTCGCC
>NZ_JAFLRJ010000649.1 GCF_017315755.1 Streptomyces beijiangensis
GACCGCGCGAAGGCTGACGCCTCCTGCACGATCGTCGCGGGCGGCACGTACGACGACTCGGTGGGCTACTTCGTACGCCCGACGGTCATCGCGTGCACGGACCCGGCCAACGAGGTCTTCACCACGGAGTACTTCGGCCCGATCCTCGCGATCCACGTCTACGACGACAGTCAGGACGGGGCGTACGACGCGATGCTGACCCAGATGGAGTCGG
>NZ_JAFLRJ010000650.1 GCF_017315755.1 Streptomyces beijiangensis
AGGCCGAGGCCGAGGCCGAGGCCACGGCCGTGGCGAAGGCCCCCGCCCGCCCGCACCAGTCCGTGTCCCAGCACACCCGCCCCAGGAACGCGGCCAAACGCGCCGCCAAGCCGCCGGAGACGGGCCCCGCACGCCACGCGCATCACCAGGCGGTGGCCCGTGTCATGGCCGCCGCTGCCGCCCAGCCGTCGAGGCCTTCGCGCAGGGCCGCGGGGGCTTCGGAGCCCCAGGCCCTTGAGGCGCATGCCGTGGCGCAGGACCCGGCTCAGGACCCGGCGCAGCGCGAGGCCGCCGGCCCGCAGCCCCCGGACGGGCCCGGCGCCCGTACCCCCGCCGACGCCTTCGACGCGCTCTACACCCGGACCGCCGCCTCCCTCGTACGCCAGACGTATCTGCTCAGCGGCCGCAGGCGGCTCGCCGAGGAGTCCGTCGCACACGCCTTCCACCTCGCCTGGCAGCGCTGGCCGGAGGTCGCGACCGACCGGGACCCGGAGGGCTGGGTGCGCGCGGCGGCGTACGAGTACGCGATGTCGCCCTGGCACCGGCTGCGCCGCACTCCCCGCCACCCAGACAAGCCTCCCGCCGACCCGGAGCGGCGCGCGTTGTTCGACGCGCTCCTCGCGCTGCCCCCGGTCTACCGCCGCACGCTGCTGCTCTGCGACGGTGTCGGCCTCGGCGTCGCGGACACGGCGGCCGAGACGGAGGCCTCCACCCCGGCCGCCGCCAACCGCCTGCTGCACGCGCGGGCCGCGATTTCGGAGCGGCTGCCGGAGCTCGGCGACGACCCGGACCTGCGGGAACGCCTCGGTTCGCTGCTCGATGGCGACCCGGCGGCCAAGCTTCCCGCTGCGCGTTCCGCGCGTACCGGAAGCGAGCGCAGGACCAAGTTCTGGACGAGGACGACCTTCGTCTGCATCGCCGCGCTCACCTGCGCGACGATCTTCACGCTGGCCACCGCTCCGACGTCGTACGAGAAGCCGACACCCACCGGGGCGTACGTCACCGGGGTCCCCACGCCCCACAGCGGACCGGAGCGGCTCACCACCGCGGACGAGAAGCTGCACCGGAAGCTGCGCGCCGAACCGGCACACGGTCCGGGCCATCTGGTCCCCGACACGCGCTGAGACACGCAGACGCGGGACAACGCGACGCGGGCCCGTACCCCTG
>NZ_JAFLRJ010000651.1 GCF_017315755.1 Streptomyces beijiangensis
ATGGCGAGGCGGGGTATCCCGGGGATGTAACCGGCCTGGCCGAGATTCCGGGGGTCGGTGGCCCCGTGCAGGAAGGTGAGCTTCTCGTCGAGGGTGAGCCGGGCTAGCAGCGACTCCACGCGGCGGCCGGCGGCGGGCCCGGACGGGGTGGATGCCCCGGAAGCGGCGGCCGCCCCGGAAGCGGCGGCCGCCCCGGACGCGGCGGATGCGGAAGGCAGTCCGGTGGTGGCCGCTGCGGCCACCGCGATGGCGCCGCCCAGCAGACGCAGGGCAGACCGTCGGGACACGATGTCGGGCATGAGCCGTCACTCCTTCTGAATCTGGACGTCATGGTGTGCGTCACTTACACGTGCCAACGACATGCCTGTGTTCACCCCTTGAACGCGGATGGCGAGGAAGTGGCTGCGGCATACGGTGGAGCGCCAGTGATTTCGGCGGGAAAGCTATGACCGTTGCTGACGCGTGTCAATGAGTTGAACAAGAAACGAAGTTGGGCCTCTGGCCCGACGCGCTCCCGGGCACGGCCTGCGTCCCGGCCCGCCTCCCGGGCCGCCTCCCGGGCCGCGGTCTCCGAGGGGCACCGGCGGGTGACCCGCCGCGGACCCGCCGGACAACGGGAGCGGAAGGTTTCGCAGCGATAAGTGGGTGGTGGGTGGGCGGCACCCATATCGAACGCTTACGATCCTCTGCGTGTCCAAACTGACCGACGTGCCCAAACGGATCCTGATCGGCCGGGCCCTGCGCAGCGACAAGCTGGGAGAAACGCTCCTCCCCAAGCGCATCGCACTTCCCGTCTTCGCCTCCGACCCTCTGTCCTCGGTGGCGTACGCCCCGGGAGAAGTGCTGCTCGTACTCTCCATCGCGGGTGTGTCGGCCTATCACTTCAGCCCGTGGATCGCGGTCGCTGTCGTGGTGCTGATGTTCACCGTGGTGGCGTCCTACCGGCAGAACGTGCACGCCTACCCGAGCGGCGGCGGTGACTACGAGGTCGCCACCACCAACCTCGGCCCCAAGGCCGGGCTCACCGTGGCCAGCGCACTGCTGGTGGACTACGTCCTCACGGTGGCCGTGTCGATCGCCTCCGGCGTGGAGAACCTCGGCTCGGCGATCCCCTTCGTCGTCGAGCACAAGGTGTCCTGCGCGGTCGCCATCGTCGTGCTCCTCACCCTGCTGAACCTGCGCGGGATGAAGGAGTCGGGGAAGCTCTTCGCCATCCCGACCTACATCTTCGTCGCGGGCGTCTTCATCATGATCGCCTGGGGCGCCTACCGCGGGCTGATCGCGGGCGACGACATGAAGGCCCCGACGGCCGATCTCTCGATCCACGCGGAGAAGGGCGGCCTGGCCGGATTCGCCCTGGTCTTCCTGCTGCTGCGCGCCTTCTCCTCCGGCTGCGCGGCGCTCACCGGCGTCGAGGCGATCAGCAACGGCGTCCCCGCTTTCCGCAAGCCCAAGAGCAAGAACGCCGCGACCACGCTGGCGCTCATGGGCAGCCTCGCCGTCGTCATGTTCTGCGGCATCATCGCGCTGGCCATGACCACCGACGTGAAGATGGCCGAGAACCCGGCGACCGACCTGCTCAAGAACGGCACCGCGGTCGGCTCGGGCTTCGTACAGAACCCGGTGATCTCGCAGGTCGCGGAGGCCGTCTTCGGCAAGGGCTCGTTCCTCTTCGTGGTGCTCGCCGCAGCCACCGCGCTGGTCCTCTTCCTGGCCGCCAACACCGCGTACAACGGCTTCCCGCTGCTCGGCTCGATCCTCGCGCAGGACCGTTACCTCCCGCGCCAGCTGCACACCCGTGGCGACCGACTCGCCTTCTCCAACGGCATCGTGCTGCTGGCAGGCGCCGCCGTGCTGCTGATAGTGATCTACGGCGCCGACTCGACCCGGCTGATCCAGCTCTACATCGTCGGCGTCTTCGTCTCCTTCACGCTCAGCCAGACGGGCATGGTCCGCCACTGGAACCGCCACCTGCGGTCCGAGACCGACCCCAACAAGCGCCGCCACATGATCCGTTCGCGCGCGATCAACACCTTCGGCGCCTTCTTCACCGGCCTGGTCCTGGTCGTCGTCCTGGCCACCAAGTTCACGCACGGCGCCTGGGTCGCCCTGCTCGGCATGGTGATCTTCTACGGAACGATGTCCGCGATCCGCAAGCACTACGACCGGGTCTCCGAGGAGATCGCCGCCCCCGATGTCCCCTCCGACGACACGGTGCGCCCCTCCCGGGTGCACTCCATCGTCCTGGTCTCCAAGCTCCACAAGCCGACGCTGCGCGCCCTCGCGTACGCCAAGCTGATGCGCTCCGACCAGTTGGAGGCGCTCTCGATCAGCGTCGACGCGGCCGAGACCAAGGCGCTCCGTGAGGAGTGGGAGCGGCGGGGCATCAACGTCCCGCTGAAGATCCTCGACTCCCCGTACCGCGAGATCACCCGGCCGATCATCGAGTACGTGAAGGGCCTGCGGCGCGAGAGCCCGCGGGACGTGGTCTCCATCTACATCCCGGAGTACGTGGTCGGGCACTGGTACGAGCACCTCCTGCACAACCAGAGCGCCCTGCGGCTCAAGGGCCGGCTGCTCTTCCTTCCGGGCGTGATGGTGACGTCGGTGCCGTACCAGCTGGAGTCCTCCGAGGCCGCAAGGATGCGGGCCCGGCGGCGGGCCGAGTGGAACGCCCCGGGTTCGGTACGCCGCGGCCCGGTGAACCAGCGCCCCAAGGAGCCGACCAACAAGAGCTGACCCCAGCCCCCCCGTCTGGTTGGCGAGCGGCCGGAGAACACCCACGTAGACTGGTGGGTCGTTGTCCGGCCGCTTTTCTTTTTACCTCTGGAGTCACCCCACCATGCAGAACGCGAACGCAACTGAGTCTTCGCTGGTCGGGGAGGAGTACGAGGTCGAGGTCGGCCCCGTCGCACACGGCGGCCACTGCATCGCCCGCACCCAGGACGGCCGGGTCCTCTTCGTACGCCACGCGCTGCCCGGCGAGAAGATCGTCGCCCGCGTCACCGACGGCGCCGAGGACTCGCGCTTCCTGCGCGCCGACGCGGTGAAGATCATCGAGGCCTCCAAGGACCGTGTCGAGGCGCCCTGCGTCTACGCGGGCCCCGGCAAGTGCGGCGGCTGCGACTGGCAGCACGCCAAGCCGGGCGCCCAGCGCCGGCTCAAGGGCGAGGTCATCGCCGAGCAGCTGCTGCGCCTCGCCGGCCTGACCCCCGAGGAGGCGGGCTGGGACGGCACGGTCATGCCGGCCGAGGGCGACAAGCTTCCCGCGGGCGAGGTCCCGGCGTGGCGCACGCGCGTCCAGTACGCCATCGACTCCGAGGGCCGCGCCGGACTGCGCAAGCACCGCTCGCACGACATCGAGCCGATCGACCACTGCATGATCGCCGCGCCGGGCGTCACCGAGCTGGGCATCGAGAAGCGCACCTGGCCGCAGCTGGCCTCGATCGAGGCGATCTCCGCCACGGGCTCCGGCGACCGTCAGGTCGTCCTCACCCCGCTCCCCGGCGGCCGCCTGCCGATCGTCGAGCTCGACAAGCCGGTCTCGGTCCTGCGCGTGGAGGAGCACGACGGC
This sequence comes from Streptomyces beijiangensis, assembly GCF_017315755.1. Lineage (GTDB taxonomy): Bacteria > Actinomycetota > Actinomycetes > Streptomycetales > Streptomycetaceae > Streptomyces > Streptomyces beijiangensis. The sequence goes on from NZ_JAFLRJ010000651.1 coordinate 3,575, forward strand.
GGGGTGCACCGTGTGCACGGCCGCCCCTTCGTGCGCGAGCGGGCCGACGAGCGTACGTACCGTGTGGGCATGGGCGGCTTCTGGCAGGTCCACCCGCAGGCCGCGTACACCCTGATCAAGGCGGTCATGCAGGGCCTGATGCCGCGCAAGGGCGAGATGGCACTCGACCTCTACTGCGGCGTCGGCCTCTTCGCGGGCGCCATCGCCGAGCGCCTCGGCGAGAAGGGCGCGGTGCTCGGCATCGAGACGTCCAAGCGCGCCTGCGAGGACGCCCGCCACAACCTCCAGGACATGCCGCGCGTCCGCATCGAGCAGGGCAAGGTCGAGCAGGTCCTGCCCCGCACCGGCATCAAGGAGACCGACCTGATCGTCCTGGATCCGCCGCGCGCGGGTGCGGGCAAGCAGACGGTCAAGCAGCTGGCGGCCCTCGGCGCACGCCGCATCGCGTACGTGGCCTGCGACCCGGCGGCGCTCGCCAGGGACCTGGCGTACTTCCGCGAGGGCGGCTACAAGGTGCGCGTCCTGCGGGCGTTCGACCTCTTCCCGATGACGCACCACGTGGAGTGCGTCGCGATCCTGGAGCCGATCGCAAAGGCGGTCTGACCTGCAGGTTCGGGTGGTGTGCGTAATGTGCACTGTGGGCGTTACGGGCGATATCTTGACGCTGAAATGACGCCCCGCGAGGCGTTTTGACGCTCATTTGACGCTCGTTCTGATGGGTCATCAGGCGCATCGCAGCGCTGGTCAGACGATCTCCTGGCTGCTCGGATGTGGCAAGGTGCCGGGAATTTTGTGGTGCTGAGCGGTACTGCTTGGTGGTGGTGGAGTTCCGCTTCAATGTGTAGCGGGTGACATAGCACCACGTCGTTGATCTGGCAAACATGCAGGTCAAATAGGGTCCGACTCTTCGGAGTCGGGCCCTTAGGTTTTTCCCGTGCTGGATAGGTGCTGGATAATCTGACCCCTCGTCACCTCTCGTCACCCCTCATCACCCGCACCGTGCTGGATTGGTGCTGGATGTCGGAGAGGGCCCCGGAGGGTCCTGCGGCGGGAGTTCTGGGGGCGCCGAGTTGGCGCGGTCGAGCGATCCATTCACAGACTTCCTTTACGGTCCCGATGGCGTTCGCGGAAACAAAACCGGACCCGCTTGGCGTTGGTGATCTCGGAGCCGAGGAGGGGAAGGTGTCGGGCCTGAGGCTGTTCAACACAGAAAACGGCATGACCGAGGTCACGCCGCATCTTGCTGCCGTCGAGGCGGATCTGCAGGGCGTCGTCGAGGCGCACATGGAGACGCTGCTGGGGGTCCGGTTCCTGGCGAGTGAGTACAGCACCGGACCGGTACACGGCGGTCGGATCGACTCCCTGGGGCTCGACGAGAACGGGTCGCCGGTCACCGTGGAGTACAAACGTTCGACTGATGCGGGAGTGATCCACCAGGGTTTGTTCTACCTCTCGTGGTTGATGGACCACCGCCGCGAGTTCGAGCACCTGGTCCGCGACCGGCTCGGGGCGACGGCTGCGGCCCAGGTGCTCTGGAGCGGACCGCGGCTGATCTGTATCGCCGGCGACTTCACGCGCTACGACGTGCACGCGGTCCGTGAGCACCGGCGCAGTGGGCTTGATCCGCTTTGACG
>NZ_JAFLRJ010000066.1 GCF_017315755.1 Streptomyces beijiangensis
GCCCGCGGTGGAGCCGGGACCCTTGAAGGTGCGCAGGAAGCCGTTCGGGCCATGAGCGGTCAGGTCGTAGCTGCCCTTGGAATAGGCCGCGTTCCAGGTGTCGGAGATCTTCTTCCCGGCCTCGGTGGTGTACGTCCACGGGCCGTCCGTGCGGTTGGCCGAGGTGACGTAGAAGTGCGCACCCGCGGAGTCCCCGCCGCTGAAGGTGAGCGCGAAACGGCCGGTGGCGGGGGTGGCGGCGCCGTCCACCAGCGGTGCGTACCGCAGCGGGCGCGAGGGGCGGGAGCCGCTCTCCTGCTTCGGCAGGGCGGGGTTGGCCGGCGGCTTCGGTACGTAACTGCTGTGGCGCACCTTGTCCGGCGGCTCGTAGGCGTCGGTGTCCGGCAGCGCCGCGGGCTTGGTGTCCTGGCGTGCGAAGTCGAAGGCGGAGGTGAGGTCGCCGCAGATCGCGCGGCGCCAGGGCGAGATGTTCGGCTCGCCGACGCCGAAGCGCTTCTCCATGAAGCGGATGATCGAGGTGTGGTCGAAGGTCTCCGAGCAGACGTAGCCGCCGGTCGACCAGGGGGAGACGACGGTCATCGGGACGCGCTGGCCGAGGCCGTAGGGGCCTGCCGCGTAACTCGCGTTGCCGGGGAAGTAGTCGAGTGTCGTGTCGACGGTGGACAGGCCCTGGGCGGCGGAGGCGGGCGCGTACGGCGGGACGACGTGGTCGAAGTAGCCGTCGTTCTCGTCATAGGTGATGAACAGCGCCGTCTTGCTCCACACCTCGGGGTTGGAGGTGAGCGCGTCGAGGACCTGGGAGACGTACCAGGCGCCGTAGTTCGCAGGCCAGTTGGGGTGCTCGGAGAAGGCCTCCGGAGCGGCGATCCAGGAGATCTGCGGGAGCTTCCCGCCCTTCACATCGGCCTTGAGGAGGTCGAAGAAGCCGTCGCCCGCCTTGGCGTTGGTGCCGGTGCGCGCCTTGTCGTAGAGCGGGTCGCCGGGCTTGGCGTTGCGGTACTTGTTGAAGTACAGGAGGGAGTTGTCACCGTAGTTCCCGCGGTACGCGTCGTCGATCCAGCCCCAGGATCCGGCCGCGTCCAGGCCGTCGCCGATGTCCTGGTAGATCTTCCAGGAGACACCGGCCTGCTCGAGGCGCTCGGGGTACGTCGTCCAGTCGTAGCCCGCCTCCTGGTTGCCGAGGACGGGGCCGCCGTTCTTGCCGTCGTTGCCGACGAACCCGGACCACATGTAGTAGCGGTTGGGGTCGGTGGCGCCCATGAACGAACAGTGGTAGTCGTCGCACACCGTGAACTTGTCGGCCAGCGCGTAGTGGAACGGAATGTCCTCGCGCGTCAGATGGGCCATCGTCCCCGCCGACTTGGCGGGTATCCACTGGTCGTACTTGCCCTGGTTGAAGGCCCTGTGACCGCCCGCCCAGTCGTGGTCGAGCCCCGCGATGAACTGCATGCCGAGGTCCTCGGCGTCCGGGTGGTACGGCAGCACATCGGCGGTCCCGTTGGACTGGTTCCAGACCGGCTTGCCGCTGGGCAGTGTCACCGGTCGGGGGTCGCCGAAGCCGCGTACCCCCTTCATCGCACCGAAGTAGTGGTCGAAGGAACGGTTCTCCTGCATCAGCACGACGATGTGCTCGACGTCCTTGATGGAGCCGGTGGTCCGCGTCGCGGGGATGGCGGCGGCGCGGTCGATGGAGCCGGAGAGAGCGGTGAAGCCCGCGGTCGCGCCGGCGATCTGAAGAAAGCGGCGCCGATTCAGCTCAGACATGTGTGAGGGCCTCTTGGGGTGTGAGGGAACAGTGCTAGCGGAGTGTTCCAAGAGCACCGAGAGGAAGGGAAGGGGGCGTGTCAGCTGTATTACGGCGCGGAGTATGCATCACGAACAGGCGTGAGAGGGCGCGGAAACGATTCGACTCCCCCTGATCCGATCTCGACTCGCTGCATCGATACATCGGATGTGCCAAGGGTGTGTAGCTTCGCAGTGAATCTCATCGGCACGTAATTTCCTGCACAGCTGCCCCAGGGGTCGCTATACCCATCTCTCGGAACATATTGATCCGATGAATATGGGAAGGGTGTGCCGTGCAGGAACCTCTGCTCCAGGCGCTCCGCGGGGCCGGCTTCGCCGTCGGCGAGGGTGGGATCCTTCCCTGTTCCGTTCGGTCCGTTCCACGATGGGGGAGAACATGCGACGACGATCCCGTCACCGAGGGGTCCTTCGGGCAACCGGTCACCGTCACGCTCGGCTGAGCGGCGTCAGGCGCCCGCCGAACTCGTCCATGAAGCGGTCGATCATGGCGAGTTCGGCGGCGTCGAGCGTCCAGCCGGGAGCCCGGCAGTGCGCCGAGGCGAACCAGCCGCGGCGCACCGAGATCTCCTTCTCCGCCGCGACGATCAGCTCCACGTGCTGCATCCAGTACGAGAGGTACGGCAGCAGCGCGGTGTGCAGGGCGAGGGCGGCCGGCCGGTCGCCCTCGTGCCATGCCCGCCAGATCTCCTGGTACAGCTCGGTGAACGAGCAGCCCGGCTGCACCCCGGCCGCGCCGCGCCGCAGCGCGTCGGGCAGCTGCAGACCCGCGTAGCCCACGAGCGCCGGCAGCCTCAGCGCGCTGATGAGCCTGCCCGGCGGGGCCGACTCCACCTTGACGTACCCGAGGTTGGGGTGGTGCTTTGCCAGTGCGTGGATGGCGTCCGCGTCCAGGCTGGTCCCGGTCTGTGCGGGTGCGTACTGCAGGACGACCGGGAGCGGGGCCACCGCGTCCAGTACGGCGCCCAGATGGGCGAGCACCGCGTCGCGGGAGGGGCCGAGGAGGTACGGCGGCAGCAGATTGAGCGCGCCCGCGCCCCGACCGGCGGCCCGCCGGGCCACCTCGACCGCGACCACGGTGGCATGGTCGGGGACCGACACTACGGCGGTGAAGCCGTCCACGCCCGCCGTGGCGCCGAGGAACCGGTCGGTGAGCAACTCCCGTTCCGTGCCGGTCAGTTTGTGGAACTCCGACGCGTACCCGGGGAACATCACCGAGCCCACGCCGGTGGCGAGGACAGCCTCCACCACTCGGTCGAAACCGGGCAGGTCCAGCGATCCGTCGTCCCTGAAAGGGACTTCGAGCACGGGGCTCACTCCGCCGATCGTCATCGTCAGAACGCCTTTCGGGGTACGTCGCTGCCGCTGGACCCGACCAGGAAGTCGAGATCGCAGCCCCGGTCCGCCTGCAGTACGTGCTCGACGTGCAGCCGGGTGAAGCCCCGCCCCGAGCCGGGTGGCGGCGGGGGAGCGGTCCACTCGTCCCGCCGTACGGCCAGCACCTCCGGCTCCACCAGCAGATCGAGCCTGCGCGCGGGGACGTCCAGGAGGATCCGGTCGCCGGTCCGCACCAGGGCGAGGGGACCGCCGACGGCCGACTCGGGGGCCACGTGCAGGACGCAGGTCCCGTACGCGGTCCCGCTCATCCGCGCATCGGTGATCCGCACCAGATCGCTCACCCCCGCCTCCAGGAGCCTGCGGGGGAGCGGCAGGTTCCCCGCCTCCGGCATCCCGGGGTAGCCGCGCGGGCCCATGCCCCGTACGACCAGGACGGTGTCGGCGCTGACGTCGAGGTCCGGGTCGTCGGCGGCGGCCGTGTACTCCTCCAGCGAGTCGAAGACCAGCGCGGGACCCTCGTGCACCAGCAACTCCGGTGCCGCCGCCGACTGTTTGACGATCGCGCCGCCCGGCGCGAGGCTGCCGCGCAGTACGGCGATCCCGCTGCCGGGCTCCTGCACCGGGCCGTCGGCGGTACGGATCACGGCGTCGTCGTACACCTCGGCGTCCTTGCACTCCTCGGTCAGCGGGCGCCCGGTGACCGTGACGGGTGTCGCGTGCAGCAGGTCGCGGATCCGGGTGACCAGGGCCGGTACCCCGCCCGCGTACGCGAACTCCTCCATCAGGAAGCGCCCGCTGGGCATCAGATCGACGAGGAGCGGTACACGGCGCGCGATCCGGTCGAAGTCGTCCAGTTCCAGGGGTACTTCGACCCGTCCCGCGATGGCGAGCAGATGCAGTACGGCGTTGGTGGAGCCGCCGATCGCCGCATTGACCACGATGGCGTTCTCGAAGGCCTCCCGGGTCAGGATCCGCCCCGGGGTGAGCCCCTCGCGCGCCAGCCCGACCGCCCGCGCGCCGGTCTCCTCGGCCAGTACGGTGCGCCGCGCGTCGACGGCCGGCAGGGCCGCGCCGCCCGGCAGCATCATGCCGAGCGCCTCCGCGAGACACGCCATCGTGGAGGCGGTGCCCATCGTCATGCAGTGCCCGGCCGAGCGGTTGAGGCAGGACTCGAAGTCGGTGAACTCCTGCGCGCCGATCCGCCCGGCCCGCAGCTCCTCGCTCATGCGCCAGATGTCGGTGCCCGAGCCGACCGCCTTCCCCTTGAAGCGGCCGTTGAGCATCGGACCGCCGGTCAGCACGATCGAAGGCAGGTCGGCGCTGGCCGCTCCCATGATCGCCGCCGGGGTGGTCTTGTCACAGCCCGTCAGGAGCACGGCCGCATCGAGCGGGTTGGCCCGCAGCGCCTCCTCGACGTCGATCGCCATCAGATTGCGGTACATCATCGAGGACGGCCGCAGGAAGGGCTCGCCCGGCGAGAACACCGGGAATTCCAGGGGCAGTCCGCCCGCGCGCAGGATCCCGCGCTTCACCGCTTCGGCCATGCCGGTCAGGTGTCGGTTGCAGGGCGTGAGATCGGATGCCGACTGGCAGATGCCGATGACCGGCCGTCCGTCGAACGCCCAGGAGCCCAGGCCGGTGGCCCGCAGGTGATGGCGGGCTATGAAGCCGTTCTTGATGTCCCCGCCGAACCACTGGCGGCTGCGCAGATTCTCATTGACGTCCACCTCGGCAGCTTAGCAGCTAGGCTGCATAGCGGTCACGAGTTGAGGCGGATCCCTAGTTGGGTAGCTGCTTATCTGCTAAGTACATGCCATGCATAGATTCCCTCGCCCAGGCATGCTCCTGGCGGCAACTCTGGTGCTGTCGCCGGTGGTTGTTCCCCATCCGGCGGCAGCGGCAGAGCCCCCGGCCGACGGCCCCCTCGTCATCGCATCGGGCGCACTTCAGGTGCGTACCGGAGCCGACTTCCCGTACGTCGTCGACTACGCGGACCGGGCCACCGGCGCCGTACTCGACGGCAGGACCGCACCGCTCAACACGGTCGTCCTCAACGGAAAGCCCTACCGGGCCGACGGCAAGGCGACCGTCGACGGGTCGACGGTCCGCTACCGGCTGGCCTTTCCCGCCCTCGACGGCGTACGGATCGACGCGCAGATCGGCGTCACCGGCACCCAGGTCACCTTCCGCATCACGAAAATCACCGACACCGACGCCTTCCGCGTCTCCACGATCGACATCCCCGGACAGAACCTGCTGTCCGTACGCGGCGACCAGCCAGGCGCCCATGTCACCGCCGCCCGCGTCGACCCCGACAAGAACGGCCACGGCGACACCTTCACCGCCGTCACCGGCGACACCCCTGCCGACGCCGCGCCGCAGGGGTCCGCGTACGCCATCGTCAACACCGACCGGCTCGCCGCCGCGATCGAGACCAACTCCGTACAGGACACGGCGAGCAGCGAGAACACCCGCGTCCAGCGCCAGACGCTCAAGGCCGCCGGAACCACCGAGGTCGGCGTCTCCAGCGGCCAGTGGACCTACCGCGCCAAGGGATCACCCTTCACCGAGGAGCTCCCCTGGGCGAAGGTCGTCGTCACCGGCGACCGCAACACCGACCACAAGGTCGACTGGCAGGACGGCGCCATCGCCTTCCGATCCATCGGCGTCAAGGCCCAGGGCGCGGACGAGACCCCGGACCGGGTGATCGCCCACATCCCCTTCAACTTCGCCAGCTACGCGAGCAACCCCTTCCTGAAGACCCTCGACAACGTCCAACGCATCTCGCTCTCCACCGACGGCCTCGGCCAGCTCGCGATCCTCAAGGGGTACGCACAGGAGGGCCACGACTCCGCCCACCCCGACTACGGCGGCAACTACAACACCCGCGCCGGAGGCCTCGCCGACCTCAACGCCCTCGCCAAGGAGGGCAAGAAGTGGGGCGCCTCCTTCGGCGTCCACGTCAATACGACCGAGGCGTACCCCGAGGCGAAGAACTTCAGCGACACCCTCGTCGACCCCACCAAGAAGGGCTGGGACTGGCTCGGCCAGTCGTACTACATCGACCAGCGCCGCGACCTGACCAGCGGCGACATCGCCAAGCGCTTCCAGCAGCTGCGCGACGAGACCGACCCCAACCTCAAGTTCCTCTACATCGACGTCTACTACTCCCACGGCTGGGTCTCCGACCGGCTGCAGAGCGAACTGCGCAAGCAGGGCTGGCAGATCGGCACCGAGTGGGGCGACAAGATGGAGCGCTCCTCGCTCTGGTCGCACTGGGCGAACGAGCCCAGCTACGGCGGCGACGCCAACCGGGGCATCAACTCCCAGGTCATCCGCTTCATCCGCAACGGCGAGAAGGACGTCTGGATCGACCACCCGCTGCTCGGCTCCGCCAACATCAAGGAGTGGGAGGGCTGGGGCGGCCAGAACGACTGGACCAAGTTCTACGCGAACATCTGGAACCGCAATCTGCCCGCCAAGTTCCTCCAGCAGCAGCAGATCACCGAGTGGACCGGCCACGAGGTGAAGCTCACCGGCGGTGTCCGCGTCAGTGACGCGTCGGGCACCCGCCAGGTCCTCGTCGGCGGCGACAAGGTGCAGGACGGCGGCGCCTATCTGCTCCCGTGGAGCGGCGACAAGGCCTACCACTGGAACCCGGCGGGCGGCACGAGCACCTGGCCCGTGCCCGCCGCGTGGCAGCACGAGAAGTCGGTCACCCTCTACCGGCTCACCGACCAGGGGAAGACGAAGGTCGCCACGCTCCCCGTGACGGACGGCAAGGTCACCATCGCCGCCGAGAAGGGCGTCGCGTACGTCGTCTACCGCAACAAGGCCAAGAAGACCCCGGCACCGGACTACGGCCAGGGCGCCCATGTCGCCGACCCCGGATTCGACTCCGGGAATCTGAACGCCTGGCAGACCGACGGCACCGCATCGGTCCGGCGCAACGCTCTCGGTCAGTACGAGGCCGTCGTCCCGGCCTCCACCACCGCGACGGGCCTCACCACCACCCTGCGCGACCTCAAGCCCGGCACGCGCTACGCCGCGTCCGTCTGGGCCCAGGTACAGCCCGGCAAGGTCCGCAAGGTCACGCTCAGTGCGGGCGGGGCCGACAACTGGACCGACAGATCCACCGCCAAGGACGCCTTCTCCTACGACGACAAGGCCGGTACGTACTTCCAGCGGATCACCGTCCGCTTCACCGCCACCGCGAGGACCGCCAGGCTGAAGGTCGCGGCCGACGCGGGCGACGCCGAGGTGCGGCTCGACGATGTACGCGTCACTGCCACCACCAAGTCCGAGCGGGCGGGCACCGTCGCGCACTGGGACTTCGAGGACAACGAGCAGGGCTGGGGTCCCTTCGTGGAGACCGAGCCCGGCGGCCCGAGGACCGTACGCTCCGAGAAGCACGCCCCGTACACGCAAGCGGGCTGGAACGGGAACCTCACCGACCAGGTGCTCGACGGGAACTGGTCGCTGAAGTCCCACGAGGAGGACCCGGCACTGCTCTACCGGACCGTGCCGCAGACCGTACGGTTCCAGGCCGGCCACCGCTACAGGGTGTCCTTCGACTACCAGAACGCCTTCGCGGGCCAGTACGCCCTGTCCACCGGGTACGACCGGGTAACCGCGGGCGGCTCGACGACCACGGAGACCGACCGGCAGCTCTTCGGGCAGGAGCGCACCACGGCACGCTACGACCACGAGTTCACCGCGGGCGACTGCGGCGACTACTACGTGGGCCTGCGCAAGGTCGGATCGGGCGCCGACCAGGCCGACTTCGTCATGGACGACTTCACGGTCACCGACCTCGGCGCCTCCGGCGAGGCCACGCCCTGCGCGACCCTCGCCGTGGCACCCAAGGCCGGGAAGCTCGTCCCCGGCGGCGCCAACGACGTCAGCGTCACCTTCACCAACGGCGAGCGGACCGCCGCCACCGAGGTGCACACCGCGCTGACCGTCCCCGTCGGGTGGACCGCCGCGCCCGCGACCACCGGCACCCTCACCACCGTCGCCCCGGGCGCGTCCGGCACGGTGGTGTGGAAGGTCACTCCGCCCGCCGGCATCCCGGCAGGCACCTTCACCCTGAACGCGGGGGCCGACTACACGGCGGGTACCAAGCAGGCCTCGCTCACGGCGGCCGTACACGTCGCCACGGTCCCGCCGGACTACCTGCCGCAGGACCGGATCAGGATCGTCGACTTCGACAGCCAGGAGACCGAGGGCGAGAACACCCCGGCCGCCAACGCCCTCGACGGCGACCCGGCCACCTGGTGGGGCAGCGCCTGGTCGGCGACGACCGCGCCCTTCCCGCACCACATCACCCTGGACCTGGGAGCCTCGTACGACCTCAAGGAATTCAAGTACCTGCCCCGGCAGGACCAGGCCAATGACCGGATCAAGGACTACGAGGTCTATCTCTCGTCCGACGGCGTCAGTTGGGGCCAGCCAGTCGCCAAGGGCAGCTGGCCCAACAGTGCCGACGAGCAGACCGTCCCGCTGGGCGGGCAGAGCGCCAGATTCATCAAACTGGTCGGTCTCGACGCGGTGAACGGCCAGCCGTACGGCGGCGCCGCTGAGCTCAACGTCCTCACTCAGTAGGCGAGTTACGTGAAGACGCCCCCTGCCCTCACCGTGCAGGGGGCGTACGACCTCAGGCGTTGCTGCTCAGGACGACGAACTCCCACTGGCCCAGGGGGCGTTCGGTGACGACACGGCCGTCCTTCCACCGCGCGGCGATCCGCTCACCGTCCGCCGTGACCTGGACGACGGCCCCCGGCTCCGGCATTCCGGCGGGCAGCCGCAGGGAGAACTCCGACACCGCGTCGGGCGATGCGTTCCAGACCACGAGCCGCCACACAGTGCCGTCGGTGAGCGCCTGCGGCACGAGCCAGGGGTGTCCGCAGGCACGGGCCTGCGCGGAGCCGGAGAGCCAGTCCAGTACGGCGCCCAACTGGGCCTCGCGCTGGGGGTTCATGAGGACCTGGCCGGGTGTGTGCGCGGGCCAGGGCGTGATCGCGACCCGGCCGCCCGTATCGTTGCCGTACAGCATCAGTCCGGGGCCCTGCTCCCGTCCGAGCTGGTCGACCATGGTGCTCGCGACGCGGACCGAGGGGGACGGGGTCGCGTGCAGCATGAGCGCGGCGTCGTAACTCTCGGTGTCCGCGGAGATCCGGCAGCCGGGCCGCAGCGCGAACTCCGGGTCCGTGCACACCTCCCGGGCGAATCCGCCGCGTCCGGCCGCGGCCCCTTCGAGGCCGATCAGCGGTCCGTATCCGCGCTCGAAGAGGATCCGCGCCGCCACGCCGTCGAGCAGGAGTCCGCCCGTCAGCCACCGGCGGAGCTCCTCGTCCGGGTACGCCCACGCCGCCTCGCCCGACAGGGCGTTGACCGCGGCGCCGCCGCGCGCCGTGACCGCATGGCCCGCAGCGCCCAGCAGGCCGGCCCAGGAGCCGTGCGGGACCACCAGCGACTGCCAGCGGGGACCGTCGGCACGGGCGAGGCGGCCCGTGTCCTCGGACCACGGGAGGCCGATGCCCGTGGTGCGCAGCGACTTGGGGAACAGCTCGGACAGCCAGTCGAAGGTGTCCCGCCACCGGGCGAGGAACGCGGCGCGGCCCGGTTCGTCGTCGGGGTGGTTGCCGAGGAAGTCGTAGAGGCTGACGGCCAGTCCGTCGCAGCCCAGGACATGGGCGAGCGACATCTGGGCCGCGGTCTGCCGGAAGGACTTGTTCCACTGCCCGTACGGCCAGCACTCGATCTCCGGCAGGCTGATCACCCGGTCCGGCTGCTCGCGCCGCTGCATGTCCAACTGGAGTGCCGCGTACGGGAGATCACGGCCATGCCCGTCGGAGTACCCCCAGAAGTGCGGCCGGTGCAGCGCCGCGAGGTCGAGCCAGGCCGACCAGTCGCGCCCCTCGGCGGCGTGCTGGTCGGTCCGCGAGGACATCAGGCCGAGCCGGTCGCCCAGGATCTCCCGCCAGGAGGTGAGGAGTTCGCGTCCCGTCTCGTCCCAGAAGTCCAGCCACAGACCGCGCCAGGGGTGCGGTTCGCCTGGCGCGGTGCAGGCGGCCACCAGCTCGTCGCGCTCTGCGAGCACTCCGGTGCGGCGGGCGAACTCGTCGAGATGGAGCGGGCAGAAGCAGCCGCCCCAGTCCAGCGGGCGGTGGTTGTGCAGCCGGATGTCGTCCTCGATCCAGACCGCGCAGACGTCCTCGTCGGCGTACCGGCGGAGTGTCGAGGCGAAGTACGCGCGCCAGCCGGGGTCGAGCGGGCAGACCTGGGCGGCGGCGGACCTACCGTACTGGTCGACCATCGGTTGCCACGGCTGGTCGGGGGTGAGCGTACGGCCCCAGTCGCTGTGGCCCACCGTGTGGCCGGGGTTGAGGCTGACGTCGACGCCGGCCGTACGAAGCCGGGTGCGCCAGGGGCGGGTGGCGTCCAGCCACGCGCCGATCCGCTGCGGGCTGTCGTGGCCGTCGTTGAACTCCATCCCGAAGAGGAAGACGCAGATCTCGTCGGCGCGGGAGTCGTGCGCCAGGGCGAGCAGCCGGTCGCCGACGGATTCCGGGTCGTCGGCGGGGTCCACCTGCAGGCGAAGGACATAGCGCGTGGCCACTGGTTTCCTACCTCCGGATCATGGGTTCACCGGAGAGTGGCAACTAAGCAGCTAAGCTGTCAATGGGTCGGGGTGTGCAGATCCTTCTCGGTCTCCGCCAGGTGGGTGTCCATCGCCGACGTGGCGCCCTCCGCGTCGCCCGCCAGGATGGCGTCGAGGATCGTGCGGTGGGCGGCCACCGTCGTCTCGTGGCTGTCGCCGCGCCGGGTGTGGCCCGTGTAGCTGGCCAGCCGCTGATCGCGCAGCACGTCGGAGAGCGAGTCGAGGAGCAGCGAGAGCATGCCGTTGCCTGCCTGGGCGGCGACCTCGGCGTGGAAGGCGATGTCCAGATCGACGAACCGCTCCCGGTCGTCGGCCGACTCCGCCATCTCCGCCAGCAGTGCGGCGGCGCCGTCCAGTGAGCCCTCGCCCGCGGCCAGCCGGTCCGCGGCGCGGCGGGTCAGGGCGCCCTCGATGGCCCGGCGGGCGTCCATCACATCGCCGTAACTCAGCGACTCCTGACGGAGCCTGAAGCGCAGGATCTGCCCGAACACCTTGGCCGTGGGGACGTTGACGCGGGCCGGGCGGCCCTGGCTGGAGACGAGGATCTCGCGGGCCGACAGGGTGCGGATGGCCTCGCGTACCGCCAGCCGGTTGACCTCGAAGCGGGTGGCCAGCTCGCCCTCGGGCGGAATCACGTCCCCGGGCTTGAGCCCGGTCTCCTCGATCAGCGCGATGATCTCGTCGGCGACCTGATCGGCCAGGGTGGTGCGGCGTACGGCCACGGTCGGTCTCCTCGACTACTGGGCAGCTAGGCTGACAAGTGTAAGGGTGGGGGCAACAGTTCACTGCGGCCGTTTCGAAGGGGAGTACACCATGGGGCGGTTGGCCGACAAGGTCGTCCTGGTCACCGGGGGAGCACGCGGCATCGGGCGGGCGATCGCGGAGACCGCGGCGCGCGAGGGCGCGACCGTCGTCGTGTTCGACCTGGACGAGCACGCGGGGGCCGAAGTGCGCGACGCGCTGGCCGCGGTGGGAGCGCAGGGGCTCGTGCGGCAGGTGGACGTCACCGACAGCGTTGCCGTCGCGGCGGCGACGGACGAGGCCGTCACGGTGTTCGGCTCCGTCGACGTGCTGGTGAACAACGCGGGCCGCAATGTCTACGCGGACCCCGTGGTGATGACCGAGGCCGAATGGGACCAGGTCTTCGACGTGGACCTCAAGGCCGCCTTCCTCTGTGCGAAGTACGCCCTGCCCTCGATGATCGCGCGGGGCAGCGGCTCGATCGTCAACATCGCCTCGCTGCACGCCAGGCTCACCTGCACCGGCATGTACCCGTATGCCGCGGCGAAGGCCGGGCTGATCGGCCTCACCCGGTCGATGGCACTCGACGTGGCCCGCCACGGCGTGCGGGTCAACGCGGTGAGCCCCGGCTACATCCGTACCGCCCTGGTCGACGAGTACTTCGCCCAGCACCCGGACCGCGAGGTGGAGCCCAAGGCGCTCGAAGCCCAGCCGCTGGGCAGGTTCGGGACTCCGGAGGAGGTCGCCGAAGTGGTCTGCTTCCTGGCCTCCGACGCCGCCTCGTACGTCACGGGAGCGGACTGGGCCGTCGACGGAGGGCTCGGCGTGCGCTTCGCATGAAGGGGCCGGGACGGGGCACCTGATCATGCACACCGTCCCCGCACCCCCATGGAGACCACCGTGCTGCTGGCCCACCCCGTCATCCTCCGCAACCTCGTCGCACGCTACGAGGCCCTCGTCGTGCTCCAGGCCGAGAACGGTTCAAGCGACGCCCGCAGGGAGAAGGAGGACGTGGCGTACATGCTCTGTGTCGCCACGGGTACGGGGGATGTGGACACGGCACTGGTCGCCGCCGTGCACGGCCTCCCCGGGGCCCGTACCGCCGACGATTCCGTGCTCAGCGGCTGACCGGCCGCCCTGTCCGCGTTTGCGGGCGCGCGCCCGGCGCGGCAGGGTCGAAGGAGCGAGTGCGAGGAGGAATTTCCCATGCCCATCGCGACGGTCAACCCCGCGAACGGCGAGACGCTGCTGACATTCGACGCGCTGGGGCCCGAGGAGACCGAGCAGCGGCTGGCCGCCGCGGCCGAGGCCTTCCGGACCTATCGCAACACGGGCTTCGACGAGCGGGCGCGTCTCCTTGAGCGGGCCGCCGACCTCCTCGACGAGGACCGCGACGTCATCGCCCGCACCATGACCACCGAGATGGGCAAGCCCCTGGCGGCGGCACGTGCGGAAGCGGCGAAGTGCGCGAAGGCGATGCGCTGGTACGCCACGCACGCCGAGGAACTGCTGGCCGACGAGCTGCCCTCCAAGGCGGACGTCAAGGACTCCGGCGCCTCCCGTGCGTACACCCGCTACCGGCCGCTCGGCGTGGTGCTGGCCGTGATGCCGTGGAACTTCCCGCTCTGGCAGGTCGTACGGTTCGCCGCCCCGGCCCTGATGGCGGGCAACACGGGCCTGCTCAAGCACGCGTCGAACGTCCCGCAGACCGCCCTCTATCTGGAGGACCTCTTCCGCCGGGCCGGATTCCCCGAGGGCTGCTTCCAGACCCTGCTGGTCGGCTCCGGCGCCATCGAGTCCATCCTGCGCGACCCCCGGGTGGCGGCAGCGACCCTCACCGGCAGCGAGCCCGCCGGCCGGTCGGTCGCCGCGATCGCCGGGGACGAGGTCAAGAAGACCGTCCTGGAGCTGGGCGGCAGCGACCCCTATGTGGTGATGGCCTCCGCCGACGTCGAGAAGGCCGCCGCCACCGCGGTCACCGCACGGGTGCAGAACAACGGCCAGTCGTGCATCGCCGCCAAGCGCTTCATCGTCCACACGGAGGTCTACGACGCCTTCGTGGAGCGCTTCGCCGGAGCGATGGCCGCGCTGACCGTCGGCGACCCGATGGAAGAGGCGACCGACGTCGGGCCGCTCGCCAGCGAGCAGGGCCGCGCCGATCTGGAAGAGCTGGTGGACGACGCCGTACACCGCGGCGCGACCGTGCTCTGCGGGGCCGAACGGCCCAAGGGCCTCGACCTGGGCTGGTACTACGCACCGACCGTCCTCGCCGGGATCACCCCGCAGATGCGCATCCACCAGGAGGAGACCTTCGGCCCCGTGGCCACGGTCTACCGGGTCGACAGCATCGACGAGGCGGTCGAGCTCGCCAACGACACGCCCTTCGGGCTGAGTTCGAACGTCTGGACGCGCGACGAGGCGGAGACCGAACGTTTCGTACGGGACCTGGACGCCGGTGGTGTCTTCTTCAACGGCATGACCGCATCCCACCCCGCCCTGCCCTTCGGCGGCACCAAGCGCTCCGGTTACGGGCGCGAGCTCGCCGCCCACGGCATCCGCGAGTTCTGCAACATCACCACCATCTGGCACGCAGCCGTGGAGTGATCCCAGCCCGCACCTCCACCTACGCCCCCGTCGGCATCAGCCGGCGGGGGCGTTTCGCGTATGCCCGGGCGCACCGGTAATCGCGTGGTAACTGCGCTCTCCTACGGTTCCGACCGGCTCGTATCCGGGCCGCAGCCCATCGCCGCAAGGAGCGCCATGTCCGCCGAACCGCATGCCGACCGGGCCGTCCACGCCCTGATCGATGCGGGAGGCGAACCGTGGTCGCGCGTCAGGCCGTTGCTGGAGCGCCGCTGCCAGGAACTGCCCGCCGCGTCGCTCATCGAGCTGCACAGTTCCGACCCGCAGGTGTGCGAGGCCGTGCCCGGCTGGTGCGCCGGGCGCGGCGGGGTCGTGACGGCCCATGAGGAACGCGATGGCGCCGCTCTGTTCTGGATACGGACACCGTCGGCCCGTTCTGAGGAGAGCTAGATGAGACATCCCGTCCGAGTGTGCCTGGCGGCGGCAGTAGCCGTGGCCGGGCTCTGGGCCCCGGCCGCAAGTGCCGCTGTCCCGCAGGCCGTTCCTTCGGAGGCCACCGCCGCCAAGGCTTCGGCCGTGGTCAGGACCGCCACCGTCACGCTGGTGACGGGCGACCGGGTGACCGCCACCACCACCGCTGACGGGAAGACGGCGTACAGCGCCGTCCCCGCAGAGGGTTCCGCGCCCGGCACCTTCCTCAGCCGCACCGACGTGGGCGGCGACAGCTACTTCTACCCGACCGATGTGATCGGGAAGGTCGGCACGGTCCTGGACCGTGAGCTGTTCAACGTGAGCGCCCTGATCCGCGACGGCTACGACGACGCGCACCGCGCCTCGCTGCCGCTCATCGTCCAGGACAGCTCTGCGGCCACCCCGCAGGTGCTGACCGGCTCGGGCCCGCTCACCCGCAAGCGCACCTTCACCTCGCTGCGCGCGCACGCCGCCGTACTCGACAAGAAGCAGGCCGGCGACTTCGGCGACGACATCGACCAGGGTCTCGGCGGGGTGAAGAAGATCTGGCTCGACGGGAAGACGAAGGCGGACGCCCTCGACCGTAACCTCACCCAGATCAACGCCCCGCAGGCCTGGGCCGCCGGAGCCAGTGGCGCGGGCGTCAAGCTCGCCGTCCTGGACACCGGCGCCGACCCCACCCACCCCGACCTCGCGGGCCGGATATCGGAGTCCGCGGACTTCACCGGTACGGGATCGAGCGTCGACGGTCACGGCCACGGCACGCATGTCGCCGCGACCGTCGCGGGCAGCGGCGCGGGTGCGCCCGGTGAGCGCTCCGGCGTCGCACCCAAGGCCGACCTGCTCGTCGGCAAGGTCCTGGACAACTCAGGATCGGGCACCGACTCGCAGGTCATCGCCGGTATGGAGTGGGCCGTCGCGCAAGGCGCCCGCGTCATCAGCATGTCGCTGGGCAGCGGTCCCACCGACGGCACCGACCCGGTGTCCACGTCGCTGGAGAAGCTCAGCGAGGACTCCGGCGCACTGTTCGTGGTCGCCGCGGGCAACGCGGGCCCGGGCGTGGGCACGGTCGGAGCCCCGTCCGTCGCCCCCGCCGCGCTGTCCGTCGCCGCCGTCGACTACTCCAACGCCACCGCGTCGTTCTCCAGCCGCGGACCGGCACTCGCCGCCGGTGTCGTGAAGCCCGAGATCGCCGCCCCCGGCGTGAACATCGTCGCCGCCCGCGCCGCGGGCACCAACCTGGGCACCGTCCAGACGAACCCCGACTACACCGCCCTCTCCGGCACTTCCATGGCGACACCCCAGGTGGCGGGCGCCGCCGCACTGGTCGCCGAGGAGCACCCGGACTGGAAGGCGGGCCAGATCAAGTCGGCCCTCATGGGCAGCGCCGCCAAGCTCACCAGCTCGGTGTACGAGACGGGCGCGGGCCTCACGGACGCCGCGGCCGCACTCAAGCAGAGCGTCGTCTCCGACACGACCGCGGCCGACTTCGGCCGGATGGACGGGGCCGGGACCTCGACCCGTACGGTCACCTTCACCAACACCTCGTCGTCGGCGACCACGCTCGACCTGGCGGGGGCGCTGACTCGCTCCGACGGCGTCCCGCCGGCCGGAATGACCACCGTCTCGCCCGCCAAGCTCGACCTGGCCGCAGGCGCCAGCGGCACCGCGACGGTCACTGTGGACACCACCGGCACGCCCACCGGCACCTACAGCGGCACACTCACCGCGACCCCCGCCGGCGGTCAGGCCCTGCGCATCCCGATGGTCCTGGACCGCGCGACGACGGTCACCGTCAAGGCGATCGGCCGGGACGGCACTCCCGCCATGGCCGATATGACCATGATCAACACGGACAACGGCACCGTGGTGCAGACGGGCATCGGCGCCACGGGAACGCGTGACGTCCGGGTCCCCGACGGCCGCTACATGGCGCTCGCCACCGTGCGCTTCAAGATCGATGGCGTGCCCGCCGTGGCCATGATGACCCTCGACCGCAAGGCCGACCAGAACGAGATCGTCTTCGACGCCCGTACGACCCGCCCCTGGACGGCGTCGGTGCAGGGCTTCAAGACCCGCAATGAACTGCTCATCGGCAACCTCGGCCGGTTCATGCCCAACGGCAGCCTGTTCATCAACCACAGCATGCTGGCAGGCGGCGCCTACGGCACCTTCGGCGACCAGGCGATCTGGGTGAGCCCCACGGAGAACGTGGAGCCGGACACGGTACAGGTCGCCGAGCACCGCCGGCTCGTCAACGCCGACAGCGACATCACCAAGGGCGACGCCAGCACCCTCTTCGACCTGACCTTCTCCGACGCGACGGTGCCGGCCACCGGCCCCTGGCACCAGCTGTCCCGCAAGGACGTGACCAAGCTCGCCAAGGTGCGGGCCACGTACAAGGCCTTCAACGGCGACTACCGCCAGCAGGAGGGCACCACGGTCTACGGCGACGACATCTACGGCCTCAACATGACCACCCCGTCCTACGTCGCGGTGCCGCGGGTCCGCACCGAGTACATCTCCGCCGAGGGCCGCACCTGGGCCAAGCTCAACTACCGGCGCACGCTGCACACGGTGATGGACTACGACCTCATGTACCGGACGTTCGAGCCCGGGAAGCAGTCCCGCGACACCTGGTACACCGCCCCCTACACGGTCCGCACCACGGGCACCGCGACCGGCAACCGTCTTCAGCTGACGGTCGACGACGCGGTCGACGCGCAGGGCCGGAAGGCCCAGTACAGCGACTTCACCTACCCGCGGACCTGGACGCCCACCACCAGCCTCTACCGCGACGGCTCCCTCGTCACCGAGGGACCGGGCAGCTCGATCGACAAGACCTTCACCGGCAGCGGCGCCGCCGACTACCGTCTCGAGCGGACCTTCGCCTCCGGTGAGGCCTTCCCCATCGGCGGCGAGGCGAAGGGCACCTGGACCTTCCGTACGGACGGCTCCGCCACGGCGGCCCCGGCCAACCTGCTGAACGTCACCTTCGACGCGGGCCTGGACAACTACAACCGCGCCCGCGCCGACCGCCCCCTGCTGCTCAGCGCCAAGGTCTCCGGCGCACACGGCAAGCTCTCGAAGGTCAAGGCCTATGTGACCTCCGACGGCGGCACCACCTGGCACCAGGTCCTGGTGTGCTGCGGGATCAACGGCACGTACCACTTCATCGCACCGCACAACACGCTGGTCAAGGGCGGATTCCTCGGCCTGCGCCTGACGGCCGCCGACGCCTCGGGCTCCACGGTCGACCTGGGTCTGCCGCGGGCGATCCCGGTCACCGCGAGCTAAGGAGCGTGTGACTGAAGGTACTTGACCGTCGCCGGGTCGGCCGGGAGGAACGTCTCCATGGCCAGCTCGGCGACGGTCACGTCCATCGGGGTGTTGAACGTCGCGATGGAGGAGACGAAGGAGAGCACATGCCCCTCGTGCTCGATCCGCAGCGGGAGCGCGAACCAGGGGTGGGCGGGGTGCGATTCGTCGCGGTCGTCCGTGTCGCCGGGTCCCGGGTGCGGATATCCGGAAACCTCCTCGTACAGCTCGCGCAGCGGGGCGGACCTGGCCAGCGCGATCTGGCGCTCCATCTGGTGCAGCAGATGCCCGCGCCACTCCCGCAGATTGAGGATCTTCGGGGCCAGTCCCTCCGGATGGAGGGTGAGCCGCATCGCGTTCAGCGGCGGCGCCAGCAGATGCGCGGGAACACCGTCCAGGAGCATGGCGATCCCGCGATTGGCCGCGATCACCGTGTACGTACCGTCGACGACCAGCGCCGGATACGGCTCGTAGCCGGTCAGCAGCCGCTCGATCCCCTCGCGCAGGGCCGTCATCGACGGGTCGTCCAGCGCGGTCTGTGCGTAATGGGGTGCGTAACCCGCCGCAAGCAGCAGGGAGTTGCGCTCACGGACGGGTATGTCGAGGTGCTCGGCGAGGCGCAGGATCATCTCCTCGCTCGGCCGGGAGCGGCCCGTCTCGATGAAGCTGATGTGCCGTGCGGACGAGTCGGCGCGCAGCGCCAGGTCCAGCTGGCTCACCTTGCGCTGCTCGCGCCAGCCGCGCAGCAGCGGCCCCACGCCCGGGTCGGTCGCAACAGGTGTCATACCGACTACCGTAAGGGGCACACGCTCGAAGGACCCGGAGGGAGGACCGGCCGTGCCCACACAGCCGTTGTCGCAGAAGGAGATCGAGGACCGGCTGCGCGAGCTGCCCGGCTGGTCCCTGGCGGGCGACCGCATCACCCGTACCTACCGGCTCTCCACGCACTTCGCCGCGACCGCGATGGTCGTCCATGTGGCGCAGATCCAGGAGGAGTTGGACCACCACTCCGATCTGACCCTCGGCTACAACACCGTCGCCCTGAGCGTGCACACCGATGACGCGGGCGGCGCGGTCACCGAGAAGGACTTCGCACTCGCGCAACGGGTCGAGGCAGCCGCTTCCGTGCACGGCGCCGGCTGAGAGATCATCGGCGCATGCTGGATTACGACACCGAGGCCGCTCTGTACGACGAGACGCGCGGCGGCGTGCCCCGCGCCGAGGCCGCCGCGCAGGCGGTGCTCGCCCTGGTCCCGGACAGCGCCCGCACCCTGCTCGACATCGCCTGTGGCACCGGGATCGTGACGGCGAGGATGCACAGGCCGGGGCTGCGGGTGCTGGGCGCGGACGCCGCGTACGGCATGGCCCGCAAGGCCGCCGAGCGCGTTCCCGGCGCGGTCGTGCTCGGTGACGTACGCCGACTGCCGTTCGCGAACGCCTCGTTGGACGCGGTGAGCGCGGTGTGGCTGCTGCATCTGGTGCCCGAGGCGCAGGCGGTGGTGGCCGAGGCCGCGCGGGTTCTGCGGCCCGGCGGGGTGTTCGTCACCACCGTCGACAAGGACGCGGGGCACGACGTCGGCAGCGACATCGACGCCGTGCTCGCCCCGTATCTGACGACGGCCGCCTTCGACCGCGCCGACCGCATCGAGGCGTACGGAGCCGCGCACGGCCTCCTTCCCGCCGGCGGGACGCACTTCGCCGGAGACAGCCAGGGCCGCTCCCCGCGGCGCACGGCCCTGGCCCTGCTCGACGGCCAGTACGTCTCCCGCCTCACCGCCCGTGGCGCGGAGGCCGAGGCGCTCGCCGAGCAGCTGATGGCGCTCCCCGGCCCCGACGTCGCTCGCCCCGACCCGTCCTTCAGGCTCATCGCGCTCAGCCGGGGCCTCAGCCCCGCCGAGTGAAGTCCATGACCCAGTTGGTGACCCAGGTCTTCTCGCCGTCCGCGGAGAAGGCCTGCTCCCAGCGGGCGGTGGTCGCGGAGATCTCCGACCAGATGAACCGCGCCCTGACCGTCTTGCCGTCGTGGGTGTCGTCGCCGTAGAACTCGCCCTTCCCGTCCTCGGTGAACCGCCCCGTCACCGGCGGGAAGAGCGTGCCCGTGCGCTTGCTCGCCCAGTACAGCGACCACTCCTTGCGCTCGGTGTCGAACAGCCGCAGCGTGAGCCCCGCGAAGCCCTTCGTCGGGAAGTCGATCTCGTCGAAGTTGGCCCCGCCGTCGAAGTGGCGGCTCCCGTGGGACGTGGCCGGGAACTCCTCCCAGTCGCTCGCCTCGTCGAGGAAGTCCTTGCGCCAGCGGTTGGCGACGTCCCAGCTGCCGATGAGGAAGTCGAAGTCGTTCATGAGCGGTCTCCAGTGGTGCCGTCGGTCAGGGAATCGGCGAGATAGGCATCGAGATCAGGGCGCTCGCCCGCGAGCATGTGACGCACCCAGGCGTCGCGCTCATGGACGATCGGCGGCAGCTCGTACACGCAGCCGATCCAGGACCGCTCGCGGTCGAGCTTGACGAAGTGCGCGGGGTCGAGGTCGGGGCACTCCAGCGCCGGCTGTCCGGCCGCGGCCCCGCCGAAGTGCAGGACGTTGTCCCAGACCCAGCTGTACGCATTGAGGTACGCGCCCGTGTCACCGCCACGGTGCAGCACCACGAAGGTCGCCGGGGGAGTGGAGTCCGGCGGCGGGAGGAGCTGGGGGAGGATCGCGTACGCCGC
The DNA here is from genome assembly GCF_017315755.1 of Streptomyces beijiangensis. GTDB lineage: Bacteria > Actinomycetota > Actinomycetes > Streptomycetales > Streptomycetaceae > Streptomyces > Streptomyces beijiangensis. Next base: position 20,623 of record NZ_JAFLRJ010000066.1, read on the forward strand.
CTTCTCCACCTCCGGCTCGATGCCCGCCGGGTCCGGGGTGACGTGGTAGCGCTTGATGTGCCGGCCCGCCACCTCGATCGGTGGCAGTGAGGTCAGGAACTTCTCTGCGAAAGCCATGAGTGGAAGGTACAACCCCTTCACTGACATCCTGTGTCAGTGAAGTCCAGCCGACTTGTCTCGATCCTGCTGCTGCTCCAGACCCGGGGGCGGATGACAGCCGCCCAGCTCGCCGAGGAGCTGGAGGTGTCGGTCCGTACCGTCTACCGCGACGTCGACGCCCTGCACGCGGCGGGCGTCCCGCTGTACGGGGACGCCGGGCACGCCGGCGGCTACCAGGTCCTGGCGGGCTACCGTACGAAACTGACCGGCCTCAACACCGGCGAGGCGGAGGCCCTCTTCCTCTCCGGGATCCCGGGCCCCGCCGCCGAGCTAGGACTCGGCTCGGTCCTCGCCGCCGCTCAGCTGAAGCTGCGGGCGGAGCTCCCGGCCGAGCTGCGCGGCCATGTCGACCGGATGCAGTCCCGGTTCCATCTGGACGCACCGGGCTGGTACGCCGAGGACACGCCGGTGCCGTTCCTGCAGGAGGTCGCCGACGCCGTCTGGAACGGCCGTGTCATCGACGTCCGCTACCGGCGCTGGAAGGAGCCGACCGAGGTGGACCGGCGCCTGGAGCCGTACGGCCTGGTTCTCAAGGCAGGGCGCTGGTACGTGGTCGCGGGGCCCTGGCCGCGCACCTTCCGCGTCGACCAGATCCTCGCGCTGACGCAGCGGGGGGAGGAGTTCTCGGTGCCCGCGGAGTTCGATCTCGCCGCGTACTGGCAGCAGTACCAGGCGGACTTCCGCGCGCGGCTGCAGCGAGGGGATGCGGTCGTACGGCTCACGCGCAGGGCCGCCGAGGCGCTCTCCGTCGCTTGGGAGCCGGCGGCGGACTCGGCGGCGGACTCGGATGCGGACTCGGATGCGGACGGCCGTACGACCGCGACCGTGCCCATCGAGTCCGTCGACCACGCCCACGGGGAATTCCTGAAGCTGGGCGCGGAGATCGAGGTCATCGCACCCGCGGAGCTGCGCGACCGCCTCGCCGGGACGGCCGCGCGGCTCGCCGCGCTCTACGCCTCCTGAGCGCTCCAGGCCCCCGCCGCCACCGCATCGCGCGCGAACTCCGCGAAGTCCCGCGGCTCCCGGCCGAGCACCCGCTTCACCCCGTCCGTCGTCGCCGCGTTGTGCCCGTCGAGCAGCGTCGTGAACAGCGCCGCCAGCCACTCCGCCTCGGGCCCAGGCATTCCGTACTCCTGCAGCGCGTGCGCGTACTCCTCCTCCGACACCGGTACGTACCCGATCTTGCGCCCCGTCGCCCGCCCGATCTCCGCGACCACCTCGGCGAACGTCAGCAGCCGGGGCCCGGTCACCTCGTGCACGAGCCCCGCGTGCCCCTCCTCGGTGAGGGCGGCCACGATCACATCCGCCAGGTCGTCCGCGTCGATCCACGGCTCGGCCGTGTCGCCGCCGGGGAAGGCGACCTGACCGGCGAGCACGCCCTCGATCATGGGTCCTTCGCTGAAGTTCTGCGCGAAGAACGACGCCCGTACGACGGTCAGTTGCGGGTACGACTCCCGCAGCGCACTCTCCGCCCTGGCCGCCTCGGGCTCCCCGCGCCCCGAGAGGAGCACGATCCGCGCCACACCTGCCCCTGCCGCGATCCGCCCGAGCGCGCGCATCGCCTCTTCCGCGCCGGGCGCCGCGAGATCCGGGTAGTACGCCACGAAGGCCGCGTCCGCGCCCTCCAGCGCCGGACCCCAACTCCCTTCGTCCTCCCAGTCGAAGCGGACCTCGCCCTGCCGTGAACCGGCGAGCACCCGCACCCCGCGCGCGGCGAGCCGCCCGCTCACCCGGCGACCGGTCTTGCCGGTCGCGCTGGTCACCAACACCGTCTCCTGCTGCGTGTTCTCCGTCATGCATCCAGCGTCGCCGAGCGCCCGCACCTTCTCCATGTCCGAGAGGCGCACCCCCATACGTCTGCGTCTACGCTCCCTTTCCATGGACGCACTCGCCGGACTGCTGGACGGACCGAGGGCCCGGGGGGCCTTTCTGCTGCGCATGGTGATGGAGCCGCCCTGGTCCGTACGGATCGAGGACGAAGCCCCGCTCTGTCTGATGACCATGGCCAAGGGCGAGGCCTGGGTGATCCCCGAGACCGGTGAGGCGATCCGGCTGCGCCCCGGCGATGTCGCCATCGCCCGCGGCCCCGAGCCGTACACCGTCGCGCACGTCCCGGACGCCGAGCCCAGCTGGCTGATCGGGCCCGGCGAGACGTGCTCCACGCTGCGCGGGGAGCCCCTCGCCGTCTCGATGCAGCTGGGCGTACGCACCTGGGGCAACGCCCCCGACGGGTCGGCCACCATGCTCATCGGCGCCTATCTGGTGGGCGGCGAGCTCACCCGGCGGCTCCTGGACGCGCTTCCCGGCCTGCTGCTCCTGCCCGCCGGTGTGTGGAACTCCTCGCTGATGCCGCTGCTCGACGAGGAGATCTCCCGTGACGAACCGGGCCAGAGCGTGGTCCTCGACCGGCTGCTCGACCTGCTCCTGATCGCGGTGCTGCGGGCCTGGTTCTCCCGGCCCGAGGGCGAGGCGCCCGCCTGGTATCTGGCGATGGGCGACCCGGTGGTCGGCCAGGCGCTCCGGTTGATGCAGGACGACCCCACGCACCCCTGGTCGGTCGCGCTGCTGGCCGCCAAGGCGGGGGTGTCGCGGGCCCAACTGGCGCGCCGGTTCAGCGAGTTGGTGGGCGAGCCGCCGATGTCGTATCTCACCGGCTGGCGGCTGGCGCTGGCGGCGGATCTGCTGCGTACCACGGACGCGACCGTCGAGGCGGTGGCCAGGAAGGTCGGCTACAGCGGCTCGTTCGCGCTGAGCGCCGCCTTCAAGCGGGTGCGCGGCGTCAGCCCGCAGGAGCACCGGGCGCTGCCGTAGACGTCCCGTTCCATGCGAAACGCCGCCCGGCTGTGAGGCCGGGCGGCGTTCGGGTGTGCTGGTGCGGTCAGGCGCCGAGGTTGAAGCCGGCCGGGTCGGGACCCAGACGCTTGCCCTCGTCGAGCGCGGTGATCGCGGCCAGGTCGTCGGCGTCGAGCTCGAAGCCGAAGACGTCGATGTTCTCCTGGATCCGCGACGGGGTCACGGACTTGGGGATCACGACGTTGCCGAGCTGGAGGTGCCAGCGCAGCACGACCTGGGCCGGGGTGCGGCCGTGCTTCTGGGCGATCGCGACGATCGTCGGGACCTCCAGGAGGCCCTTGCCCTGGCCCAGCGGCGACCAGGCCTCGGTCGCGATGTCGTGCTTGGCGTGCAGCGCGCGCGAGGCGGACTGCTGGAGCTGCGGGTGCAGCTCGATCTGGTTGACGGCCGGGACCACGGAGGTCTCGCCGAGCAGGCGCTCCAGGTGGTCCGTGGGGAAGTTCGAGACGCCGATGGCCTTGGCGCGGCCGTCCGCGTAGATCTTCTCGAAGGCCTTGTACGTGTCCACGTACGCGTCCTTGGCCGGTACGGGCCAGTGGATCAGGTACAGGTCGACATGGTCGAGGCCGAGCTTGGAGAGGGACTCGTCGAAGGCGCGCAGGGTGGAGTCGTACCCCTGCTCGCTGTTCCACAGCTTGGTGGTGACGAAGAGTTCGTCACGGGCGATCCCGGAGGAGGCGATGGCCTTGCCCGTGCCCTCCTCGTTTCCGTAGATGGCAGCGGTGTCGATGGAGCGGTAACCCGCTTCGAGTGCTGTGCCGACAGCCTTCGTGGCCTCGTCGTCGGCGACCTGCCAGACACCGAAACCGAGCTGCGGCATCTCGACGCCGTTGTTGAGGGTGATGAAGGGGACGCTCACGAGCGGTCGGTTCCTTACGTCGTCGTCGGTTGGTACTCCCATGGTCAACGATGATGCGGATCCACGCATTCCCGTCCTGTGCCAGTCCTGTGCAGGTCCTGGCGTTGGCGCGATACAGATCCGACCTTCTTGGTGCGAACCATTGACCGCGTACCAACAAGACGCAACTCTGTGGCACATAACTGAACGCAGTACATCCTTGTGAACGATCGCGCTCGGTTATGCCCTGCATGTGCACCACATCGCTCACTCCTGAACCCCCATCTCAGGAAGGCAGGCATCTGCCCATGTGGAACGCTACGAAGACATCCGACCTCAAGGCGAGCCGGAGGCGACACGGCCCCCGTGCGTTACTCCTGGTCACGGCCCTCGTCTGCACCGGACTGGCCGTGCCGCACACGGCCACCGCGACTACTGCTGCTCCTGCTGCTGCCGCCGTCGGGTACGAGGCCGAGAGCGCTCAGGTCCATCTCGGCGCCGTGGCCACCGACCACGCCGGCTTCACCGGGACCGGCTTCGTCGACTACACCAATGTGGTCGGCAGCCATGTCGAGTTCACGGTCGACGCGGCGCGGGCGGGCGACACCGCCCTCACCCTGCGGTTCGCCAACGGCACCACCACCGACCGGCCCATGGACATCACCGTGAACGGGACGACGGTCGCCACCGGCCTCTCCTTCCCGTCCACCGGCACCTGGACCGGCTGGCAGACCCGCACGCTCACCGCGGCCCTCGCCGCAGGACAGAACACGGTCCGCGCCACGGCCACCACCGCGAACGGCGGCCCCAACCTGGACTCACTGACCGTCGGCACGCCCTCCGCCGTCACCGACTGGTCGACCGCGATGACCGACTCCACCATGGCCCGCTACACGCCGACCACCATCGGCGGCTGGTCGTACCCGGTCGGCCTCTACCTCTACGGCCAATACCTCACCTACCAGCGCACCCACGACCCGGCGTACCTCTCGTACATCAAGAGCTATGTCGACCGCTTCGTGGACGCGAACGGCGTCATCAACCAGTCCTTCAACAGCCTCGACTCCATGCAGGCCGGACGGCTCCTGGTGATCCTCCACCACGAGACGGGCCAGCAGCGCTACGCCACCGCGGCCAAGACCGTCCGCGACCGCCTCGACACCTATCCGCGTACCGCGGAGGGCGGCTTCTGGCACGCCGACACCAGCAGCCGGGCCCATCAACTCTGGGCCGACGGTGTCTACATGGTCAATCCGTTCCTCGTCGAGTACGGCAAGGAGTTCCACGACTCCGCGTACGCCGATGACGAGGCGGCCAAGCAACTCGCGGTCTACGGAAGCCACTTGCAGGTCGCGGGCGGCCTCCTGAAGCACGCCTGGGACGAGTCGCGCACCGCCGCCTGGTCCGACCCCACGACCGGCCTGGCCCCCGAGCACTGGTGCCGCGCCGTCGGCTGGTACTCGATGGCGATCGTCGACGTCCTGGACGCCATCCCCGCCGACGCCCCGCGCAGGCCCCAGCTCCTGACGATCCTGCGCAAGCTGGCCACCGGCCTGGAGCGGACCCAGGACCCGGCCACCGGGCGCTGGTTCCAGATCATGGACAAGGGTGACCGCAGCGACAACTGGACCGAGACGTCCTGCTCCTCGATGTTCACCTACGCGCTTTCCAGGGGCGCCCAACAGGGCTACGTAGACCGGCACTTCACCGCTGTCGCGCAACGCGGCTACCAGGGGGTGCTCGCCAAGGTCTCCCTCGGCGCGGACGGCCTGACGAACCTCGCGGACATCACCATCGGCACCAACGTCGGCGACTACGCCTACTACGCCGCCAGGACCAGGGCCACCAACGACTTCCACGGCCTCGGCGCCTTCCTGATCATGAACGAGCAACTGAGGGGGGCGCGGAAGTCATGAAGAGACTGGCGATCCTGATCGCGCTGCTGCTCGGCGCCCTCCTGCTCCCCTCGCCCGCCCGCGCGGACCTCCAGAACCCCCGCCAGGATTTCCTGCGCGCCTCCACCGGAGGGCTCTTCCTGCACTGGGGCGAGCGCACGTCCCCGCAGCACACCAGCTGCGGCGGCTGGGAGAGCGACGTCACCAACGGCGGCTGGACCCCCGACTACTGGGTCCAAGAGGCCCAGAAGCTCCACGTCCAGTACCTGGTCCTGGCCACCTTCCACAGCCGGCTCGGCTACGCCCGCCCCTGGCCGTCGGCCATCCCCGGCAGCTGCTCCACCAAGCGGGACTTCCTCGGCGAGCTGATCACGGCCGCCAAGGCCAAGGGCCTCAAGACGATCCTCTACATGACCGACGACCCGCAATGGCACGCGGACGGCGGGCACGAGTGGCTGGACTCGGCCGCGTACTCCTCGTACAAGGGCAAGAGCGTCGACTTGACGACCCGCGACGGCTTCGGGGAGTTCAGCTACGACAACTTCTTCGAGGTCATGGACCGCTACCCCGACCTCGGCGGCTTCTGGATCGACAACGACAACGCCTACTGGGAGTCCCACGACCTCTACGCCCAGATCCAGCAGAAGCGCCCCTCGTACACCCTCAGCAACAACAACGAGGACACGCCGATCATGGACATGATCAGCAATGAGCAGAAGACCGGGATGACGCCGTCCTACGACTACCCGCAGGCGGTCTACACGGCTCAACCCCGGCTCACCGAGGCGGACTTCAAGCTGCCGTCCACCGGCGCCTGGTGGTACGACGGCTCGGACCCGGCCGTCGACAAGATGCTCACCATCGGCCGGCTCGTCACCAACGCGGGCTCCTCCGTGAAGGCGCTGATGGCCGAGACCGCGATGGTCAACGGCAGGTTCCCGCCCCAGCAGGAGGCCTTCAACACCTTCGCCAGCAGCTATCTGAACCCGATCAGGGAGTCGCTGTACGGCACCGAGGGCGGCGGTTACCTGTACGGCGGCCTCAAGCCCGGGTTCTGGAACGACGGCGCGCACGGGGTCACCACCATCAGCAGGACCGACCCCGACCGCCAGTACGTCCACGTCCTGACCCCGCCCACCACCGGTACCCTGCGCATCCGCGACAACGGCTACCGGATCTCCTCCGTGAGCAATCTGCGCACCGGCGCCGCGGTCTCCTTCAGCCAGTCCGCCGGCGTGCTGACGCTCAACGGCCTCGGCAGCTGGGACCCGTACGACACCGTCTTCAAGGTGACGACGGCCGGGCGCCAGGGCATCCTGCCCGCCTCCTCGTACACGATGAGCGCGAGCGCTTCGGCGAGCGGACACGGGGCCCCGGCCGCCGCGGACGGCAGCTACACGACGTACTGGGACAGCGACAAGACGCTGCCCGTCACCCTGACCTACGACCTCGGAACGGCGAAGCCGGTGCAGTACATCGGCCTCAACCAGCGCGAGGACTCCGTCTCCTACGCGCGCTCCGCCACCGAGCAGTCCGCCCGCATCAAGGACTACAAGGTGTTCCTCAGCAACAACGGCACCAGCTGGGGGAGCGCGGTGAAGACCGGGCAGCTGGCGAGCCGCCGCGGCATCCAGGGCATCGATCTCACCGCCGCGAACGCCCGTTACGTACGCCTGGAGGTGGACACCACCTGGGCCGCCTCCACCGACACCACCCGCTACAAGCGGCTGCGCGTCGACGAGTCCTGGATCGGCACCTCGTACGCGGCCCGGGCCACCGGCACTCCGCCGGTGCGGTACGAGGCGGAGAACGCGGTGATCTCGTCGGGGGCCGTGGCGACGAACCACCTCAACTACTCCGGCGCCGGCTTCGTGGACACCGCCAACGCGGCCGGGGCGTACCTGGAATGGACGGTGAACGCGCCCACGGCAGGCACGTACAACGCGACGCTCCGGTACGCCAACGGGACCGCGGCCGACCGCCCCATGGACATCACCGTCGACGGTTCCGCGGTCTCGTCCGGACGCTCCTTCCCGGCCACGGCCGACTGGGACACCTGGGCGAACTCCACCCTCCCGCTCTCGCTCGGAGCCGGTACGCACACGATCCGGACGACGGCGACCACGGCGAACGGCGCACCCAACCTCGACCACCTCGACCTGGGATAGCCGCACAGAGGTGACCTGCGGGGCGACGGGCATCGGCCGTCGCCCTCCAGGTGCTGCCGTGAAGAGAGTCAACTCTCCTGAATAGACGGCTAGTTGGGTCTGCTGCGGCCATTGACAACAGTGGGCCGAGGCGCTCCTATGCAGGGATGGTTAGGAACCTTTCCTAACTGTGATCCCAGAGAGGCCCCTCACGTGCAAACGACCCTGCGCCCCCGGCTCCTGGCCGCCGTGCTCGCCACGGCGCTCGGCCTGCTGGCGCTGCTCGGCGCCGCCCGCACCGCATCGGCGGCCACCCCCCGTTACGAGGCCGAGAGCGCCGCGCTCTCGCAGGCCGCCGTCGCCGCCAACCACACCGGCTACTCCGGCACCGGCTTCGTCGACTACACCAACATCATCGGCGGCTCCGTCGAATGGACGGTGAACGCGGCGGCCGCCGGCGCCGGGGACATCACCCTGCGGTACGCGAACGGCACCACCGTCAACCGCCCCATGGACATCTCCGTCAACGGCACACCGATAGCCACCGGCAAGGCGTTCAACGGGACCGGCTCCTGGGACACCTGGGCCTCGGCAGCCCTCACCGCGACCCTCAAGGCCGGCGCCAACACCGTCAGGGCCACCGCCACCACCGCGGGCGGCGGACCCAACGTGGACTATCTGGAGGTCGCCCCGCAGACCACCACCGGACCCGGTGCGATGGCCGCGGCACCGTACGAGTACCTCGGCTGGGGCAACCCGCAGAAGCCCACCGACGTGATGGCGGCGACCGGGGTGAAGTGGTTCACCCTCGCCTTCATCCTCTCCGACGGCACCTGCAACCCGAAGTGGGACGGCGACCGTCCGCTGACCGGCGGCAGTGACCAGTCCGCCATCAACTCCATACGGGCGGCGGGCGGCGACGTCGTCGTCTCGGTCGGCGGCTGGAGCGGCAACAAGCTCGGCGAGAAGTGCACCAGCGCCGCCGCGCTCGCCGGGGCGTACCAGAAGGTGATCTCCGCGTACCACCTGAAGGCGCTGGACATCGACATCGAGGACACCGAGTTCTCCAACGGAACGGTCCGCCAGCGGGTGGTCGACGCCCTGAAGACCGTCAAGGCCGACAACCCGGGTCTCGTCACCTACGTGACCATGGGCACCACCCCGACGGGCCCCGACGCCACCGGCAAGGACCTGATCAAGAAGGGTGCGGCGGCCGGGTTCGCCAACGACGGCTGGGCGATCATGCCGTTCGACTTCGGCGGCCACAGCGGCACCATGGGGCAGGCCTCCGTCGCCGCCCTGGACGGCCTCAAGGCCGCGGTCAAGTCGGCGTACGGCTACTCCGACGACGCGGCCTACCGCCACATCGGCGTCTCCTCGATGAACGGCAAGACCGACGAGGCCGGCGAGACGATCACGGCGACGGACTTCCGGACGATCCTCACGTACGCCCAGACGCACCACATCGCGCGCTTCGCCTTCTGGTCGGTCAACCGGGACCGGGCCTGCGGATCGGGCACCGACGGGGACTCCTGCAGCGGGGTCTCCCAGTCGCCGTACGACTTCACCAAGATCGTCGTCAAGTACCAGGGCTGAGGAGTCGAGTGATGAACCGTAAGGAGAGGATGACCATGCACCGATCCAGGCTCAGTCAGCCCACGGTCTTCGGCGTGGTGGCCGCGCTCGCCCTGCTGGGCCTCGCCGCGCTGTCGCCCGACGCACAGGCCGCCGCCACCGGCTACGAGGCCGAGAACGCCGTGATCTCCTCGGGCACGGTGGCCACGAACCACACCGGCTACACCGGCACCGGCTTCGTCGACTACACCAACATCGTGGGATCGTCCGTGGAATTCACCGTCGACGCAGGCGCGGCGGGCCGTCGTGGACTGCTCCTCCGGTACGCCAACGGAACCGCCGTCGACCGTCCGATGGACATCTCCGTCAACGGGACCGTCGTCACCGCCGGAGCCTCCTTCCCGGCCACCGCCAACTGGGACACCTGGACCACACGGACCGTCGACGCGAACCTCGTGGCGGGTACGAACACGATCCGGGCGACCGCCACCACCCCCAACGGCGGCCCCAACCTGGACAACCTCACCCTGGGCGCCCCTTCCACGGGCGGCAGCGGCCCCGCAGTCCCCTTCGGCGGCCACCAGTTCCCCTACGCGTCGGGCACGCTGAAACCCACCGGCACCCAGTCCGCGCTCGACCAGGCGGTCATCACCAAGTACAACGCCTGGAAATCCGCGTTCGTGAAGCAGAACTGCGGCAACGGCTGGTACGAGACCCTCTCGCCCGACGCCGACCACCCCTATGTCGCCGAGGGCCAGGGCTACGGCATGGTCGTCACCGCGACCATGGCGGGCGCCGACCCGAACGCGAAGACCGTCTTCGACGGCATGGTCAAGTACGTCCTCGCCCACCCGTCCGTGAACAACTCCAACCTCCTCGCCGCCGAACAGAACGCCTCGTGCACCAGCGTCGACGGCTCGGACTCGGCGACCGACGGCGACCTCGACGTGGCGTACGGACTGCTGCTCGCCGACAAGCAGTGGGGCAGCACGGGCACGTACAACTACAAGGATCTGGCCGTCCGGCACATCAACGCGATCAAGTCCAGCGAGATCAACTCCTCGACGCACCTGCTGCTGCTCGGTGACTGGTCGTCCCCGGGCGATCAGTACTACAACATCTCCCGCTCCTCGGACTGGATGATCGACCACTTCCGCGCCTTCAAGCGCGCGACGGGCGACGCCGCCTGGGACACCATCCGCACCGCCCACCAGAACCTGATCACCTCCCAGCAGACCAAGTACGCCTCGTCCACCGGGCTGCTCGCGGACTTCGTGGTCAACACCGACACCACCCCCAAGCCGGCCTCCGGCGAGGTCCTGGAGAGCCCGAACGACGGCGACTACGGCTGGAACGCCTGCCGCGACCCCTGGCGCATCGGCGCCGACGCGGTGACCAGCGGCGACCCCGCGTCGCTCGCGTCGGCCCGCAAGATCAACGCCTGGATCAAGTCCAAGACCGGGTCCAACCCCGGCAGCATCGTCACCGGCTACCACCTCTCCGGGACGGCCTTCGACTCCGGCCACGACATGGCGTTCACCGCGCCGTTCGTCGTCACCGCGATGACCGACCCCGGCTCCCAGGCCTGGCTCGACGCGCTCTGGACGAAGCTGGCGGGCACCGCCATCGACGCCTCGCTCTACTACGGCGGCAGCGTCCAGCTCCAGTCGATGATCGTGGCTTCCGGCAACTACTGGGTGCCGTAATGTCCCCCGAATCCCTCATGAAGGAGGGTTCCATGCGGTCCAGAAGAACCAGAGCCGTGGCGGCGCTCGTCGTCGCCCTGCTCCTCGCCTGGCTGGTGCAGGCGATCCCGGCGAGCGCCGCGGTCACCCGCTACGAGGCGGAGAGCGCCGTGATCTCGTCCGGGGCGGTGGCGACGAACCACCTCAACTACTCGGGCACGGGCTTCGTCGACACCACCAACGCCGCAGGTGTGTATACCGAGTTCACGGTGAATGCCGCGACTGCGGGCACCGCCACCATCGCCATCGGTTACGCCAACGGCACCACGGTCGACCGCCCCGCCGACATCGCCGTCAACGGCACCACGGTCTCCGCGGCCCGCTCGTTCGCCGCGACCGCCGACTGGGACACCTGGGCCGTCTCCACCCTGACCGCCCCGGTCACCGCCGGGAACAACAAGATCCGCCTCACGGCCACCACGGCCAACGGTCTGGCCAACATCGACTACGTGGACTTCCAGGTGGCGGCCCCTGCGGGCACCGCCTACCAGGCGGAGGACGCCACCGTCGGACAGGGCACCATCGCCACGAACCACCTGAACTACACCGGCACCGGCTTCGTCGACTACACCAACATCGCAGGTTCGTACGTCGAGTTCACCGTCAGCGCCGCCACGGCGGGCAGTGCATCAGTCGCCCTGCGGTACGCCAACGGGACCGCCGTCGACCGCCCGATGGACGTCACCGTCAACGGCACGGTCGTCGCCCCGGGAGTCTCCTTCCCGGCCACCGCCGACTGGGACACCTGGGCCACCAAGACCCTCGGTGCGACCCTCGTGGCCGGTACGAACACGATCCGGGCGACCGCCACCACCGCGGGCGGCGGCCCCAACCTGGACAAGCTGACCGTGGGCACCGCAGCCGACACCCAGGCCCCGACCCGGCCCGGTACGACCAGTTGCACCGGGGTCACCGAGGACTCCCTCACCTTCAACTGGGGTGCATCCACGGACAACGTGGGCGTGGCCGCGTACGACCTCTACGAGCACGGCAACAAGCTCGGCGAGACCCCGGGCACCGTCACGAGCAAGACCCTTACCGGGCTCACCGCCAACACCGTCTACAACCTGACCGCCATCGCCCGCGACGCCTCCGGCAACACTTCTCCGGCGTCCACGGCGATCGACTGCACCACGCTCCCCAGCTCCGACACGACCCCGCCGTCCGCGCCCTCCGCGCTCACCACCAGCGGCCTCACTGCCAACGCCGTCACCCTCACCTGGGGTGCGGCCACGGACAACAAGGCCGTCACCACCTATGAGGTGCGCAGCGGCTCCACCGTCTACAAGACGCTCACCGGCACCCCGCCGGCGAACACCACGACCCTGACCGGGCTCGCCTGCAACAGCCCGTACACCCTGACCGTGGTGGCCAAGGACCAGGCGGGCAACTCCTCCGCACCCAGCAACGCCGTCACCTTCACCACCCCCACCTGCACCTCCGACGGCGGTGTGCCCTCCTCGATTTCGACGCTCTCCAGCGGCTGGACGATCCCCTGGGGTACGTACTGGATGCCCGACTCCTCCAGCGCCCTGGCGACCGAACGGGACAGCTTCAAGGTCTTCAAGGTCACCCCGGCCGGCGCCAGGACCCAGGTCGGCACGGTCCCCAACGTCGTCACCACCGACGGCGAGGGCGGTCTGCTCGGTGTCGCCGTCGACCCGAACTGGTCCTCGAACCACTACGTGTACTTCATGCACACCGCCTCCGAGGGCAACCGCATCGCGCGGATGACGTACGACGGCACCACCCTGACCGGCTACAAGATCCTGCTCCAGGGCATCAAGAAGAACCGCTACCACAACGGCGGACGGCTCCTCTTCGGCCCCGACGGCTATCTCTACGCCTCCACCGGCGAGGCCCAGACGCCCGCCCTGGCCCAGGACAAGACCTCGCTCAACGGCAAGATCCTGCGCCTGACGACCGCGGGCCAGCCGGCTCCCGGCAACCCCTTCGGCACCTACGTCTACAGCTACGGCCACCGCAATCCGCAGGGCCTGGCCTTCGACCGCAACGGCCGGTTGTGGGAGGCGGAGTTCGGCGACAGCAAGTTCGACGAACTCAACCTCATCAAGCCGGGCGCCAACTACGGCTGGCCGACCTGTGAAGGCACCTGCAGCACCTCGGGGATGACCAATCCCAAGAAGACCTGGACGGTCTCGGAGGCCTCGCCCAGCGGGATCGCCATCGTCCGCAATGTGATCTACATGGCGTCCCTGCGCGGCGAACGCCTCTGGCAGATCCCGATCTCCGGGGACACGGAGAACGTGGGGACACCGGCCGCGTACTACGTCGGTACGTACGGCCGCCTGCGCACGGTCACCAAGGTGCCCGGCCAGGACGCGCTCTGGCTCTCCACGACCAACTGCGACAACAACGGGAATGAGGCAGCGGGCTCGGACAAGATCTTCAAGGTCGCGATCAAGTAGAGGCAGCGGTACCGAGATAGGCGTCGCGGACGGCGGGGTTCTCCCGTACGTCCGCGGCGTCGCCCTCGGCGAGAACGGTACCGAGGTCGAGGACGACGACGCGGCTGCAGAGCTCCATCACGAAGGCGACGTTGTGCTCGACAAGCAGCACCGCACACCCTTCTTCGTCTGCCAAGTGTCGTACGACAACAGCAAGTTGGCCTCTCTCCTCACCGGACATCCCCGAAGCCGGTTCATCGAGCAGCAGTACCCGGGGAGGGTCCGCGAGAGCGCGCGCCAGCTCCGCCATCCTGGCCTGGCCGACAGGGAGCACGCCCGCGTACGAGTCCGCGAGGGCGTCGAGCCCGCACTCGCGCAGTACGGCCGCCGCACGCGAACGGCGCCCTGCCAGCTTCCGCCGTCCTCCGCGCCACTCCTGGGCGACAAGAAGATTGTCCGCGACGGTCAACTGCCCGAAGAGCTGCTGCCGTTGGAAGGTACGGCGCATGCCGTGCCTGGCCCGCCAGACGGGGGAGCGGCGGCTGATGTCCCTTCCGTCGAGGAGGACGCGCCCCTCGTCGGGCCTGCGGATCCCCGAGACCACGTCGAACAGGGTCGTCTTTCCGGCCCCGTTGGGCCCGATCAGTCCGCACACCTCTCCGCCGTGCACTGCGAGATCAACACCGTCCAGGGCCCGTACGCCCCCGAACCGCACGCCGATCCCCGTGGCCGCAAGCACCTGACTCATACGGTCTTCGCCCCCACTCCCAGATAGGCCTCGGTCAGCCGGTCGTCCTCCACCGCGGTGCGCGGCCCGCACCAGGTGACCCGCCCCTGCGCCAGATACGCCACGGTGTCGGCGACCCCGAGCACCTCGGCCGCCTTCTCCTCGACCAGCAGCAGCGCGGTCCCCTGGTCCCGCAACTCGGTGAGCAGCAGGAACACCTCGTCGACAATGCGCGGGGCGAGACCGAGGGACGGCTCGTCGGCGACGAGGACCGCCGGCGGCCGCTGGAGGAGCGGGGCGAGCGCGAGCAGCTGCTGCTCGCCGCCGGAGAGCGAACCGGCGGTGACCGTACGGCGGTTGGCGAGCCCGGGGAAGCGGGCGTAGACGGCGTCGCGCCCGTCCCTGTCCTCGATGTACAGCGCGAGGTTCTCCTCGATGGAGAGCCCGGGGAAGATCCCGCGCCCCTCCGGCGCCAGCACGATCCCGCCGCGCGATCTGCGCACCGGCCCTTCGCGGGTGACCTCGCGCCCGGCGGCGTACACACTCCCCGTCAGCGGGCTGAGCACCCCGGCCGCGACCCGGCACGTGGTGGACTTCCCGGCGCCGTTGGGTCCGAGCAGCGCCAGGATCTCGCCGGGCCGTACGGACAGATCGACACCGTGCAGTACGGGCGCCCCGTCGTATCCGGCGCGAACACCCCGCAGCTCCAGCGCGGCCCCGGCGACCGGCTTCGCCGTGTCGTTCGCGACCGGCCGACGCGGCGAGGGCACCGGTGGCGGAGCCTCCCCGGCGGCCGGAGCGGACGCGGCTCGTGCCGTCGCCCGCCTGCGGTGCCACCGCGCGGACACCGCCGCGCAGTACCCGTCCGGATCATTGGCGAGCGCCAGCCCCGCAAGGCCGAAGAGGATCACCGGCAGATGCGCCGAGGACGTCACGTACTCACTCATCAGATGCGGTACGAGCGCGAACACCAGCCCCGCCACCACCGCGAACTGCGGCCTGCGCACCCCCGCGGCCACCGCCACAGCGAGCCAGATCAGCCCCGACATCGCGGTGAAGTCGGTTGCGGTGACACGGGTGTTGTACGAGGCGTACATCACGCCCCCGAAACCGGCCACCCCCGCCGACACCGTGAACACCAGGAGCTTCGTGCGGATCACCGAGACCCCCGAGGCGAGCGCCGCCGCGGGGGCGGACCGTACCGCCAGCATCGCCCGCCCGGCCCGGGAGCTCCGCAGCGCGCTGAGCGCGGCGACCGCGACCGTCACCAGCACCACCAGCGCCACACCCATCGCCCGGTCGTCGCCCAGGTCGACAGGGCCGAAGACGGGGCGCGGGATCTCCCAGCCCGTGTCGCCGTTCCTGAGCCACCGGAACTGGAACAGGACCTGGTCCGCCAGGAACGCGAGCGCGAGCGTGGCGAGGGCCAGACTCCTCCCGCCGAGACGCAGCGCGGGAAGCGCCGCGACGGCCCCGAGCAGGGCGGCCACGCACGTCCCCACCGCGGCAGCGGCGACGAACGGCCAGCCATGGCTCATCAGCAGCCCGGCCACCAGCGCGGCCCCCGTCACAAAGGTCGCCTGCGCCAGCGAGACCATCGCGCCGAGCCCCGTCACCACCGTGAAGGAGACGAAGACCAGGGAGATCGCCAGACCCTGGGCCAGGATCCCGCTCCAGAAAGGGGTGGTGACCGTATAGAAGGCGACCGCCAGCAGAACAGCCCCCGCCGCCCACACACCCCAACGGCGCCCCCACGAGCGCCCGGCCAGATAGTCGACCGGTGGTGCGTCCACCGCTGCCGTCCCCGCGGCCCGCTGCCGCCGGGTCATGATCAGCAGTCCGGCGAACAGGATCAGGAACGGCACCGCCGTACGGAAGCCGGTGATGCCGTCGGCGAAGGACGCGTACCCGGCCGTCAGGTTCTGCAGTACGCCGAGCCCGAGACCTCCCGCGAAGGCGAGCGGAACGGAGAGGAAC
>NZ_JAFLRJ010000652.1 GCF_017315755.1 Streptomyces beijiangensis
ACGTAGAAGTGCGCACCCGCGGAGTCCCCGCCACCGGCCGTTTCGCGCTCACCTTCAGCGGCGGGGACTCCGCGGGTGCGCACTTCTACGTCACCTCGGCCAACCGCACGGACGGCCCGTGGACGTACACCACCGAGGCCGGGAAGAAGATCTCCGACACCTGGAACGCGGCCTATTCCAAGGGCAGCTACGACCTGACCGCTCATGGCCCGAACGGCTTCCTGCCCACCTTCAAGGGTCCCGGCTCCACCGCGGGCGGCAAGGTCGTCCGCACGGTGGACCTGGCCCGCACACAGCGCTGGTACGACCTGACCGTCGTCTCCGACAAGGACGCCGGCTTCCTGCGCCGCCTCGCCGGCCATGTCGAGAACGGCCGGCCGGGCGTCAGCGACCCGGCGATCATCACCGGCTGACCGCAGCCGACCGACCACGGCCGACTGACTGTTTCAAGACCTCGCAGGTCAGGGCCTTGTTACTGTTGTTGACAACGGTCACCAGTGCAGCCTTT
>NZ_JAFLRJ010000653.1 GCF_017315755.1 Streptomyces beijiangensis
CGCGGACCGGCCCAGGGCGAGCTCACAGCCAGGGGTCGATACCATGGGTTCTTCCGGACCTGACCGGGGGACCCGGACCCGCACGAGGAGCGCTCTTGCCAGACGAGGCCCAGCCCGCAGCCGCCGCGCAGCCCGACCAGCCGGAGAACAAGCCCGCTGCGGCCCCCACCACGCCCCCCGAGCCGTCCGCGGGCCTGGGCTTGTCCGCGGACGGCTCGGGGGGCGTGGTGGGGGCCGCAGCGGGCTTGTTCTCCGGCTGGTCGGGCTGCGCGGCGGCTGCGGGCTGGGCCTCGTCTGGCAAGAGCGCTCCTCGTGCGGGTCCGGGTCCCCCGGTCAGGTCCGGAAGAACCCATGGTATCGACCCCTGGCTGTGAGCTCGCCCTGGGCCGGTCCGCG
>NZ_JAFLRJ010000654.1:0-154 GCF_017315755.1 Streptomyces beijiangensis
CGCCGACGAGATCCAGTCGGGGCTCGGACGGACCGGGAAGACCTTTGCGTGCGAGCACGAGGGCGTCGTCCCGGACATGTACGTCCTGGGCAAGGCGCTGGGCGGCGGGGTCGTTCCCGTGTCGGCCGTCGTGTCGTCGGCGGAGATCCTGGGG
>NZ_JAFLRJ010000654.1:176-620 GCF_017315755.1 Streptomyces beijiangensis
GGTGGAGGCGGTCCGTGGCCGCGGGCTGTGGGCCGGGGTGGACATCGCCCCTGACCGCGGCACCGGGCGGCAGATCACCGAGCGGCTGATGGACCGCGGGGTCCTGGTGAAGGACACCCACGGGTCGACCATCCGGATCGCTCCCCCGCTGGTGATCAGCAAGGAGGACCTGGACTGGGGGCTCGACCAGCTGCGGGACGTGCTCGCCGACTAGGCCCGGACAGGGGCTGACGGACAGGGGCTAGAGGATCACGTGGGGCAGGAAACGGGCGTACTCGTCGGTGACCGGCCCTGCCGATTCACGGATGCCGAGGCCCGCCGCCTCGTTCTCGACGACCCAGGCGCCGAGCACCACCCGGTTGCCGTCGAAGTCGGGCAACGGGGCCAGCGCCTGGTAGCAGCACGGCTCGTCGGTACGCAGGACGGGCGCGGAGCCCGGCTCGT
>NZ_JAFLRJ010000655.1 GCF_017315755.1 Streptomyces beijiangensis
TCGCGTCCGCGATCTCCTGGACGGCCCGGTCGAACACCTCACGGTTGTGAGCGGCAGGAGCCCGGAATCCGGACACCTTGCGTACGTACTGAAGGGCGGCGGCCCGGATGTCGTCCTCGGTGGCTTCCTCGGGGAGGACGGGCGGGCGAAGGGTCTTGATGCTCCGGCACATACATCCAGTGTCACCCCTCACCGGTGAACAGGTGGCAGTTGCCCCTGTCAACACCTGTCAACCCCGAACCGCCAGGACTACACTGCGTGTTGAAGCCCAGGCCCCCGGCAGCGTCAAAGAGTGGTCTCTGCTCCAAGGAGGCACGGTGCACGCCCAGCTCAAGCTCACCTCACGCCCCATGACCGTCGCAGGAAGCCTGGACCTGACGGCCCTGCCGACGTTGCGCGCCCGCCTGAGCGGACTGCCGCCGGGCACCCACCTCACTCTCGATCTGTCAGGCGTCACTGCCTGTGACCACCGGGCGCTGGGCATCCTGATCGCCGCACTGCGCCGCGCCCGCTACGAGGGAGGCGATCTGCAACTGGTGTCCCCCAGTGCCACGGTCGTCGAGTCCCTCACCGCGACGGGTCTGATCCGCCTGCTCCTGGTCGCGACCGAGTGGACGACGGATTCGCCCGAACCAGAGATCGCAACAGCGGCG
>NZ_JAFLRJ010000656.1:0-730 GCF_017315755.1 Streptomyces beijiangensis
ATCCGGGTGGCCCGGATCGGGGCCCAGGTGACAGCCATGGGACGAGCGTCCCCGCTGCCCTGCGGACGTGCAGCACGTTGCCGTCCAGGGGCAGCAGTGTGATGCCCACCAAGGTGAGGCCCGCGTCCGTGGACAAGCGGGCGTAGTGGTCCGCTCGGCGTTCGCGGCCTCCTACGTTGCCCATCATGTGCAGGTCCCACGCCGTCGCCGGTGAAGGTGAGCCGTCCGCCGGGAGGACGCGTTCGACCACGAGCAGGTCCGCCGTGTCCGACATCGCGCGGGCGCAGTGGCAGGACACCCTGGACATCGCGGGCGGCAACGGCGAGTCGCTGGGCCGAATTCTTTCCTGCGTCACCCTTGCCGCGTCACCGCCTTCTGCAGCTCGCACCAACCGACCCGGAAACCGGGTCATTCCTTCTCGAAGTGCGCCAGGACCATCGCAACCAGGGCGTCGACGTCCGCGTCGGCCATCGGTTCGCCGGTCATGCCCATCCGGTGGAGCAGGACCCCGACCACGACGTCGATGAAGAACAGGACCCGGTTCTCCGGCTCGCCGAGCGCGTCCTGGAGTGCGATGCGGTACGGGTCCTGCAGCCGCGTGGCGAGAATCTCGCGCAGGTCCGGGTCGCTGACGGCGTCGCTGAACACGCCCGCGAACGCGTCGCCCACCCCGGGCTCGCCGATCTTCGCCGCGATCCAGCGGACGGTCGACGTCAGGAGTTCGGCCCGG
>NZ_JAFLRJ010000656.1:749-1777 GCF_017315755.1 Streptomyces beijiangensis
GCGGGCGACCGGGCGGTCTGGCGGATGTGCTCGAAGTCATTTCCCTACGGTACTCGTTTTCGCTACCTTAGGTATCGATACCTGAAGTCGCGAAACTCTCTGGACCACTGGACGAAGGAGAAGTCATGAGCGAGAACACTGTTGTGATGCGACCGTCCGAGCCCGACTGGCAGACGATCACCGACGAGGAACTGGTCGCCTACCGCGAAGCGGAGAACGCCTTCCGGGCGTCCGGCACGGCGCGGGCGTTCACCGGAGAGCCGGACCCCGGGTCCACGATCCAGTGGCAGACCGTGGCCCTGCCCGGACGTGAGCTTCCGGTACGGGTGTACCGGCCGGCCTCCGGCGAGCGCACGGACCTGCCCCTCGTCGTCCACGTGCACGGCGGCGGGTTCGTCGGCACGGCCGTGCAGTGCGACTGGGTCACCAGCCATGTCGCCGCCCAACTGCCCGCCGTGGTCGTCTCGGTGGAGCATCGCCTCCTCGCCCCGGACAGCCCCCTGTCGGCCGCCGCCGACGACGGCTGGGACGTGCTCCGGCACGTGGTGCGGCATGCATCGCAGTGGGGCGTCGATCCGTCGCGGATCGCCGTATTCGGCGAGAGCTGCGGCGGGTTGATCGGCGCGCTGGCGGCGATCCGGGCCCGCGAGACCGGCCTGCGGCTCAGGGCGCAGGTGCTGGTCAACCCCGCTGTCGACGTCACCGGGACGATGTTCGACTACGCCTCGATGGCCGAGTACGGGCACGCCCCGACCCCCGCCGAGCCCCTGCTGCGCTACTTCCAGCGGCTCGCCGTGCCGCCCGGGACCGACTCCCGCGCCCTCTCCCCGCTGTACGCAGACGAGTTGAGCGGGCTGGCCCCGGCGCTCGTCGTCGTACCGACCGCCGATGCGATTGCCGATCACGGCCGCAGCTACGCCGAACGCCTGCGCGCCGCCGGGACCCCCACGCAGCTCACCGAGTACCCCGGAGCGCCGCACGCGTTCCTCAGCCTGCCGGGCGTGGTGCCGCAGGCCGAGCCCGCGCGG
>NZ_JAFLRJ010000657.1 GCF_017315755.1 Streptomyces beijiangensis
GTCCGGGTCCTCTCCGTCGGAGGTGGGATGATTGGCTGGCTTCAGAGCCCTCGCACAGCAGGTCCGGGATCCAGGAAGGGATCCCTCGCAGCGCCGCCAGGCGCTCCGCAAGTGTCTGGAGCGCTTCGCTCCCTACGGACACCGCGCGACATGGCACCACCTGTGTGCCAGCAACGGGTTCAGCCCGGACGACCGTGAGCCCGATCCGGCGCTGCTGATAGCCGCGCTGGAGGAGCTGGAGGAAGCGCGGTCGGTGTGGCTGGCCTACGAGTCGGAGGTCGCCGCCAGGCGCAGACGGGAGAAGCACGACGGGATCAGAAAGCCCACCTCTCTCGACGAGTGGCACCGCCTCACCTGGGGCGGACGATCGCTCCTCCCCTGTGACCCTTCAGCTCCCCCGAGCCCACGAGAC